>JBAQHW010000261.1:0-2638 GCA_049288525.1 Xanthobacteraceae bacterium
GATCAAGACCATCGGACTTTTCCGCACCAAAGCAAAGAACGTGGTCGCGCTGTCGCACATGCTGGTCGAACAGCATGGCGGGCAGGTGCCGCACGACCGCGATGCGCTGGAAGCCTTGCCCGGCGTCGGGCGCAAGACCGCAAACGTCGTGCTCAATGTCGCGTTCGGCGAACCAACCATCGCCGTCGATACTCACATCTTCCGCGTCGGCAACCGCACCGGGCTGGCGCCCGGCAAGACGCCGCTCGAGGTCGAACAGAAGCTGATGCAAGTGGTGCCGAAGAAATACCTGTTGCACGCCCATCACTGGCTGATCCTGCATGGCCGCTACACCTGCGTGGCGCGGCGTCCGTTGTGCGAAAAATGCATCATCGCCGACCTGTGCAAGTGGCCGGGCAAGACGGTGAATGCGGCGATGGCGTCCACGAATTAACCTCGTCATTGCGAGCGGAGCGAAGCAATCCAGGGGCCGCTCGTTCTGCGCAAGCCGTTCTGGATTGCTTCGTCGCTTCGCTCCTCGCAATGACGAGGGTTATATGTTTCCCAGCCGCTCCGCTGCCATCCTCCGCAACGCCGTGCGGTCGAGCTTGTTGGTCGAAGCGAGCGGCAAGTCGTCGACGAACCAGACGAAGCGCGGGTGCGCGTAAGCCGGCGCGTGCGCCAGCGCAAAGCGCTTGATCTCGTCGTCGTCGGCGGCCGTGCCGGGCTTGCGGATGACGAAGGCGACCGGCTTCTGGCCCTTGATGTCGTCGTCGATCGGCACCACCGCTGCCTGCGCCACGCCGGCGTGGCGCTCCAGCATGCGCTCGACGTCAGCCGGATAGATGTTCTCGCCGCCGGAGACGAACATGTCGTCGGTGCGGCCGACGAAATAATAGAATCCGTTGTCGTCGCGGCGGAACACGTCGCCGGTGATGTAGTAGCCGTCTTCGGTCAGCGGCGGCGTCACGTCCGGCCGGTTGTGATAGCCGTTCATCAGCGCCGGACTTTTCATTTCCAGCACGCCTTGATTGGCGTCGCCGCCGGCAAGCCGCAGCGCCACCTTGGCATGCGGATAGCCGACCGAAAGCTCGGGCTGCGGCAAGCCTGCAGGATGCGGGCCAAACACCACCGGCCCGGCTTCAGTCGTGCCGTAAGCATTGGTCGCCGCGGCCTGCGGCAGCGCCGCGTGCAGCGCCGCCATCAGGCTGGCGCTCACCGGTGCCGAGCCCATGCGCACGAATTGCACGCTGGACAAATCGGTGCGCGCCAAAACCTCGGTCTCGCGCAGCATCATGGCGATCATCGGCGGCACGGCGGTGAGAAAGCTGCAGCGGTAGCGGCCGATCGCTTCGATATAGGCCGACGCGGAAAACTGCGGCAGCAGCACGATGCTGGCGCGCGCGGCGCAGGCGAGCTTGGCCAAAGCGAGCGCGTTCATGTGATAGAGCGGCGCCGCGATCAGATAGCGTTGGCGGTCGAGCCCGGGCGCAAGCCGCGTCTCCACCACCCAGATATGGCTCTGGTGCGACAGCACGACGCCTTTCGGCGTTCCGGTCGAACCGGAGGTGTAGAGGATCATCGCCGGCTCGTCCGGCTGCGGCGCGACGGCGGCAAACGGGCCGGAATCAAGGAAGGTGTCGAATGCCTCGCCGAAAATCACCTGCGGAATATCATCCGGACATTCTTTGGCGCGCGGCGCATCGCAGAACACCAGTCTGGCACCGGCGTCGCGCAAAATGAAATCGATGGTCGCACGCGGAAACTTGAAATTCACCGGCACCGCGACAAGGCCGGCGCGCATGATGCCGTAATAGGCGGCGAGATATTCGGTGCAGTTGAGCGAAAGAATGCCGATGCGGTCGCCGCGTGAAAATCCGCGCTGCGTGAGTGCCCGTGCCACGCCGTTCGCTATTGTGTCGAGCGCGGCAAAAGAAAATTCGCGCGGACCGTCCTCGCCGCCAAGATCGATAATCGCGATCTTGAAGAGATCGCGATCGCGCGGGATGAGATCGCCGAGATTGATGAATTGAGTCATGGCTCAAAACCGATTGGCCAACGCTCCGTCATTGCGAGGAGTGTAAGCGACGAAGCAATCCAGCTTCCCGGCACTGAGCCAACGGCTCTGGATTGCTTCGCTATCGCTCGCAATGACGGTGACACGTTTCAGGTCTGCTTCGCCGCCGCCGGCGGTGCGGTGAAATAGGTGCCGCGGCCGCTGGCAATCAACTTGCCGTGCAGGTCGAAGATTTTCGCCTCGGCGGTGGCGAATTGCGATCCGGCGCGCACCACTTTGCCGTGGGCGACGAGATCGCCGGGCATCGCCGGCCGATGATAATCGACGCGCAGGTCGATGGTCGGCACGCCACGCCCGGTCGTCTTCACCATCGCCCAATCGGCAGCGAGATCGATCAAGGCGGCGAGAATGCCGCCGTGGGTATAGCGGCGCTCGGTGTTGACCACCCATTCCTCGCGCCATGTGGCCTTGATCTCGATCGAGTCGTCGCCGGCCGCGACAACGCTAAGGCCGAGCCATTGATGAAACGGCGCGCGGGTAACGATCGCCTGGATTTGCTCGAGAGTGAGGTCGGCGGGCGGGGGAGATGTCACGGCGTCACCACCACTTTGCCGATGACCTCGCGGTCGGCGATCAGCCGCA
>JBAQHW010000262.1:0-2842 GCA_049288525.1 Xanthobacteraceae bacterium
TCCTTTGATTCTAACATTCGCATAATGGCATGCCGGACAGGGGTGCGAATGTTAGTATCGGACCACTAGCGCGCGCGACTCCTCGCCGGCGGCAAGGCGGTCAGTGGCAGATGATCGAACAGGGTCGGACCGCCCGGCTGCGCCTGCTCGATCTCCAGCAAACGCAGCTTGGTCTCGATGCCGCCAGGCGCAGAAAAGCCGCCCATCTTGCCGCCGGCCGCGAGTACACGGTGACACGGCACAATGATCGGAAGCGGATTTTGCCCAAGAGCTTGCCCGACATCCCGTGCCAAAGCCTTGTCGCCGAGCCGCTCGGCGATTTCGCCGTAGGATAATGTCGTACCCGGCGGAATGCCGCGCGCGACCGCGTAGACCCGCCGGTTGAATTCCGGTAGGTCCGCGGTGTCGATCCGCACATGCGTGAGGTCCCGCCGCTCGCCTGCGAGTAAGGCGGCGATGTCATCGATCGCGCGCTGTATCTGTGGCGGCGGCGCTATTCCGCGCGCGTCGGGAAAGCGGCGAAGGAGACGCTGCCGCGTTGCGCGCTCGCTTCTTTCCGGAAAACCGACTCGGGCGACGCCGCGCTCGCTCCAGACAATGCCGCAGCGGCCGATTGCCGTGTCGAATAATGCAAAACAAATATCGCTCATGACGCAAATATAGGAAGCAAGCGCTGGCGAAGAACCCGATTTCTGAAACGGCGTTCAAACCTGCGCGGCCTCCTGATCCGCCTTCATGGCGATGCGCAGCGGCTTCGGGATCGGCCGCGCCCGACCGCCGGAGATGAAAGCGACACGGACATGGGCCTCGACCAATAAATCCTCGCCGCGCATGACGCGCTGGTAGAGCGTGATCGACGCGCCCTTCACCTCTTCCGGCTCGGTGATGACCGCAAGCACGTCGTCCATGCGGGCGGGTTTGAGAAAATCGAGGGTCATCGAGCGCACCACGAAGGCGAAGCCCGGCGTCTCCTTCTCCGTCGCCTCGAACAGCGCGCGGTGATCGGCGCCAAGGAGCCGCAAATGATTGGTGCGGCCGCGCTCCATGTAGCGCAGATAATTGGCGTGATAGACGATGCCGGTGAAATCGGTGTCTTCGTAATAGACCCGCACCGTCAGCACATGGCGGCCGTCGCGGATTTCGCCGTCGAGACGAACGTGGTGCGGATCATTCATCGATAGAATTCTTCAGAACTACTTCGATTGCGATTCTCTGCTGCGTCATGGCCGGACTTGTTCCGGCCATCCACGACTTTAGCTGTCATCCGCCCCCTAAGACGTGGATGCCCGGCACAAGGCCGAGCATGACGACTCTCGGGCAGTCCGGCGACAATGTCTATCCCGAAGACTGCTCGACATTCGGCGTGTGCGCTTGGCGCAGGAACTCATCAAAATCCCACTTTGATACGCGCCCCGCCGCGACATCAGCTAAACCCTCAGCGACCTGTTCCTTCAGCGCGCGAAATTTTTCCGCTTGCTCGAGCAGATAGGCAACGGCAGGCTCCCGCATTTCCTCGGGGAGCAGTTCGAGCGCTTCAGCCGCCTTTTCACTGGTCGATTTCACGGCAAAGTCCTTATCATGAAAGCGAGAGCGCTCCAATCCGCTATCTCCATGGCACCCGCTCGCCCATGGCCTCTTCCCAATGCCGGCCATCGAACGAATGGAGTTTTATCGCAGCCAAGTCGACGCCGTCGAGACAGCGCACATTGACGTCGATCTTATCGGGATCGGAGCGCGGCACGTAGAACGGATGAATGCCGCAGGTGGCGCAGAAGGTGTGCTGCGCCGTGCCGGTATTGAAGCGGTACGTTGCCAGCGCATCCTTACCACTGAGCAGCTCGAACCGCTCCGGCGCCACGATGAGATGCAAGAATCCCTTCTTGGCGCAGATCGAGCAATTGCACTCGGTGACGCGGTCGAGATCGGCGGTGACGCGAAAGCGCACCCGGCCGCAATGGCAACCGCCTTCGTAGGTCTGTGGCACGTATCAACCAACTTTTTCCAGCGGCGGGGTCGGCCGTGGAATATCGAGTTTTGATTCCTTGGCGGTCTCAATCCAGGATTCGATAGCTTCCTGGACGCTTTTCAATGCCTCTTCCGGCGTTCCACCATCGGACATGCAGCCAGGCAGATCGGGCACGACCGCGAGATACCCCCCGCCAACGCTCTCCGCCAAACGCTCAATCCGCACTGCGTATTCGAGTTTCATCGACCGGCTCCGTACGTATCAATATAGCGTACGAGTTTGCGAATGTAGACCGGCTTGATCGGCCGACGCGCCGGTATCGTCAAGATTTCGCGGGCCGCCGGGCGATGGATTGTGGCATGTGAGCCCTTACCGAACCGGAAATTGACGCCGCAGTTCCGGCATAACGTTTCAATATCGCTTATTCGCCAATCGCCGGCTGGATTGCGCCGCATTTCCTCCAGCAAAGCGGACGCCATCATTCATTCTCGTCGCCATTGAACAATCCGAACTGCGCCGGATCGCGCTTGGGTTCCGGCAAGCCGAGGTGACGGAAGCCGTGGCCGGTGACGAGCCGGCCGCGCGGCGTCCTTTGCAATAGCCCGCACTGGATCAGATACGGCTCGATGATGTCTTCGATGGCGTCGCGCGGCTCCGACAGTGCCGCGGCGAGCGTCTCGTCGCCGACCGGGCCGCCCGCATAATTTTCCACTATGGTCTTAAGGTAACGGCGATCCATGGCGTCGAGCCCAACTCCGTCGACTTCGAGCGCCGCCAGCGCCTTGTCGGCCACCGCGCGATTGATCGCCGGCGCGCCGTCGACGGAGGCGAAATCGCGCACGCGGCGCAACAGCCGGCCGGCGATGCGCGGGGTAC
>JBAQHW010000263.1:0-6151 GCA_049288525.1 Xanthobacteraceae bacterium
AAATGTCGGCTTCCTTGGCCATGTCGCCTTGCAGGGTGACGGCTTTGCCGCCGGATTGCTTCACCGCCGCGGCGACCTCGGCCGCTGCTTCGGCGTTGCGCAGGTAGTTGATGGCGACGTCGTAGCCGCGTTCGGCGGCCAGCCGCGCCGTCGATGCGCCGATGCCCCGGCCGCCGCCGGCGATCAACAGAACGGGTCGAGCCACGAAGCTTGCTCCTTTACTATGGGTGATGGCGGCGCAAAAACCCGACGCCGACGAAATAGATTGCCAAAACGCACAGGCCGGCGACAGCCCACGTGCCGGGGTGTAGATGTTTTGCTATCGCGAAAATCGCAAGCGCTGTCCATGACAGAAGCGCGACCACGGTCACTGCGCGCCAATGGGCGATCCGTACCGGATGGAGAACGTGAAACGGCACGAAAGTGAGCGCCGCCAGTCCCGCGATCGCGACTGCCCCGAGCCACGGCGCCGGCCGCAGCAGGAACAGATAAAAAGCCGCCAGGTTCCACAGCGCCGGAAACCCGCGGAAATAATGATCGGACGTCTTCATCAGCCGGTCGGCGAAATAGAGCGAGCCGCTGACCACGATGACGATACCGAGCGGCACCGCCAGCGGGGCCGGCAACAGCGCGCTTGACGAAAGCGCATAGGCCGGCACGAACACGTAATTGAGGATATCGACGACGAGATCGAGGATGTCGCCCGACCAGCGTGGCAGCACGTGCGCGACCCGGAGTCGCCGGGCAAAGGTGCCGTCGACGCCGTCGATGAAAAGCGCAATGCCCAGCCAGACAAACATTTGCGGCCAGTCGGCGCGCACCGCTGCGACCAAAGCGAGCAGCGCGCAGGCCGCCCCGCAGGCGGTAAAGACATGGACTGCAAAGGCTGCCGTCCGCAGCGGCAATCCGGGTTTTTCGGGCGATTGCGTTGAGGCCATTATTTAAGCTTACACGTTAAATCGAACAACGTGCGTAAAGAGGCTGTCCTTGCTAGGGTTCCGATCATAAATCAAAGCCACACAAGCCCAACACCTGATGAGTGATTTGCCGAAAGACACTGGAAGTTTTAGCGCCGAGGTCGCCGTGGTGGGCGGCGGACCGGCCGGTCTGGTCACCGCCATCGCCCTGGCGGCGGCCGGGGTTGAGACGATTCTGATCGCACCGTTCGCCAAGCCGGATCACCGCACCACGGCGCTGCTGGCGGGCTCGGTCGCAGCCTTGGAAACGCTAGGCGCCTGGCGGAACTGCATCGCGCAGGCCGCGCCGCTGAAGAAGCTTCGCTTGGTCGACGCCACCGACCGGCTGTTTCGCGCTCCCGAGGTTTTATTCGACGCGGCCGAAATCGGTCTCGATGCCTTCGGCCGCAATATCGAGAACCATTATCTGCTGGCGGCGCTCGAAGCGCGCGCGGTGGAGTTGCGAATTCCCCGCATCGCCGTGCCCGCTTCGACGGTCGCCGTCGATGCCGCTGGCGTCACAGTCGGCCATGGCGATGGCCGCTCGCGGGTACGCCTGGTCATCGGCGCCGACGGTGCGCGTTCGCTGTGTCGCGCGGCGGCCGGGATTGCAACGCGACGGCGCAGCTATCCGCAAACCGCGCTGACGCTCAATCTCGGTCACGCGCGGCCTCACCACGACACCTCCACCGAATTTCATACCGCAAGCGGTCCCTTCACGCTGGTGCCGCTGCCCGGGCAGCGGTCGAGCCTTGTTTGCGTTCTTGGACCGGAAGCCGCCGCCGACCTTGTTGCCATGGACGATGCCGCGCTTTCGGTCGAGATCGAGCGCCGCGCCCATGCACTGCTCGGCCCCATGACCATCGAGCCGGGCCGTGGCGCTTTTCCCCTCGCCATCCAGACCGCAGCAGTGTGCGGCCGCGACCGCGTCGCGCTGGTCGGCGAAGCCGCCCATGTAGTGCCGCCGATCGGCGCCCAGGGACTCAATCTCGGACTGCGGGATGGCGCCACGCTTGCGGAAATAATCGTCGATGCGCGGCGGGCGGGCGTCGATGCCGGCGCGACGGAAATCATGCGACGCTACGAGACGACGCGACGCGCCGATGTGATGAGCCGCGCCGCCGCCGTGGATTTATTGAACCAGAGCCTGCTCAGCGGCTTTTTTCCGGTGCACGGGGTGCGCGGCGTTGCGCTTTATCTCATCGACCGTATCGGGCCGCTACGCCGGGCCGTGATGCGCGAGGGTGTCGCTCCGGCGGCCTCGCAGCCCCGCCTGATGCGCGGCGAGATGCTATGAGGTGCGCTATTTGCTAGGCAGCCTTGCCGCGAAAAGCGGCTTGGCGAAGCGATGGCGTTCGTCCTACCGTCAGGCCTCAGGCGTTTGGGATAAAGCGATGAAACTGCCGCGCAATTTTTTCAAGCCGCTTGCCATCGGCGCGCCGGCGCCGTTGCGCGAGTTGCCATTGCGGCTGGAGCGCATGATCCATTTCGTGCCGCCGCATATCGAAAAAGTGCGCGCCAAGGTCCCGGAGCTTGTCGCGCAGGTCGATGTGGTGCTCGGCAACCTCGAAGACGCCATTCCCGCCGACGCGAAAGTATCGGCGCGCAAAGGCTTCATCGCCATGGCGCAAGCCTGCGAGTTCGGCGAGACCGGACTGTGGACGCGGATCAACTCTTTGAACTCGCCCTGGATGCTGGACGACGTCACCGAGATCGTCGCCGCCATCGGCCAAAAGCTCGACGTCGTCATGCTGCCGAAGGTCGAAGGCGCCTGGGATATTCATTATCTCGATCAGCTTCTGGCGCAGCTTGAAGCCAAAAACGGTGTCCAAAAACCGATCCTGATCCACGCCATTCTGGAAACCGCCGAGGGCGTGGACAATGTCGCCTCGATCGCAACGGCGTCGCCGCGCATGCACGGCATCAGTCTCGGCCCGGCCGATCTCGCCGCCTCGCGGGCGATGAAGACGACGCGGGTCGGCGGCGGCCATCCCGATTACCGGGTCCTGGCCGATGCCGGCGCCGCGGATTTCCCGCGCGCAAGTTTTCAGCAGGATTTGTGGCACTATACGATCGCCAAAATGGTCGATGCCTGCGCCGCCGCCGGCATCAAGGCGTTCTACGGTCCGTTCGGCGACTTCGCCGATGGCGCCGCCTGCGAGGCGCAATTCCGCAATGCCTTCCTCATGGGCTGCGCCGGTGCCTGGACGCTGCATCCGAGCCAAGTGCCGATCGCCAAGCGAGTGTTTTCGCCGGACCCGGCGGAGGTCGCGTTTGCCAAGAAGATCATTGCCGCCATGCCGGACGGTTCCGGCGCGGTCATGATCGACGGCAAGATGCAGGATGATGCAACCTGGAAACAGGCCAGGGTTTTGGTCGATTTGGCCGGCTTTGTCGCCGAGAAAGATGCCGAAATGGGCCAACGCTACGGGCTGTGAGAGTTCCCTAGAATTATTCGATGGAGCATGATCTTTTCGGAAAACCGGGATTCACTTTTCCGGATCATGCTCTAACGGCGAAGACCTACGGCATAATCGTTGCACAGTTATCCCGGCGAGGCTGTAAACTGCATTTCGCGATGGAAAAGATTCGAAGTGCCAAATACCAGATCGGCCAGGTCGTGCGGCACCGGCTGTATCCGTTCCGCGGTGTCGTGTTCGACATCGATCCGGTCTTTGCCAACACCGAGGAATGGTACCAGGCGATCCCGGCCGACGCGCGCCCGCGCAAGGACCAGCCGTTCTATCACCTGTTTGCCGAGAACGAGGATAGCGAATACGTCGCCTATGTCTCGGAGCAGAACCTTTTGCCCGACACCAGCGGCGAGCCGGTGCGTCATCCGCAGGTTGCCGAGGTCTTTGTCGAAGACGCCAATGGCGCCTATCGCCCGCGCGCGGCGCGGATGCATTGACACAGCGGCCGGCTCCCGCATGCCTGCGAGAGCCGCCCGACGGATGTTGCTTTGCCGTGCGGAGTCTTACTACTTCGCCGGCGCGCCAGCCGGCGGCGCGACACCCGCGGCGCCTTGCTGTTGCTCGAGCTTCAGACGGGCTTCGTCGGCGCGCTTCTGCAGTTCTTCCTGCAGTTTTTTCTGCTGCTCCTCGAAAACCTTCGGATCGGTCGGCGGACCGTCATAGGCCTTGGCGAAATCGGTTAGCGGCAGCACCAGCGAGATCGGCTGGCCGGTGGAGTTGATCGCCTGGACGACGAGACCCTGACCCTTCTTCATCTTGTTGATCATGTCGGGAGTCGCTTCGTAATCCGCCATGCATCCGTTGGTGAAGCAGATAACGTAAGGCGCCGTCATCGGCTGGTTCTGGTCGATGATCACCCGGGTGCCGTGGATGAGCTGCATGCCAAGCGGCAGCGTGACGCGCAATATTTTTTTCGGTTCGCCTTCCGGCTCGATCAGCACCGCGGCGACCACCGGCATGCCAGATTCGATACGGGCGTCTTTGCCGGTGAAGCACACTTGCTTGGCATTGGGGTCGTGCTGGTTCTTCAGGCAGAACTTGGTCCACGGCGAATAGATCAACTGGACCGGCTGCTGCTGGGCCGCTTGCCCAGCCGGCGCTTGCGTCGGCGCCGCCGGCTTTTTCGCCGCCGGCTTTGGCTGGGCGAGCGCGGCCGATCCGAAGGTGGCGCCAAGACCGATTGCAATCGCTGCGCTTAACAGAGCAGCGTCCCGCACGGTCTTGCCCACGATCTTGGTCAGGGTCTTGGTCAAGGTCTTGGCCGAAATCGCGGCGGTGGCGAGCGCGCGGCTCAGCGGCCGGGCCGGCGCCGGCGGGGTGCGATAGTTCATGCGATGCAGTCCCTCTTTAGTCCTGCCACCCGCAAATCGACACGGTCGAGATGCCTGGTCAGAGTTACGTGAATGGCCGATATCGCCGCGGCTGCGCCGCGCCGTCCCCCGGCGGGGACGGTCAATCGACGCAGAATGCGGCAACACCGTGACCCTATATCGCCCCCTCAGTCCCCATGGGGC
This sequence comes from Xanthobacteraceae bacterium, assembly GCA_049288525.1. Classification (GTDB taxonomy): domain Bacteria; phylum Pseudomonadota; class Alphaproteobacteria; order Rhizobiales; family Xanthobacteraceae; genus BOG-931. The sequence continues at coordinate 4,945 of JBAQHW010000263.1, forward strand.
GGCCAATAGCGCAATTGGAGGTCTAGATAAAGCCCGCGGTCCCGCAACGGCCTGCTGTGCGCCAAATTTCCTCCCGCCGCGTGCTACATTTTAGCGGGGCGGCGACGAATCGCCCTAAAACCTGTCGGCCGAGGTAGTCGTGCCACCCGACGCATATCGAGTGCGGGCCGCGATTGGCGGCGCCCTGGTGATCGCGGCCATGCTCGTTGGCGTGGCGCTGTCGGTTGCGGCGGAGCCACCGCAAATCGTCACCGGCAACGCCGCCGCCGCCACGGCAATCGCAATGCACGGCGCACCCGCTTTGCCGCAAGGCTTCAGCGCGCTGCCCTATGTCAATCCGGACGCTCCGAAAGGCGGCCGCCTGACCGAAGCGGTGCTCGGCACCTTCGACAGCTTGAATCCCCTGATCGTGCAGGGTCTCGCGGTGCAGCCGGTCCGCGGCTATGTCATCGAAAGCCTGATGGCGCGCAGCTACGACGAGCCGTTCACTCTGTACGGCCTGCTGGCGAAAACCATCGAGACTGACCCCGCGCGCAGCTACGTCACTTTCACGCTGGATCCGGCCGCGCACTTCTCCGACGGCACGCCGGTGACGGCGGCGGACGTGGTGTTCTCGTGGCAGCTCTTGCGCGACCATGGCCGGCCGAACCACCGCAGCTATTACTCCCGGGTCGCCAAGGCGGAAATTCTCAGTCCTCGCGCCGTGCGGTTCGACTTCGTCGATACCAGCGATCGCGAAATGCCGCTGATCCTCGGGCTGATGCCGGTCTTGCCCAAGCACGCCGTCGACGTTGCGACTTTCGAGAACTCCACGCTGAAAGCGCCGGTCGGCAGCGGACCCTACGTCGTCGCCGCCGTCAACGCCGGCACCAGCGTCACCTTCAAGCGCGATCCCAATTATTGGGGACGCGATCTGCCGATCAATCGCGGTTTGTGGAATTTCGACGAATTACGCTTCGATTTCTATCGCGACGACAATGCCTATTTCCAGGCATTCAAGGCCGGGCTCTCCGATGTGCGCGCGGAGACCGATCCGGCCCGCTGGCAGACCGGCTACGATTTCCCCGCCGCACGCGACGGCCGCGTGATCAAGGAATCCTTCCACAGCGGGCTGCCCAAATTCGCTTCGGAGTTTGTCTTCAATACCCGCCGCCCGCTGTTTTCGGATATCCGCGTGCGGCAGGCGATCGCCTTGTTGTTCGATTTC
>JBAQHW010000264.1:0-3990 GCA_049288525.1 Xanthobacteraceae bacterium
CCGTTCGAGGTGTCGTTATATCCAGCTTGCACGTCGCCCGTCCGTCCGAACGACAGATGCTCGCGCAAAGGTGGCGAAAGTACGGTCCAACTCTTAAGCGCCGTCCGGGATTTGTGTCGGTTCCGGTCAGCAGGAGCGCGGACGGTACCGGAGTGCGAGCGCTGGCGGCTGGATCGGCTTTGCTGCGGTCAATGGTTGCCCCAGTTAAAGCCGCGGCCGAAGGCGCGGAACTCGCCCTTGGTGATGTTTTCCGGACACGGCTCTACGTCGCCCTCGATCATTTCCGAAGTGGCATTATCGAGAGTCATGTGACGGCAAAACTTGCCGTCGCGCATCGGCACCAGGACATTGCCAACCTGTCTGGTGTTGTCGGCGGCGGTGACGAGCCGCAGCAGCGGATTGATGGCGGCATGGCCGCCGAACAGAAGGGCGCTGGCAAAAAGCACCAAAAAAAGTGAGGAAACGATAACCGCGCGCGCCGATGTCGAATCTTTGTCCCTCAGCGCTGCGGCTTTGCGCGCGCGCAATTTCGCATTGGCATGATCCGGTTCGACGAACCATGCCACGCCTTGTCGCCCAGTTGCTGGGGCTGCTTGCATCGGCCTATAAAACATCAGAACGATTGCATGGGCTTAAATAATCGTCTTCAATTTGAAGAAATTGCCGCCGGGACACCGTTAAGGCGAACCTGACCGTGTCGCGGGTCGTTGGCTCTCTCCGGCGCTGCCAAAGGATGAAATAATCGCCGAAAAGAACCTGATGCGATAAAGAGCCGGCGCAACAAAGAACCTGGCGCACAAGAACCTGGCGCAAAAGAACCTGACGCAATTCAGGACACCGAACTGGGAGGGAAGCTTTGCTCACTGTCGAGCGTAACGACATGCTCACCCGGGTTGGGCGCGGTACCCCGATGGGCGAACTCTTACGCCGCTACTGGCAGCCGATCGCCGGGGCGAGCGAGCTTGACGCCAATCCGCTCAAGACCGTCCGCCTGCTGGGAGAAGATCTCGTTCTCTATAAGGATTTGCGCGGCCGCTACGGTCTGGTTGACCGGCATTGTCCGCATCGGCGAGCCGACATGTCGTACGGCTGGGTCGAGGAAAACGGCATCCGCTGCAACTACCACGGCTGGTATTTCGACGCCGCCGGCCGCTGTCTGGAACAACCTTATGAAGATACCGCCAATCCGAAACCGTCGAAGACCGGCTGTGACATCGCGGCCTATCCGGTGAAGGAGTGCGCCGGACTTTTGTTCGCCTATCTCGGGCCGCTGCCGGCTCCCGAACTGCCGGTGTGGGAGCCGTTCACCTGGCCGAACGGCTTTCGCGAGATCGTGCTCGCCGATATTCCCTGCAATTGGTTCCAATGCCAGGAAAATTCGATCGATCCGGTGCACTTCGAGTGGATGCATGACAATTGGGGCAGCCGGCTCGCTGGCGGCGATGCCAATGCGGCGCCCAAGCATCTCAAGCTCAAGTTCGAGGAATTCGAGCACGGCTTCGTCTACAAGCGTGTGCGCGAAGGGCAGAGCGAAAACGACCGCTACTGGACCGTCGGGCGCGTCGCGCTGTGGCCGAACGGTTTTTATCTCGGCAGCCATTTCGAATGGCGCGTGCCGGTCGACGACGAGAATACGCGGAGCGTCGCATGGTTCTTCATGCGCGTGCCGAAAGGCCGCGAACCCTATGTGCAGGAACGGGTGCCGGCCTGGATGAGTCCGATCAAGGACGAGGACGGCCGCTGGATTTCCAGCCATGTCATCAATCAGGACATCATTGCCTGGGTCGGTCAGGGCCGCATTGCCGATCGCACCAAGGAGCATCTGCGCTCGAGCGACGTCGGCGTCACCATGATGCGCAACCGCTTCTTCAAGGAATTCGAAAATATCGCCGCGGGCCGGGAGCCAGGCGGAGTTCTACGCGATGCCAGCGCGGCGGCTTGTCTCGCGTTGCCGAACATGGCGCGCGAGTTCAACACCGAAGGATTGCCGCTCGCCGCCTACGACAAAGATCCGCTCCTGCGCCAGCGGCTCAAGGAATTCCGCCACCACTACGGCCAGCCGCCGGACGTGCGGCGCGCGTTTGTCGAGGCGATGGGGATTGCGGGCCCGTAACAAACCCGCTTCCCGTTTTTGTTCCAGCAGTGTTTTCGCTCCAGCAGTGTTTCGTTCCAGCATTGCTTCGTTCCAGTCTTGCCGAGAATGAAGTCGCCTTGCCGGATCGGCGCGTGATCTCTAGAAAGCTCTTGCGTGCCGTGCGTGCCCAGCACGGGCAACGGCCTGCTTTCGAAGAGATCCGGTTCCGCTGAATTTTCATTCGATGCGCACCCAAGTCGCCATTATCGGCGGTGGCCCCGCCGGTCTGCTGCTGTCGCACATTCTCGATCGCAACGGCATCGACAACGTCGTGCTCGAGCGGCAGACCCGCGCTCACGTGTTGGAGCGGATTCGCGCCGGCGTGCTCGAAGCCGGCACGGTCGCTTTGTTGCGCGAGGTCGGGCTCGGCGCGCGCATGGATCGCGAGGGCCAGCCGCACGACGGCTCCGGCATCGCCTGGGAGGACCGGCCGCATTTTCTCATCGATACGCGGAAATATACCGGCAGGCCGATGATGGCCTACGGCCAGACCGCGATCACCGAAGACCTTTATGCCGCCCGCGATGCGGCGGGCGGTCAAATCGTCGACCAGGTCGCCGACGTGCAATTGCACGAGCTCATGTCGCGGCGGCCTCATGTCACCTACCAAAAAGCCGGCGTGACGCACCGGATCGATTGCGATCATATCGCCGGCTGTGACGGCTATCACGGCGTCAGCCGGACCTCGATTCCGGCATCCGTGCTCAAAACCTACGAGAAGGGTTATCCGTTCGGCTGGCTTGGCATCATGTCCGAGACGCCGCCTTATCCGGAAATCTGTTACTGCTATCACAGCCGGGGCTTTGCGCTGGCCTCGATGCGCAATCCGATGCTGAGCCGCTATTACATCCAGTGCGATCTCGACACGCGGCTCGAGGACTGGTCGGACGACCGGTTCTGGCAGGAATTCAAGGCGCGCTGCCCGCCCGATATGTCCGAGAGCATCGTGACCGGGCCGGCGATCGAAAAATCGATCGCGCCGCTGCGCAGCTTCGTGGCGGAGCCAATGCGTTACGGCGCGCTGTTTCTCGCCGGCGATGCCGCCCACATCGTGCCGCCGACCGGAGCGAAGGGGCTTAATCTCGCGGTGTCCGACGTTTTTTATCTGTCCCGCGCCCTGACCGAGTTCCACCGCGGCGGCAAGACGGATTATCTCGACAGTTATTCGCAGACGGCCTTGCGCCGGGTATGGGGCGCCGCGCGCATGTCGTGGTGGCTGACAATGCTGTTGCACCGCTTTCCGAACGAGACGGCGTTCGACGCGCAGATACGGCTCAATCAGTTCGATTATCTGCTGGCGTCCGAGCGCGCCCAGGCGTCGCTGGCGGAGCAATATGTCGGGCTGCCGTATTGAAGCGGCCGTTTGCGTTTTCGCCTGCCGGCGGGGCAGTGCCGAGGCCCGCGCGGGAACGGGAAGAAATCGCAAGCTATCAGCGCGGTTCCACTATCCTGCAGCCGGTGTCTTCGACCGTGCCGGCGGCTTTCTCGCCCGGCACCAGAGCGGCGACCGAAAGATAATCGTCGGCCGCGCCTTTCAGCGGATGAACCTCGCCGACGAAAATGTTCGACATCAGCTGATGATCGCCCTTGCGGTAGAACACCTTGCCGGGCTGCAGCGCCACATCGGGCGGCAGCTCCATAGTCTCCATCGCCGCCGCCAGTTTCGGGCCTTCGAGCGACTTTGCCTGCTCGGCGGCGAGCCGCAGCGAATGCACGGAGACATAGCCGAACCAGTCGCGCGCCGAGGGCGTCTTCTTGGTCGCGGCGCGATATTCGCCGACGAACTTCACCACGTCCGGCACGTTGGGCTGATTCCACCACCACTCGAAATCCCACCAGCCCGTCTGCGCTTCCAC
>JBAQHW010000265.1:0-2037 GCA_049288525.1 Xanthobacteraceae bacterium
GTTACAATCCATCCGCAGGCGGGCAGGGGGGGCGGGACACCGCGCGTCGGTTACGTCTTCCAGAGCCCGCGGTTGCTCAATTGGCTGACAGTCGAGAATAACATTCGCTTTGTGCTGGAGGCGCAGAAGGTACCCCGCGAAAGATGGCGGGACCTGGTGGCAAAGAATTTGGACATGGTCGGCCTCGCCGGGCAGGAACGCAATTATCCTCTGAATCTGTCGGGTGGAATGCAGCAACGGGTGGCGATTGCCCGCGCGCTCGCCATCGAGCCGGACATTCTGCTGATGGACGAGCCGTTCAGCCATCTTGACGCCATCACGGCGAGAAAGTTGCGGTCCGATCTGATGGAGATTTTGCGGCGCGCCAGGCCAACGATCCTGTTCGTGACCCATGACCTTTCCGAGGCCGTCTTTCTGTCGGACAATATCTATATGATGAGCAGCAAGCCTGCGCGGATTTTCAAACGCGTCGCAATCGATGTTCCACGGCCGCGCAAGCACGAAGATTCAACGATCATCGATCTGGAAAAGGCGCTGGTGCGTGAATTTTTCAGCGTCGTGGAAGCGAATGGCTAGATGGCGTCCCGTCTCAAAATCGTTGCGCTGCGCGTAAGCTCGATCGCCGTCCTTATTCTGATCTGGTGGGTCGCCTCCGAACTGGTGAACGATGCCCAGATCCTGCCGGGGCCATGGGCGATCGCCACGACTATCGTTGCGGATTTTAAGACCCGGGGGCCGCTCGGAGAATCGCCCTATTTCGACGTCGGGATTACATTGGCGCGCATCGTAGTCACGTTCTCAGCGTCGATGATCGCCGGCATCGGCATCGGCCTGGCGATGGGATTGAACCGACTCTGCGAGCGCTCGCTCTTGGCCGTGATTCCCTTGATGCTGACCATGCCGACGATCCTGATGGTGTTCCTCGCCATTATGTGGTTCGGCTTCAGCGAGGCCGGCGGCCTGGTCGCCGTCATGGTGGTCGTCACGCCCTTCGTCGCGGTGAATGTTTTCGAGGGCACCAAGGCTATGGACAGATCGCTCTCCGAAATGGGGGTGACGTTCAAGGCGTCGCAATTTCTGCTGCTTCGCAAAGTCTACTTGCCCCAGGTGATGCCTTACATTTTCTCGGCCTTTCGTTATGCGTTCGGTCAGACCTGGAAGATCGTGGCACTGGCGGAGACCTTCGGCCTCAAATACGGCATCGGCTATATGTTCTTCTTTTGGTTCCAGCAATTCGTCATGACCCAAGTGCTGGCCTGGATCATCATGTTTGTCGTGCTGATGCTGATCTTGGAGCACGGCGTATTCGCTCGGCTCGAGAGCCGGGCGTTTGCCTGGCGCGGCGCGGTTGCCCGATAGCTCCATGCCTCGGGCGCGGTAGGCCACAGCCGGCGACTTCGGAACTTACTAGCGGAACCGCTAGTTTCCTGCGTAAGCTGGAGCCTCGCCGGGTAACGGAGCGACTTCGTGGCCGATGATGCCAACGACAATAACGGCGGCGTGGTGGTAACGCCGTCTCCCGGCGAGCCCATCATCGTCGCCATCGGCGCTTCGGCGGGTGGCGTCACGGCCCTGCAGAATCTGTTTGCGACGCTGCCGGAACGCCCCGGCGCGGCTTTCGTCGTGGTGGTGCATCTCGACCCGCAGCACCGCAGCGAATTGCCGAGCATTCTCGCGACCAAGACCCGCATGCCCGTGGTTCAAGTCACCAATCGCGAGGCATTGGAGGCGGACCACGTCTATGTCATCGCGCCCGACCGGCGCCTGCAATTGGTCGACCACGAAATCTCGGCTTTAGCCTTCGACGAGCCGCGCGGCCAGCGGGCGCCGATCGATCTGTTCTTTCGCTCGCTTGCCGATCAACTCGGCGACGGCTTCGCCGTTGTACTGAGCGGGGCCGGATCGGACGGCACTATCGGGGTGCGCGCGGTGAAAGGAGCCGGCGGCATCATCCTGGTGCAGGATCCCAACGAGGCCGAATATTCCTCGATGCCGCGCAGCGCCATCGCCACCGGCGTCGCCGATTTCATCCTGCCG
>JBAQHW010000266.1:0-6341 GCA_049288525.1 Xanthobacteraceae bacterium
GCGGCGTTTTGTGTCGATGCTGCAGGGGCGGATCGATGACACAGCCGCCTCGCTCGACAAGCTTGCGGCCAAAGCCCCGGCCGCCGCCATGGCGGTCGGTGAGGCCTATCGCTGCGTGCATGGCATCGTCGGCGTCGGACCGACCGTCGGATTTCCGGCGACCGGCCGCGCCGCTAATTCTTAACTCTGCGATTCCATTCGAGAAACTCGGCATATAGTCTCTCGACGTCTTGATCGGACGGGGTGGTGCCCGTCTTTTGCGTAATGAATTGCTTGAAACTCTCGAGTGAATAAGGCGACGCGGGCGCCGGTTGTGATTGGTGTGTCAATGCCGCTTCGCCGGTTGCCGGCAAAGATCGATGCGCCGAATTCTGGTTGTCGGCGCCCAGGTACCAGCATTTACGTTGTTGCACCCGGTCCGTCCGATAGTACCAGTGCCCATTCGCCGGCGTGGAAGAATTCGGCGCGGTCAGGCAATCCGCCGCAAATGCCGTATTCGGTACGGCGAGGGTGCCGCACGCCAAAAGCGCCGAACTAAACACGAGTAAGCCGATCGGCCGCGAGATTTGCGCTGACATTGGCTCTCCCACACCAAGCAGAGCGGCAAGTGTTGTTGTGAATTTCGATCACAATGCGATGCCAATTGGGCAATCTCGCGATGCGTGAACCGGGCCGCGCGGTCGCACTTGACATGATGTCTGTTTTGCCGCCGAAACCTGCCGTCGATGCGGCGTCTTTGAGGACGCGCTCTATAGCGCAGCTTGCTCGGCGCGCGGCACTTCTTCTGCTCGGTATGCATGCCTGCGCGCCGATATTGGCTCCGCGACTGGGGCGAACTTATCCACTCTACCAGCGCTTTTGGGCGACGTGAGAGACCGCGAATAGGCGATCTGTGCACTCACCTTGAAATCAGGGAGGATACGCATGCGACACGAAAGCCTGTCTCAGGAATGGTATGCGCGCGAGCGCGCCTCACCGATTGAGTCGGCCATGCGCTTCGCCCCCGAAGGGCTCGTGTTGGGAGCCGGCACTCTTCTGCTGCAGACGGATGCGGCCCCGGCTACAAAGCGTTCGGGGTCAGGAAGCGCGCCTGCTCGCTTTGCTTTCTGCCTTCTGCGGCAAGCCGGTGGCGCCATCGGCGGTGCGGAGTATCGAGCGCGCGGCGAGAGCTTGGAGGCAGGGTGACGACTGCCTCGCTTACATCAGTCTGGCGCACGCGGCCTTGCCGACGCCGCAGGACCTTCGTTCAGGAGCCTACCGGCTAGAGATGGCCGAGTGCGCGATGAGATGCGGGCGCATCGCCGAGCGCGGTGTTTAAGGCGCTCGATATCGACACACGATACATCGGCGCGGTCGAGAAGGGGTACAACCCCGCAGAGCAGCGCGTGCCGGCCGGCAGCGGAAGAACAAGCGGCGAATGGACCGACGGGGAATCAGCGGGCGAAGACGACGGTGCAGAGGGCTCACAGGGATCGTCTCTTCTCGGCAGAATGCCGCTTCCGCCATCGAGCTTTCTCGGTGAACTCGACGCAGGGCAGGTGGCGGAACTGGGCGCGTATGCTTCGCGCTTACTCGGCCTTGGTTCAACGGTGCCGCTGCGGCGGCATTTGGGCTGTTGTTCATTCCATCGTCCAATGATGTCCATGTCGAAGGCGAGGTGCCGGAAATACCGGGGCTGCAGTATTCATGGGATCGCGACGAGACGGTGCTTCATCTCACATACGAGCGTGGTAACCAAGCACAGCGGACATTCGCGTTACAGGTAGACGGCGATTTCGTTCGCGATGACAACGGACAGGTCGTAGGTCGGGTTATTGGAGGAAATAGAATCGCCATTGATGCTCTTGCCGTGTTGCCCGATCTGGTGAAAGAGGACGAGCCGAGGCTCTGTCCGGCGCCTGCGCCCGACGTGGCTGGCAGCGACCAAGGCAAGCCCTATGAGGAAAACAGGTCGCGGCAGTACGAGAACGCCGTGAAGCTGCTTATCAACCCCCCGCCCAATGGCCCAACGCCGAGCGGCTTTGTCTATTACCTGCCGAATTCAGCGGAAAGCGGCAAGCCGGTTTCCTTTGACGATTGTGAAAAAGCAACTGGTATATTGTTTGAGATCAAAGGCGAGGGTCTTGCGCAGCTAACGAACGATCTACCCGATGTAATGGCAAACAAATTTGTAGGCCAAGCCACTCGGCAAATGGCGGCAAGCGGCGGACGGCCGATTATTTGGATTTTTGCCGAAGATGAAACCGCGCTGTTTGCTCGAAAACTGTTTGATTCTAAGGAGCTCCAAGGAATTACAGTCGCATATGTCCCCTGGACCAGGAGCGGACGGAGATGACATCAATAAATTATCGCTATTTTGTCCGTGGCCATTGGGCAGGCCCGGCCGGTGAGAAACCTGAAGTCACCGGGGCGAAGTTTTTGAAGACACTCGATGCGCTAAGAAGGATAGACCCGCTCTTTGTAGATTGGCAGTTCACGGGAGCTTGGCAGATTCCCGAAGAGCGCAGATCATCATTTGTGCCGCTCGCTGCCGGGCGCGAACGCATCGCGGAGATTGTTGAAAGCGGTGTCTACATGGACGACTTTAACAAGCCCTGTCCACAATACGGATATAGCGTACACGCCGTCGCCGGGGCGAGAGGTCCTTGCCGCGTAGCGTTTACAGCATCGACTACACGTCAAAGTTTTGACCTTTCGTTCGGCGAATACAATATGGCCTCCGATTTGACGATCGTGACCTATCCGATGTTCCACGCCGCGCTGCTCGCAATCACCTCGGCGTGGGATACGCAATGGGCGTGCGCGCAGGCATTCCGAAATGACGTCGTCAAGGTTCCGATCGATTTTGGACCGGGTGTCCCGGCGTTCAGAATAGACAGTGCTGTTCAGATTCCTCTTGACCCGACGTTTCCCAAATCCATCTTTCACGTCCCGTGGATTGCCTACCTCTCGCCGGAACTGGGCGCCGGCGTGACATTGATGCGCGAAGTCCTGACCGAGCGGACGCGGGACGGCGGTCTCCTGATGACCGCGACCGAGGAGCGGCTCGATCCAACCAACCCCGAGCACGTGCTGCGCGCGCGCATTCTGGCAGAGACCTTGATCGCGCAAACTGGAAGTCACGGTGCGTCAAAGTAATAGACCCGACAGCAAAATTATCGCTGCGGCTTCTTCGGCGCACGGCCTTTCTTTTGCTCGCTACGCATGCGGGCACGGGCCAGCGCAGGTGTGCGTCGCGTCATGGGAGATTTGGCCGACGGCTTCGCCACCGCAGCATTGGTGCGGTTCGGGGAATGCGACATCGGTCCCCACCAATTTGACAACGTGTCGTCGCCCCACACTTTCGGCCGTTGCGGCCGATCCTGGTGCCAGGGGCGCGGCTCGAAGAAGCCGAGCTCCTCGTCGTGCATCTGATCCATTTCGCAGAAGAACTCGATCACCACGCCGTCCGGATTCTTGTGATAGATGGCGATGTTGTGGCCGATGATGTGGCGCAGCGGGCCCCAGGTCAGCTTGATTTTACTTTGGGCCAGTAGGTCGCCGGCCCGTTTGATGTCCGACCAGTCGCGCACCTCGAAGGCAATATGGTGGATGGCGGTTTTGTCGTCGCGCAGAAAGTTCACCGTGTGATGGTCGCGGCTGCAGCGCAGGAAGGCAAAGAAATCGCCGCGCCAATCGGACACCCGAAAGCCAAGCATGTCGCAATAGAACTTCACCAGACCCTGCACGTCCGGGTAGCTATAGGCGATGTGGCCGAATTTCAGCGGCATAATCCCGGCAAACGTCTCGTCGTCCTTGGCGAAACCGAAATCCGAGAAGATTTCGAGCGTGGTGCCCTTCGGATCCTTAAACGCGATGGCCTCGCGAATGCCGGGAGTGATGTCGCTGCGCCGTTCGCATTTGATGCCGGCCTTCTTCAGCTTGGCGGCGATTTCGCCTGGATCGCTGCCCGGCGTGGTTTGAAACGACAGCCGCGGCGCCTCGGCGGCGCCGCCGCGTTCCAGCACGATCGCCTCGAGGCCGGACTTGGTGGCGAGAACTGCGCGATTCTTCGCGCGCGCCACCAGGCTCAAGCCGACGATGCGGGTGAAATAATCAACCATCCGTTCGATGTCCGGCGTGGTCAGCGTCGAATGGCCGGCGCGCTTGATCTGCAACATGGGACGACTCCGGTGGATGGTTCCGTTCAAGCTTGCGCCAGCGAGCGGCGTTCGCCTTCGACCGCGCCGGGCGCATGCGCGCGCACCGCGATCTTGAGCTCACCGAGGGCCGGGCTAGAGCGGCAGACGATCACATCGCCGGGTTTCACCGGGCTCACGCCTTCGGGCGTTCCGGTATAGAGAAGGTCGCCCGGATAGAGCGTATAGAAGGCCGAGGCGAACTCGATCAGGCGCCGGCAATCGTAGATCAATTGACCGGTGTTGCTGTTCTGGCGCACTTCGCCGTTGACCGTGATGCTGATCGGCACCGCGTCCGGGTCGGGGATTTCGTCGGCAGTCACCATCCACGGACCAAGCACGGCATAGCCGTCGACCGATTTGCGGAAGCTGCGATCCTCGCGGCCGCGCACCGTCATGTCGAGGCCGAGGCAATAGCCGGCGACGTGATCGAGCGCTTTGGCCTGCGGAATGTCGCTGCCGGCTTTGCCGATCACCATGACCAACTCGACTTCGTGATCGTTGCGCCGGTCCGGAAACCGCAGCGGGATTCCTTCGGACGGACCGACCAGCGCCGAATTTGCCTTCAGAAACATCCCGGCTTCGAGAATCTTCGACGATTGCGCGGATACGACTTGCGACCCTGGCTGCTGCGACGCCGCGCGCATTTCCTCGATATGGGCCTGGTAATTGGTGGGCGCGCAGGAGAGCTTGCTCGGCCGCGCCACCGGCGCCAACAGCTTCAGTTGCGCGATCGGCTTGCCCGCGACCTTATCCGCCAGCCGTTCGATCCGCTCGCGCCACTGCGGCAATGCCGCGACCACCGCGTCACCGTTCATCGCATAAGGCGCCGATTTTCTGATCTCGGTTTGCGCCTCGGTGACGTCGTGGACCAGGTCCCCGCGCACGACGCCCAACCGGTCGTCGTCATAGCGGCAAAGCTTCATGACTAAACTCCTTGGCCAGTCCTGACTGCGGCAGGCTCTGTTGATGCGCGGACAGTAGCAAGCAAAGCCAGGGCGGGCAAAGGCGCGTAACGCGTGCGTCTATCCCGGTCCATCGTCCCGGTACCTGCGCTCAATGGCTGCGCGTGCCGAAACCGGAAACGGCGACCCGTTCAGCGCGTTTCGCGCTTGGAAAAACCGAACGTCACGGTCGAGACGCAGAGGATGCTGACCGCAGCCGACAAGAAAAACACCATGCGCGGCTGGCCGCGATCCATCAGCATGCCGTAGATGATCGGAGCAATGCTGGCGCCGATATTGAAACCGGTCGAGACAAAGCCGAACACCAGCCCATAGGCCGTTGGTGGCGCCACCGCGCGCACCAGCATGTCGCGCGACGGGTAGGTGACGCCGACGCAAAATCCGCTCATCCCCATGATCATGATGAGCAAGACTGAGGGCAAATTGAAGAAGCCGACAAGGGCGGTAACGATTCCTCCGACGGTCAGCCCGCATGCGGCCACCACCGCGTGATGACTGGTGCGGGCGGCGAGAAAGCCGCCGGCCAAAACGCCCGCGGCGTTCATGGCGAGAAGAGCGGTCAGCGCCGTATTGGCGATATCGGGCGGCGTGGCGTGCGACGCGCCGAGCGCCACCACGAGATAGGTATTAAGGCCGCTGCCCATTATCGACGTCAGAATGAAATAGCCAAGATTGAGCAAAATCGCCGGCGTCAACAGCAGCCGCCATCCGGTGTCGACGATGTTGTTCTTGCGGGCCCCGGCGGCGAGCTTGGCGGCATGCGTCGGATCGGCGGCGGGCACGGGCTGGGCGATCAGCACAGCGAGAACGATGAAGCCGAAGATGGCGGCCCCGATATAGGCGCCGCGCCAGCCGAACTGACTTTGCATGTAGAGCAGCGTGACCGGCGCCAGCGCCGATCCGATCATGCCGGCGAAGGTATGCAATGAGAAGACGTGGCTCAGTCGCTCCGCCGGCGTGTGATGCGACAGAAGCGAATAATCCGACGGATGATAGACGGTGTTGCCGAGCCCGGCGACGCCGTACATGGCGATGAAAACCCAATAATTGTCGGCGAGGCCGGCAATGGCGAAAGCGCCGCTGCTCAAGGTGAGCCCGACGATGAGGACCACACGCGGCCCGATGCGGTCGACCAAAAATCCGACCGGCGTCTGCAGCAGCCCGGAAACCACGTTGAAGACCGTCAGCGCCAGCGCCA
>JBAQHW010000267.1:0-5234 GCA_049288525.1 Xanthobacteraceae bacterium
GCTCGACAAGGCGGTCAATGCCGAATTGAAGCCCTTGAAGCTGGAGCGCGCCGAATTCTCCACCGAGATCGAGAGCGAAAGCGAAGGTCCGCACGGCCTCGACCGCATCGAATTCTGGGTCCGCACCAATCCCGGCACGCGGCCCGGACCGCTGATGAAAGTCGCCTCCGGCGGCGAATTGGCGCGCTTTCTGCTCGCGCTCAAAGTGGTGCTCGCCGACCGCGGCTCGGCGCCGACCTTGGTGTTCGACGAGATCGACACCGGCGTCGGTGGCGCGGTGGCCGACGCCATCGGCGTGCGGCTGGCGCGCCTCGCCTCCGGCGTCCAGGTGATCGCGGTGACGCATGCGCCGCAAGTAGCGGCACGCGCCGACCGGCATTATCTGATCGCCAAGGATGCGCTTGCCAAGGGCAAGCGGGTCGCCACCCGCGTCGCCGAGCTTGCCGGCGAGCGCCGTCGCGAGGAAATCGCCCGCATGCTGGCCGGCGCCGAGATCACCGCCGAAGCGCGCGCCGCCGCCGAGCAGCTCATTCGCGCGGCAAGTTGATTGTCATGGCTCGCCGCGAAAAGTCCGAGACGCCTATCGACACTCTCACCGAAAAGCAGGCCAAGGCCGAGCACGCGCGGCTTGCCGCCGAAATCGCCGAGCACGACCGCCGCTATTATGCGGAGGATGCACCCACGGTTTCGGATGCGGTCTACGACGCGCTGCGGCGCCGCTATGCCGCGATCGAGGCGCGTTTCCCCCAACTGCGTACGCTTGAGAGCCTGACCCAACGGGTCGGCACCGCGCCATCGGCGCGCTTTGCCAAGGTCCGGCATGCAGTGCCGATGCTCTCGCTCGACAACGCCTTCGCCGAGGCCGACGTCGCCGATTTCGTCGGCCGCATCCGCCGCTTCCTGCGCCTGCCCGAGGACGAAGCGATCGCATTTTCCGCCGAACCGAAGATCGACGGGCTGTCGATGTCGCTGCGTTACGAAGACGGCGCGCTGGTCACCGGCGCGACGCGCGGCGATGGCTCTGAAGGCGAAGACGTCACCGCCAACATCAAAACGCTGGAGGACGTGCCGAAACGTCTTAAGGGAAAGGGCCTGCCGTCGGTCTGCGAGGTGCGCGGCGAGGTCTATATGACCAAGGCGGCGTTTCTCGACCTCAATCGCAAACAGCAGGATGCGGGCCAAGAGCTCTACGTCAATCCGCGCAATACCGCGGCGGGGTCGCTACGGCAGAAGGATCCGTCGATCACCGCGTCGCGGCCGCTCGGCTTTTTTGCCTATGCCTGGGGCGAGATGAGCAAAATGCCGGCCGAGACTCAGTCCGGCATGATCAAGTGGTTCGAGCATTGCGGTTTCAAGACCAACCCGCTGACCAGAATCTGCCGCTCGGTCGAGGAGTTGCTGCAATTCCACCGCGAGATCGAGGCGCAACGCGCCAGCCTCGACTACGACATCGACGGTGTCGTTTACAAAGTCGACCGCATCGACTGGCAGGAACGGCTTGGTTTTGTCGGCCGCGCGCCGCGCTGGGCGATTGCGCATAAATTCCCCGCCGAGCAGGCGACGACCGTTGTGCGCGACATCGAAATTCAGGTCGGCCGCACCGGCTTCCTGACGCCGGTCGCCAAGCTCGAACCGGTGACGGTCGGCGGTGTCGTGGTGCAGAACGCGACCTTGCACAATGCCGGCGAGATTGCCCGGCTCGACGTTCGACGAGGAGATACCGTCAACATTCAGCGCGCCGGTGACGTGATCCCGCAAGTTCTCGGCGTGGTCGAGGACAAGCGGCCGTGCGGCGCCGAACCGTTCGAATTTCCCAAAAAGTGCCCGTGCCCGCTGCACACCGACGTGGTCCGCGAGATCATCGCCGGCGGCACCGAGGGCGCGCGCTTTCATTGCACCGGCGAATTCGCCTGCCCGTATCAGGCGCTCGGCCATCTCGAGCACTTCGTCTCGCGCCGCGCCTTCGACATCGACGGGCTCGGCGAAAAACAGATCGAATACTTTTACGACAACGGCTGGATCAAAGAGCCCGCCGACATTTTCACCTTGTCGGAGCGAAACGGAAAACTGGTGCTGCGCGAGACCGGCAAGAAGATCCGCCTCGAAGAGACCGAAGGCTACGGCGAGACCTCGGTGCGCAATCTGTTCAATTCAATCGAAGCGCGGCGGGATATTTCATTGGAGCGCTTCATCTATGCGCTTGGCATCCGCCATGTCGGCGAGACCACCGCGGTGGCGCTGGCGCGCGGCTACGGCGACTGGGATGCGTTTCACGACTCCTGCCTCAAGCTCGCCAAGGACGACGCCGATGCCAAGGAGGAAATGGATGCGCTGGACCAGATTGGCGAGACGGTGATCGAGAGCCTGCACGATTATTTCGGCGAGCCGCATAATCGCCGGCGCATCGAGCGGCTGGCCGCGCAAGTGCGCATCCGCGCCGCCGAAAAGCCGCGCGGTGACTCGGCGATTGCCGGCAAGACCGTGGTGTTCACCGGCACGCTGGAAAAGATGACGCGCGACGAGGCCAAGGCATCGGCAGAACGGCTCGGCGCCAAGGTTTCCGGCTCGGTATCGAAGAAGACCGATTACGTGGTCGCCGGGCCCGGCGCCGGCTCGAAACTCGCCGAAGCGAACAAGCTTGGCGTCACGGTGCTGACGGAAGACGAATGGGCGAAGCTCATCCGTTAAGCTTCGCCCACAAGAGACCGCTTCAATGCAAGGGGCCCCCTGAAACGCGTGCCGCCGTCAAATTCGTCCGACTAGCGCCAAGACGATCACGACAACCAGGACCAAGCCGAGACCGCCGCCAGGGTAGTAACCCCAGCCGCTGCTGTACGGCCAGGTCGGCAGTGCCCCGATCAAAAGCAGAACCAGGACGATAATCAGAATGGTGGAAAGCATGGTCGTTTCCTCGCTCCAGACCAAACCCAGCGAAAAAACGTCGCACCCCCCGCAAAAGTTCCGTCAAAGTTCCATCGAGTTCCGTCGTAACTGCCGCACTCTCAGGCCGGCGCCAGCCGCGTCGTCGCCGCGTCCAGCCATCGCCGCGTCGGCGCGTCGACGAGGGGCGCCAGCGCGTCGCGCACATGCACATGATAGGCGGCCAGCCAGGCGATTTCGTCGGCCGTCAACAGCTCCGGCACGACCAGCCGCAGGTCGATCGGCGCCAGCGTCAACGTCTCGAAAGCATTGAGCGGCTTCTTGGCGCCGGCGACGGCGGCCGCTTCCGTGACCAGAAGCAGATTCTCGATGCGGATGCCGTAAGCGCCGGTGCGGTAATAGCCGGGCTCGTTCGATAAAATCATGCCGCGCATGAGCGGCGCGCCGCCGAGCTTGGAAATGCGCGCCGGCCCTTCGTGCACCGACAAATAGCTGCCGACGCCGTGGCCGGTGCCGTGATCGAAATCGAGCCCGGCGCGCCACAAAAATTGCCGCGCCAGGGTATCGAGCTGCGCGCCGGCGGTGCCGTCCGGAAACACCGCGCGGGCGATGGCGATGTGGCCCTTGAGCACGAGCGTGAAATTCCGCCGCATCTCTTCGCTCGGCGTGCCGACCGCGATGGTGCGCGTGATGTCGGTGGTGCCGTCCTCGTATTGGCCGCCGGAATCGATCAGAAACAACTCGCCGGGCGCGATGCGGCGGTTGCTTTTGCGGCTGACGCGGTAATGGACGATGGCGCCGTCGGTGCCGGCGCCGGCGATGGTCGGAAACGATACGTCCTTGAGGAGCCCGGTGTCGCGGCGAAAGCTTTCCAGTGCCTCGACCGCGTCGATCTCGCTCAATTGGCCGCGCGGCGCCTCATGGTCGAACCAGGCGAGGAACCGCGTCACCGCCGCGCCGTCGCGCAGCTGCGCGGCGCGCGCGCCGGCGATTTCGGTCGCGTTCTTCACTGCCTTCATTGGTGCGATGGGATCGGCCCCGCGCAGCACCTTGCCGCCGTTGTCGGCAACAAGCCGCGCGATCGCCTCCGGACATGCGGCGGGATCGAGCCGCACGGCGCGGCCGGCCT
This sequence comes from Xanthobacteraceae bacterium, assembly GCA_049288525.1. Classification (GTDB taxonomy): domain Bacteria; phylum Pseudomonadota; class Alphaproteobacteria; order Rhizobiales; family Xanthobacteraceae; genus BOG-931. Next base: position 4,010 of record JBAQHW010000267.1, read on the forward strand.
TGCCGAGGGCTGCGAGATCGCGCTCGAAATCCTCAGGCGCGCGCACCTCCGCGAACTCCTCCAGCCGATGGCGGACATCGTTGTCGAGCTTGCGGCCGTCGACATAAAGCGCCGTCCGGCCCTCCTTCGGCACCGTGGCGAAGGCGAGCGCCACCGGTGTATGCGGCACGTCGCTGCCGCGGATGTTAAGGAGCCAGCAGGCCGCGTGCGGATCGGACACGATCAACGTATCGGCGCCGAGTTTTTGCAGCTCGGCGCGCAGGCGCGAAAGCTTGGCCGCAGCTTCTTCGCCGGCATAGCGCAGGTCGTGCAGCACCACGGCGCCGAGCGGCGGGGCCGGCCGGCCGGACCAGCAGGCATCGATCGGATTGTCGGTCACCGCAACGAGGCTGGCTCCCGCCGCTTCGCAGGCTTTGCCGAGCCGCTCGGCGCCGTCGACCGTGTGCAGCCAAGGCGAATAGCCGAGCTTGGCGCCTCGCGGCAGATGCTCCTCGATCCACGCGGCCGGCGGCTGCTCGACCAGATGCGCGATGGCGAACAGCGTAGTGTCAACTTCGTCGGCTGCCTGCACGGTGTAGCGGCCGTCGACGAACAGCACGGCGCGATCGAGGAGCACGATCGCCGCGCCGGCCGAGCCGGTGAAGCCGGTGAGCCAGGCGAGCCGCTCGGCGCAGGGCGGCACATATTCGTTTTGGTAACGGTCGGAGCGCGGCACCACGAAACCGTCGAGACCGCGCCGCTGCAGCTCCGCCCGCAGCGCGGCGAGCCGGGGTGCGCTGTCGGCGCCCCCGCCGCGATCGTCGAACGATTGAAAATGCGCTTCGAACATGCGGGGCAACTTAGCAGCAGCCTCCCTGGAGGGGGAGAGTTACATCCCTCATCGGCGGCGCTTCAAGACCAGCGTGGTCCAGCCGTCGAGCACGATCCGCCGCTCCAGCCGGAATGCATTATAGGCGGCGAGCGCCGCATTGGCCTGCGCCGCCAGCAGGCCGGACAGCACGAGGCGGCCGCGCGGCGTAACGATCTTGGTCAGCGGCACGGCGAAGCGCTGCAGCGGTTGCAGCAGAATATTGGCGAAGACGAGATCGTACCGCGCCCGCGCCCGGATCGCCGCCGCACTGGGGCCGTCGGCCCTCACCATCTCGACCAAGGCGCCGGCACGGTTGCGCCGTGCATTGTCGCGGGCGGCGCGCACAGCGACCACGTCGATATCCACCGCCAGCAC
>JBAQHW010000268.1:0-3014 GCA_049288525.1 Xanthobacteraceae bacterium
CCGGCTTTGTGCACCGACAACGGTGCCATGATCGCCTGGGCCGGCGCCGAGCGGCTGGCACTCGGCCTGACCGACCCGCTCGATTTCGCCGCCCGTCCCCGCTGGCCGCTGGAGCAGGTGGCGAAGGTGGCCGCTTCGTCATCCTGAGGTGCCCGCGCGTAGCGCAAGCCTCGAAGGATGCTGCCGGAACGTTCTGGCCGTCGCCCTTCGAGGCTCGCTTCGCTCGCGCCTCAGGGTGACGGAAAACTACTGCTCGAAGCGGTCGACGAACCAGCGCAACAGCCGCGTCCAGATTTCGTCCTTGCCGACCGTATCCTCAATGCCGTGCTCGAGGCTCGGATTGTCGTTGACCTCCATGACCACGATGCCGTGGCTGGTCTGCTTGAGATCGACGCCGTAGAAGCCATCGCCGATCGGCCGCGCGGCCCGCACGGCGATATCCATGACCTCGGGCGGCGTCTGGTCCAGGCCGAAAGCGCGGAAGCCGCCTTCGTGCGAGGAGCCGTCCGGCCGGTACTTCACCACCTGCCAATGGCCGCGCGCCATGCGGTACTGGCAGACGAACAACGGCTCGCCGGCCAGCACGCCGACGCGCCAGTCGAAATCGGTCGGCAGAAATTTCTGCGCCAGCACCAGGTCGGTCTCTTCGAACAGTTCGTCGCAGATACGCTTGAACTCCGCCATCGATTCGATCTTGTGCACGCCGCGCGAGAACGAACCGTCCGGGATTTTTACCACCAGCGGCAGGCCGAGTTCGTCGATCACCTTGGACGGCTCGGTGTCCTCGCCGATGATGATCGTCGGCGGGATCGGCACCTGGTTCTGCCGAAACAGCTCGACCAGAAACACCTTGTTGGTGCAGCGGATCATCGAAATCGGATCGTCGATGACCGGCATGCCTTCCTGCCAGGCGCGCCTGGCGAAGCGGTAAGTGTGGTTGTCGATCGAAGTGGTCTCGCGAATGAACAGGCCGTCGAACTCGGCAAGCTCGGCGAGCTGACGCTTGGTGATCAGCTCGACGTCGACCGACATTTTCTCGGCGATGCGGCGAAAATGCTTGATCGTTTCAGGCGACGACGGCGCCGTTTTCTCGTTGGGATCATACAGCACCGCGAGATCGTATTTGGCGACCGAGCGCGCCTTGGGATCGCGCCACTCCCGCTTGGTGTGATTGTGCAGCGACTCGCGGAAGAACTCGGCTTCGCCATTGACCAGCCGGGTGACGGTGCGCGGCCGGATCCGATCGATCGAGAGCCATGCGCCGGGTTCGACGGTGACCTCGAGGGCCGGGCAGCGGAACCAGTCGAACAACAGCCGGCCGAACGGTTCGAAGCGCGAATCGCGCGCCAATCCGAAGCAGACCAAGAGCTTGAACTCGCCATCCGGCTGGAAATCGGCGCGGCGGGCGCAGCGGTTGAGCTCTTCCTCAAGCTCGGGCAGCGCATGTTCGTAAAGCTTCTGCTCGCGCAATTCGAGCATGGTCTCGACGGTCGGTACCACGCGATGGCCGCGCGCTTCGGCCAGCAGCGACGCGTAATAGCCCTTCGACTGATAGGCGTAGGAGCGGGCGAGATTGACCAGCTTGGGCCGTGCCGTGTCGAACAGACGCGGACGCGCAAGGTATTCGCTGGTGGTGATGACCTTGTGCGGGGTCTCGGCGTTGGGCAGATCGCGGGGCTGGTCGACCAGGATGACCCAGCCGGTCATGGGCGGGTCTCCTTCCAGTCAAAACCGCTATGCGACGTAAGCCCGATCATGCGTTCGAATCAGCACGGCGCCATCCTCATAGCCGGAATCGCATGAATTGGCGACTGCACCAGCCGCGATGTCCACCGGCAAAGCCGGTTCGGGTTCCAAAGTCGCGGCCCAAGTGGTGACCCAGTCGTGGTCCTAGGTCATGCGGCTTTGCGGCGCGACCGGGCAAGCGGCTTCTCGAACCGGAGCGCGTCGATACGGCCGGCGTAATAGCGACGGCGCCTACCGAACAGACGGTAGCCGGCGGTGGCGTATAATGCGGTCGCGCCGGGGTCGTCGGCACGCACTTCGAGGCGCATCGAGCGGCAGCCGCGGCGCGCCGCGTTCGTTTCCGCCGCCGTCAAAAGCCGGCGAGCGAGACCGCGGCGCTGAAATTCGCGCGCCACGGCAAGCGTATAGAGGCGGCCCCGGGGAGAGCCTCGCCGATACAGCACCAGCGCGTAGCCGGCCACTTGGCCATCGAGCGTGGCGACAATCAGCCGTGCCGTCGGCAAGGCGATGAAGCGGCGAAAGCTTCGGCGCGAAATCCAATGGTCGGGGGTAAAGAATTCCCGCTCGAGCGCGAGCAAGGCATCGAGGTCGGACAGCCGTCCCTGACGGAGCTTTGGCGCGGGTAATCGCGGGCGCTGCTTCACGACGCCCGCGCCTGTCCCCGCTCGATCCGCTCGAGCATGGTCTCCAGCCGCTCCAGCCGGTCGGCTTCACCCGGCGGCTTGTCCCAGCGCAGCCGGTTGATGCGGGGAAACCGCATCGCCAGCCCGGATTTATGCCGGGTTGAGCGCTGCAATCCCTCGAACGCCACTTCGAGCACCAGCCCCCGGCCGGGTTCGTGGACGACTTCACGCACCGGGCCGAAGCGGTCGGTGGTATTGCGGCGAACGAAGCGGTCGATCTGCAATAGCTCCTCGTCGGTGAAGCCGAAATAGGCCTTGCCGACGGGTACTAGTTCTTCCCCTGTGTCGCCAGATGTCCAGACGCCGAAGGTATAATCGGAATAATACGACGAGCGTTTGCCATGGCCGCGCTGCGCATACATCAGCACGGCGTCGACGATGAAGGGGTCGTGTTTCCACTTCCACCACGGTCCTTTTGGCCGCCCGGGCAAATAAGGTGCATCGCGCCGCTTGAGCATCAGGCCTTCGACCGCCGCGCTGTCTGTGCCGGCGCCGGCCGAAGCGGGGTCTTTGCGCGCTGATTTGAGATCGTCCCAGGTCGTAAAACCCACCAGCGGCGAAAGGTCGATACGCTCCTCGCGGAGC
>JBAQHW010000269.1:0-8841 GCA_049288525.1 Xanthobacteraceae bacterium
GGCCGCCGCGGCACGCCGAGACGGATGTCGATGTCGCCGCGCAACGAGCGGCTCAGCATGTCCTTGATCTCCGGCAGCCGCTCGGCGAGGTCGATCACGCAGGGCTGCAACGTCTGCCGCCGCGAGAATGCCAGCAACTGCCGCGTCAGGCTCTCGCCTCGCCCCGTGGCATTGGCGATGGTGTCGAGCAGATGGGTTTCCCGCTCGCCAGAGACGGAGCGGCGCAGGCGCTGCACGGTGCCGCTGACGATCATCAACAGATTGTTAAAATCGTGCGCCACCCCGCCGGTCAATTGACCGATCGCTTCGAGCCGCTGCGCCTGGCGCAGCGCGTCTTCGGCGAATTCGCGGCGTTGCGCCTCCTCGTGCAGCCGCTTGGTCCGCCTTAAGACCACCCACAGCGTAACGAACAGAAGCAGCGTGACCGGCAAGCCAAAGATCAGATGGCCGCCGACCTGCCGGAGCCAGGCGGCGCGGATCGCGGCGGTTTTGATGCCGGCAATGGCGTAGATCGGATAGCCGGGCAGCGCGCGAAACCCGACCCGCCGGTGGCGCCCGTCCACTTCGGATTTGGTCGAATAGAGGCCGCGCGTGAGGCCTCGGCCGATGGCCCGGCGCAGCATGCTGGTCGGGCTGAGCTGTTGCAGCGCCGGCGGGCCGGCCGGGTAACGCGCCAGCTCCCTACCATCGCTCCGCACCAGCGCGTAGAAGTTTCCCGGCGACTGCTCGATCATCGAATAGAAGTCGCTGAAATAACGCGGCCGTACCGCAACCGCGATGACACCGCGAAACGAATCATCCGGCGACGCCAGCCGCCGCGACAGGTCGAAAACCTCGGTCCCGGGCGCCAGGAGCTGCGAGGTGTGCGGGTCGCCGACATAAGTCCCGGCATCGCCGTCCATTTGCGCCTTGAAGTAATTGCGATCGGCAAAACCGGCGCCGGCCGCCACGCCCTCCGGCGCGCTCGCGGCCAACAGCCGGCCGTCGCGGCCGACCAGCACGATCGACTGCACCTGAGGCATGACCCCAATGATGCGCTCCAGCCGCGGCGTCAAAGTAGCCTGCGCGGCGCGGATCTGATCGTCCGACAGGCCGCGGACCACTTCGTTCACCTCGGGGAAGATGCGGTCGACGGTCTCGAAAACCTTGAGCCCCTGCTCCTGCAGCACGTCGAGCGATCGATCGATGCGCTCGTCGGCGACGGCGTAAACGTCGCGATAGTCGTTGGAGGCCGCATAGACGAACAGCGCCGCCGGTATCACCAGCGACGCGACCATCAGAAACTGCAAAAGCCGAACTGCCGATTCCCGTTCCGTGCGCATCAAAATATGCCGGTTGCGGCCGATGAGAATGGCGGCCCTGCAACGACGCAAATATCGTCGACCCTCTCGACTCGCACACTCCCAAACTTGTGGGGCGCTAACGAGGCGATCAAACGCCGCATTCGATTGCAATTTCGTGACCGAAAGGTCAGCGCTGCGATCTTGACTGCACCAAATAGCCGCAATTGAGGGACGGATGGGATTGCCGTCGTATAATTTCCGCTCATTCCCGCGCAAGCGGCAATCCAGCAATCAAGTCGAAATCTGGGCCCCCGCCTTCGCGGGGACGAGCGGACGAATCAACTCACCGCGACCGGCGCCAGCGCGTCGATGTCGGTGACCACGTCGATCACCACCGGCCGGTTGGCGGCAAGCGCCTGGGCAAGCGCCGCCGGAAAGGCCGAGGCCGCTTCGACGCGGATGCCGAGCGCTCCCATGTCCTCGGCGATGCGGGCGAAATTCATCTTGCGAAACGTCCACAATTCGCGCGCCTTGTCGGTTTGCTTGCCGCCATAGACGCGGTCGAAGCCGCGTTTCGATTGATTGCCGCCGCCATTGTTGTTGACCACGGTCACCGCATTGATGCCCCAGCGCGCCGCGGTCTCGATCTCGGCGATGTGATACCAGAACCCGGCGTCGCCGGTGAAGGTGACGACTGGACGCTCGGGACAGCCGCATTTGGCGCCGAGCCCGGCCGGAAACGCCCAGCCGAGATGGCCGGCGCTGCGCATATAGCTCTGCCGCGGCGACGTCAGATCGAACAGGCCGCCCATCCACATGCCGGCATGGCCGGTGTCGACGACAACGATAGCGTCATCCGGCACGTGCCTGGTCAATTCATGGCACAGCCGCTCCGGGCGGATCGGCACCGCATCAGAATTGAGCGCGTCGTTGTATTTGCTGCGCCACTCGCCGCAGAGTTTTTGCGCTTCGGCGATCCAGCCCGCGCGTTTGGCGGCGCTGCCGCGGTCGGCCGCTTTAAGCATTTTGGCAAGCGTCACCTTGGCGTCGCCGTTGACGGCGGCCGTAAGCGGATAATTGCGGCCGAGCGCTTGCGGCTCGATGTCGATCTGGATGGCAGGCGTGCCGATCTTCGGCACCGCCCAGAAATGCGTGGTCATGCCGCCGGTCTCGCTGCCGACGAAGCAGACCAGATCGGCGGCATTGACCACACGATTGGCGCTTTCGCGCGAATAGCTGCCGCAAACCCCGACCGACAGCGGATGATTGCCGGGAATCGAATCCTTGCCGTTGAGCGAGGTGGCGACCGGAATTTGCAGCGCTTCGGCAAGCGCAACAAGCGCGGCACCCGCGCCCGAGGCGCGCACGCCGCCGCCGGCGACGATCACCGGCCGCGCGGCAGTTTGCAGGATAGTCAGCGCCGCGCGCACGCTCGCGTCATCCGGCTCCGGGCGGAACGCCGGCACCCGGGCGAATTGCGGCTCGACGAGCGGCTCCATGTCGGCTTCTTCGGCGTCAATCTGGCCTTCATTGCCGCGAAACTGCAGATGCACCGGGCCCGGGCAGCCGGTGACTGCGCTGCGAAACGCCTGCCGCACCATGTCGGGAAAGCGCGCCACGTCATCGACGGTGGCGTTGAATTTGGTCACTGGCTCGAACGCCGGCACGTCGTCGACTTCCTGATAGACTTTACGGAATTTATTTTTCGGCTCGCGACCGCCGGTCATGGCGATGACCGGCGAATGGGCGAGCCAGGCGTCGCGCAGGCCGGCGGCGAGATTCAGCGCACCGATCACCTGCGCCATGCAGATGCCGGGCTTGCCGGAAGCGCGCGCGTAGCCGTCGGCCATATAGGCGGCGGCCTTCTCGCCGTGGACGTGCAGCCGCTTGATGTCGGTGCGCCGCTCCATCTCGGCATAGGTCGTGCGCAGCACCGCCGGCACGTGGAACACATGGCTGACGCCGTAGCCTTTGAGCATATCGGCGAGACACTGCGCCCCGGTCATCTTGCGGTTGTGGCCGATCTGCATTTTTGGCGTTTCCTCTACTCGCTATCTTTTTCCAGGCGAATCCTGATGCGTCCGGGTTCGACTATCCATAGTTTCCCACGCACCGATCGCGATGCGCTGACTTTGAGGAACTGGCGCAGGCGATTGAGCAGTATCCGTTGCGAGGCTGGCTCCCCTAGCTCAATAACGACGATTCCGGCCGTTCGGGTGGGTGAGAAACGCGGGATGTGTCCGAAGTCCCGATCGAGAGTGATCAATGTTCTATTTTCCGCGAGGCAGACATCGAAAACCCGATCGTCAGTCGCACCGCTGAGCTCCTGCTCGTGGACGGTCGCGACGTCATGCCCGCTCTCGCGGAGGAGGGCTACCCCGCTCCCGCCGATGTTCTCATCGACTTTAATCTTCACTCAGCCGGCTCCACCGGGACCGGAATGATGCGGTCGCGTGCCGCTTCCGCGCCATAGGCGATTGCGGCGAGAACGTCGTCATGCGCCAGAGCAGGATAGTCCGCGAGCAAATCGGCCTCGGCCATTCCTCCAGCGAGCAGGTCGAGAACGAGCGAAACCCAGATGCGTGTGCCTTTGATGCACGGCTTACCGCCGCATATCGCGGGGTTGATGCTGATGCGATCAAGAAGCTTCGTCATGCCGAGGACCCTGCATTGTCATTATGCGCGGTGCGCAGAGCAGTGACAATGACCGGTTAATCGTTGAACACCGCCACGGCGCGGACCGGCGAGCCGGTGCCTTCGCGCCATTTCAGCGGCAGGCAGATGAACTGGAATTCGCCCGCGCCGATGAGGCTTTCCAGATTGCACAGGCTCTCCAGATGGGTGATGTCGAGCTCGAGGCAGGCCTTGTGGACGAGCGTGTTGACCTTGCCTTCCGGTCCGGGCCGCATTGAATCGATGCCGAAATGCACGACGCCCTGCTTGGCAAGCCACTCGGTCGCCGCGACATTGACGCCCGGATTGTCGGTCGCATAAGCCGCGGTCGGAAAGGTGCGCTCATGATGGCCGGTGCACAGCAGCACGGTGCCTTTTTTTGGCACCGGCACGCCGGCCTTTTTCACCGCCGCCTCCAGATCGGCCGGCGTAATCTCCGCCCGCGCCGGAATATGCCGCAGATCGAGGCAGATGCCCTGCACGATGCAGTTCTCCAGCGGATATTTGTCGATCGGTGTGCCGCTTTTGCCGAAATGCCGCGGCGCGTCGATATGGGTGCCGCCGTGGTCGGGCATGGAAAAGAACATCACGCTGTTGCCGTGCACGCCGCCGGATTCCGCGCGCGACTCGTCGTGGGTTTTCCAGATGCCGTGGATGATCGGCGGCTGGCCGGGATAGGCCGGTGTGCGGTGATACAACTCGCGGCTTAGATCGACGATACGCATGGGACGCGCCTCCCGATAGATTTTGCTTGGGGCATGATCTTCTCGGAAAACCGGTATCCACCCTCGGATCAAGTCCGAGGGCAGGCATTTTCCGGATCATGCCTTTTCCGGATCGTGCCCTGGCCTTTCGTGGCCCGAACATTATCCTCGGCGGATCGACGCGACAACGCCCGCCGGGAGTCCCGCATGAAAACTTCGACCGACCGCATTCTCACCACGCATACCGGCAGCCTGCCGCGGCCGAAGCCCCTGATCGATCTCATTCTGCGCCGCGAGCACGGCGAAGCCGTCGCCGCCGACCTGTTCGAAGCGGCGACCGCGCGGGCGGTCGACGACGTGGTGGCGGCGCAGGTCGAAAGCGGCGTCGACATCGTCTCCGACGGAGAGATGAGTAAGCCGTCCTACACCACCTATATCCGCCATCGCGTCGCCGGCATCGCGCCGGACCCGCGCGCCGCGGAACTCGGCGCCGACATCATGATCGGCCGCGACCTTCTCGAACATCCCGACTTCGGCCGCGACCGCCGCTCGTTTTCCGCCGTGCCGTTTCCCGGCTGCGTCGGCGAGCTTGCCTACCAGGGCCGCGCCGCGCTCGAGCGCGACATTGCCCATCTGCAAGCCGCGGCGGCGAAGGCAAAGCCGGCCCAAAAGCCGGCAGACGTGTTCATGACCGCGCCGTCGCCCGGCATTCTGACGCGCTTTATCATCAATCTGCATTACCCGAGCGAGGACGCCTATGTCGCCGCGCTCGCCGCGGTGATGCAGACCGAATACCGCGCCATCGTCGAAGCCGGCTTCGTGCTGCAGATCGATGCGCCCGATCTGGGCTCGGCGCGCAACAACCAGTACCGCCGCCTCTCCGACGACGAGTTTCGCGTCAACATCGCCGAGCGCAACGTCGCGGCGCTCAATGCCGCCATCGAAGGCCTGCCGGCGGACCGCATGCGGCTGCACGTCTGCTGGGGCAATTACGAGGGTCCGCATACTCATGATCTGCCGCTGCTGAAAATCATCGACATCGCGTTCAAGGCGCGCGTGCAGGCGATCAGTATCGAGGCCGCCAACCCGCGCCACGATCACGAATGGGAGGACCTCAAGACCATCAGGATTCCCGACGACAAGATCCTCATTCCCGGCGTGATCGATTCGACGACCAATTTCGTCGAGCATCCCCGGCTCGTCGCGCAGCGTATTCTGCGCTACTCAACGGTGATCGATCGCCAGCGCCTGATCGCCGGCGTCGATTGCGGTTTCGGCACCGCGGTGCGCGCCGAGCCGACGGTCGCCGACTCGATTGTCTGGGCCAAATTGCGGGCGCTGGCCGAGGGCGCCGCCATGGCCAGCAAGGCGCTGTGGGGCGCCAAAGCGGCTTAAGACCCAGGCACAGGCGGCCCGACGGTTAAGTGAAAAGGCGCACTCCACTTCGGCGCGATTACGCCCTATCTATCTGTCAGGGCGTCGCGCCATCGGGACGTGCCTGGAAGTCAAATGCCTGCGAGGAGTAAGAGCATGGCGATCACGGACGAGTTGGAGTCGCAGGACGAGCGGCCATGCCTGCATTGCCTGATTATCGATGTCATCGACAGCTACTTTGCCGACTACCCGGTCTCGGCGGAGGAGCCGGATATGATCGACACGGCGGAAGTGGTGACCGCGGTGGCCAAGACCATCGCCGAATTAACCTGCAGTCAGGACACCGCGGCGCGGCAGAAAATGATCGATCAGTTGACCAGCGAAGTGCTGCAATATGACGAGGAATTCCGCCAGCAGGACCTGATGGGCGGTACCGGCTCGGGCGCCCGGCATTAGAAAGACTGCCGCCGGCGCCGCCGTCACTGCGGCTTGAGACCGGCGAATTTGACCACCTTCGCCCACTTCTCGGTCTCGCCGGCGATGTATTTGCCGAAGTCCCCAGGCGACATCGACAGCTCGCTGACGCCGAGCTGGGAAAGCCGCTCCTTGAATTTGGGGTCGGCCTGGATGGCTTTGACGGCGCGGGCGAGCGTTTCGACGATGTCCGGCGATGTGCCTTTGGGCGCGACGATGCCGGAAAAGCCGCTCGCCTCGAAGCCCGGCAAGGTCTCGGCGATGGTCGGCACGCCGGGCAGTTCGTCGATGCGGCTCGCGGTGGTCAGCGCCAGCGCCCGTAGCTTGCCGGTCTTGATCTGGCCGATGGCCGCCGAGATGCCGTCGACCCCGACCTTGACCTGACCGCCAAGCAAATCCGTCACCATCTGCCCCTCACCGGCATAGGGCACGTGCACGATGTCGATGCCGGCCATCATCTTCAAAAGCTCCACCGCCATATACGGCGGCGTGCCGAGCGATGGCGAAGCGATGACAATCTTGCCGGGATTGGCTTTGGCTTGCGCGATCAACCCGGCGACGTCGGTCGCCGGGAACGACGGATTGGCGTCGAGCACCAGGTTGATGCGGTTGATCGGCGCCACCGGCGTAACATCGCGCACGAAATCGTAGCTGAGGTTCTTCATCAGCGCGGTATTGATGGCGTTCGACGACGCGGCGAAGAACAGCGTGTAGCCGTCCGGCGGCGCATTGACGACTGCCTCGGCGCCGAGCGCGCCACCGGCACCAGGACGGTTCTCGACCACGACTGACTGGCCGAGCTGCTGCGATAGCCCTTGCGCGGCAATGCGCGCAATAATGTCGATCTGACCGCCGGGCGGGTAGCCGACCAAGAGCTTGATCGGATGCTCCGGATAAGCTTGCGCGCGGGCTGACGTGGAAATCGCGGGCAGCGCCAGGGCGCCGCCCGCCAGACGCAGTAGATCACGCCGTCGCAGCGGCATCACTCCCTCCCCCGTTTTCCGCAGCGTTGTGCGGCTCGCGGCGGTTCTTTCCGGCTTGAGGTTATTCCGGCTCGAATTTCATCGCCACGCCGTTGATGCAGTAGCGCAGATGCGTCGGCGGCGGCCCGTCGTCGAAGACGTGGCCGAGATGACTGCCGCAGCGGCCGCAATGCACCTCGGTGCGGGTCATGAACAAGCTGTTGTCGCTCGTAGTCTCGACCGCGGTCGGCTCCGGATCGTTAAAGCTCGGCCAGCCGGTGCCGCTTTCAAACTTGGTTTTCGAGACGAACAACTTTTGCCCACAGCCGGCGCAGGTGAACGTCCCGGCCCGCTTCTCGTAATTGAGCGCGCACGAACCCGGCCGCTCGGTGCCATGCTCGCGCATGATATGGAACTGCTCCGGCGTGAGAATCTTGCGCCACTCCGCCTCGGTATGCGTCACGGGATAATGTTTGGTGTCGGTCATGGTCATGGCTGGTGCGCTCCGATCTGCCATAAACCTAATCGATGCCGGGCAAAGCGCAACTATGCCGGCCGTCACGTGATCGCGAGCGACAACCGCCGTCTATCCTGCGGCAAAGCCGCCCCGGGCGAAGGCTCGGGCGAAGACTCGAATTGGGCAAGGAATTGGGCAAGGAAACGGCCATGCTGGATTCGCCGCATTCGAACAACAACGGATCGAAGCCGCATCAGGAGATGATCGCGGGCGCGTTCCTGCGCAATGCCTGGTACGTGGCGGCCTGGGCCGACGAGCTCGACGGCGGCCGCCTGGTCCCCCGCACCATCATGAGCGAGCCCGTCGTGCTCTATCGCAAGGACAACGGCGGGGTGGCCGCGATCGAGGACCGCTGCGCGCACCGCTTCGCGCCGCTCTCCATGGGCAAGATCGTCGGCGGCGACCGCATTCAATGCCCCTATCACGGCCTGGAATTCGACGGCACCGGCGCCTGCGTGCGCAATCCGCACGGCGCCAAGACCATTCCGTCGCGCGCTCGGGTCAAGAGCTATCCGGCGGTCGAGAAGCACAAGGCGGTGTGGCTGTGGATGGGCGCGGCGCCGGCCGACGCGACAAAGATTCCGGATTTTTCGGTGCTCGATGATGTGCCGGGGAGCTGCACACCACCAAGCGCGACTGCATCGTCATCAAGGCCAATTATCAGCTCATCGTCGACAATTTGCTCGACCTCAGCCACACCTCCTATCTGCACGAAGGCATTCTCGGCAATGCGGATACGGTGGAATCGGAGATCACCGCCGAGCAGGACGGCGACGACGTCGTGGTCGGCCGACACGCCACCAATTCGAAGCCGCCCGGCATGTTTGCGCCGTTCTGGCCTGATCATCCGCCGC
>JBAQHW010000270.1:0-3456 GCA_049288525.1 Xanthobacteraceae bacterium
GCGACGGCGCGGGCGTTGGGAGCGATGCAAACCGGCCGGCCGGGGCCGGCGGCGCTCGAATGTGCCATCGACGTTTGGGGTAAATCGGGGCCGGCGGTGGTGCCGCAACCGTTGCCGCTGCCGGCGCCGGCCATCGACACCTCCACCATCCGGCGCGCCGCCAAGCGGCTTGGCACAGCCAAGCGGCCACTGATTATCTGCGGCGGCGGCGCGCAGGACGCATCCGCAGAAGTCACGGCGCTGTCGCGCCTGCTGCAAGCGCCGGTGCTCGGCTTTCGCCGCGGCCGCGGCGTGCTCGACAGCCGCGATCCGTTGAGCGTGACGCTGCCGCTCGGCCACGACCTATGGGGCGAAGCCGACGTGGTGCTGGCGGTCGGTACCCGGCTGTTGATGCAATATCGCCAATGGGGCGTCGACCGCGCGCTTTCCGTCATCCGCGTCGACGCCGATGCGCAGGAGCACGACCGCCTGCATAAGCCCGCCGTAGCGCTCACCGGCGACGCCAAGCCTCTTCTGCAGGCGCTGCTCGCCGAACTGCCGGCGCATACAATCAAGCGCCCGTCGCGCCACGCCGAAATGGCCGAGCGGCAGGCGGCGTGGCGCACGCGCTTGGAGGAGAAAATCGCGCCGCAGCTTGCCTATCTCGACGCCATCCGCGCCGAACTGCCGGAGGACGGCATCCTGGTCGACGAAGTCACCCAGATCGGCTTCGCGGCGCGGCTTGCCTTTCCGGTCTACAAGCCCCGCACCTTTCTGTCGCCCGGCTTTCAGGACCCGCTCGGCTGGGGCTTTGCCACCGCGCTCGGCGCCCAGCATGCGCGCCCCGACGTGCCGGTGGTGGCGATCTCCGGCGACGGCGGCTTCATGTTCACCGCAACCGAAATGGCGACGGCGATGCGTCATCGCATTCCGCTGGTCACGGTGGTGTTCAACGACGGCGCCTTCGGCAATGTCCGGCGCATCCAAAAGGAAAACTTCGGCAATCGCCTGATCGGCAGCGACCTCGCCAATCCCGACTTCGTCGCCTTCGGCAAAAGCTTCGGCGCCGACGCCATGCGCGCCAATGGACCGCAGGAATTGCGCGCCGCGCTGCGCCGGGCGCTGGCGAATCGCTCTGGCCCGACGCTGATCGAGGTGCCGGTCGGCGCCATGCCAAGTCCCTGGGAATTCATCTTCATGCCGAAGATTCGTGGGAATTAGCCGCATGTTCGGGCGGTTCGCGGCCACGCGTGGCCCCTTGCCACCCGCGGCGAAACTGCACCACACTGTCAGCCCAACACTGTAACCCCAATGGCGTTTGCAATTATCAGTCAAGCCGCAATGCAGCCGATCACGACGACGCCCGAACTCGCCGCCGTGTGCCAGCGCATGGCCGCCCATCCGTTCGTCACCGTCGACACCGAATTTCTGCGCGAGACCACCTACTACCCGCTGTTGTGCGTGGCGCAGATGGCGTCGCCGGACGAGGCCGTGGTGATCGACACGCTGGCGCCCGGCATCGACCTGTCGCCGTTCTATGCGCTGATGGCGGACGAGCGCGTGATGAAGGTGTTTCATGCCGCGCGCCAGGACATCGAAATCGTCTGGCACGCCGCCAAGTTCATCCCGCGGCCAATCTTCGACACCCAGGTCGCGGCCATGGTGCTGGGCTATGGCGATTCGATTTCTTACGATCAACTGGTGCAGCGCATCACCGGCGACGTGCTGGATAAATCGCACCGCTTCACCGACTGGACGCGGCGGCCGTTGTCCGACGCGCAGCTTGTCTACGCCGCCTCCGACGTGACCCATCTGCGGCAGGTCTATCTGACGCTGCTCGAAGATCTCAAGCACCGCGGCCGCGGCCATTGGGTCGAGGATGAAATGCGCGTGCTCACCTCGCCCGACACCTACCGCATGGAGCCGGACAACGCCTGGAAGCGGCTCAAATCGCGCGTGCGCAAGCCGAAGGAGCTTGCCGTCCTGATCGAGGTCGCGGCCTGGCGCGAGCGCGAAGCGCAATCGCGCGATGTGCCGCGCTCGCGCGTGCTCAAGGATGAGGCGATCGCCGATATCGCGGTGCATGCCCCGACCAGCCTCGAGAGACTGAAAAACCTGCGCTCGCTGCCCAAGGGTTTCGAACGCTCGCGCTGGGGCGAAGGCATCATCGACGCGGTCAACCGCGCGCTCGAGCGCGATCCCAAGACGCTGCCGCTGCCGGGGCGCCTGCCGCCGGCGGTCAACGGCAGCGCCATCGTCGAACTGCTCAAGGTGCTCTTACGCATGGTGTCCGAGCATCATCACGTCGCCGCCAAGGTCATCGCCACCGTCGACGATCTCGATCGGATCGCGGCGAGCGACGATGCCGATGTGCCGGCCTTGACCGGCTGGCGGCGCGAATTGTTCGGCGAAAAGGCGCTGGCGCTCAAGCACGGCAAACTGGCGCTCGCCATCGAAAAGGGCCGCGTGGCGATGGTCGAGCGCGAATAGAGTACAATCGGCACTCGGCGTTTTGGCGTTGCCGCAAAATCTGCCGGACATCCCCCCAAGCGGCGAATCAAGGGAGGTAAGCGATGATCAATTTCGACCGGCGAACGGTTTCGCTCTTCGGCCTTGGCGCGGGAATTGGCGCGCTGTTATCGCCGCTGCGCGCCGCGGCCGCCGACAGCTATCCGTCGCGCCCGATTCATCTTTTGGTCGGCTTCACGCCGGGCTCGTCCTCCGACATCACCGCACGCATTTTCGCCAAAGGCGCCGATACGGCGCTGGGCCAGGACGTGGTGGTCGAGAACAAGCCGGGCGCCGGCGGGGCCATCGCCGCGGGCCTCGGCGCGCGCGCCGCCGATGACGGCTACACCCTCTATCTGCAAGCGCTATCGACGCTGACTTACAAAATCACGCATCCGGACGCGCCGTTTAACATCGTGACCGACTTCGATCCGGTCGCGCTGCTCGCCACCGGCGCCATCGTCATGGTGGTCAATCCGAAGATCGGCGTGAACAGCGTCGCCGAATTCACCGCGCTTGCCAAATCGAAGCCCGGCCAGGTTCTGTTCGGCTCGGTCGGCCCGGGCAGCCTGCCGGACCTGTGCGGCGAACTCTACGCCCAGCGCGCCGGCGTGAAGCTGGTGCAGGTGCCGTATCCCGGTAGCCCGCAAGTCATCATCGATCTGATCGCCGGCCGCGTCGCCATGAACTTCGCCATCGCCTCGTCCGTGCTCGGCCAGATCGCCGCCGGCCAGGTCAAGCCGCTGGCGGTTGCCGCCGAAAAGCGCTTCGACCTGCTTCCCGACGTGCCGACGATGGCGGAAGCGGGCATACCCGATTTCAATACGCCGCTATGGTTCGGGCTGCTGGCACCGAAGGGAACGCCGAGGCCGATCGTCGACAAGCTCGCCGCCGCCGCCAAGGCCGCGATGCATGCCCCGGACGCCGTCGATGCCCTGCATAAGCAAGGCTTCGTGCCCAACGATCTCG
>JBAQHW010000271.1:0-2661 GCA_049288525.1 Xanthobacteraceae bacterium
CGATGCCGAGGATGATCATCGGTATATTATAGGACTGTGATGACGAATGTCCCGGCCGCAAGGCCAATTTTGCGCATCGGCTCGCGCGGCTCGCCGCTGGCGCTCGCCCAGGCGCGCGAGGTGCGAAACCGGCTGGCCGCGGCCTGCGGATTGGCACCGGAGCGGATCGAAATCAAGACGATCCGCACCACCGGCGACCAGATTTTGGATCGGCCGCTGGCGGACGCCGGCGGCAAAGGCCTGTTCACCAAGGAGATCGAAGAGGCGCTTTTGGCGGGCGCGATCGATCTCGCCGTACATTCGTCGAAGGATATGCCCACGGCGTTGCCCGGCGGACTGGTGCTGTCGGCCTTTCTGCCGCGCGAGGACGCCCGCGATGCCTTTATCGGCCGCACCGCCAAGACGCTGCGTGAACTGCGGCGGGACGCCGTGATCGGCACGGCGTCGCTGAGGCGGCAGGCGCTGCTCAAGCATCTGCGGCCGGACCTCGCGATCGTGCCGCTGCGCGGCAATGTCGAAACGCGGCTAGGCAAGCTTGACGCTGAAAATATCGACGCCACCGTGCTGGCGGTTGCCGGGTTGAAGCGGCTCGGACTGCTCGCGGCGGCGACGGCCATTTTCGCCGTCGACGAGTTCCTGCCGGCGGTCGCTCAGGGCGCCATCGGACTGGAGACGCGCGCCGACGATGCTGAGACTGCTGCGCTGGTTGCCGCGGTGAACGATGCCGACACGGCGACGGCGGTGACCGCCGAGCGCGCATTCCTCGCCGAGCTCGACGGCTCCTGCCGCACGCCGATCGCCGGCTACGCGCAAGTGAATGACGGTGTGATCCGCTTTCGCGGCATGATCGCCAAGACCGACGGCAGCGAAGCCGTGGAAGTCTCCCGTCAGGGCCGCAGTGCCGACGCCGCGGCGCTCGGCGCCGACGCCGGCCGTGAGCTCAAGGGCCGCGCCGGCCCGGGTTTTTTCGAGCGGGCTTGAACGGTGCGCCTGCTCATCACCCGGCCCGCAGCCGATGCCGAACGGACCGCCGCCGCGTTGCGCGCCCGCGGCCACGACGCCATCGTCGCGCCGCTGTTGGCGATCGAAATATTATCGGACGTCGAGATTGCCGCCGGTCCTTTCTCGGCCATCCTGGTCACCAGCGCCAACGCGGCGCCGGTGATCGCCGCGCATCGACGCTGCGACGACTTGCGCGGCATTCCGGTGTTCGCCGTGGGCGCGCAAAGCGCGCAAGCCATGCGCGATGCGGGCTTCGCTGACGTCACCTCGGCGGACGGCGACGTCGACGCGCTCGTCACGCTTGCGGCCGCGAGGGCGAAGCCCGGAGCATTGCTGCTTTATATCGCCGGTGCGACGCGTTCCGGCGACCTCGCCGGCGCATTGCGTCGGCGTGACGTCGCCGTGCATACCGCGGTCGTCTATCGCGTCGCTCTCGCCAGAACTTTGCCGCCCGACGCCATCGCGGCGGTCGCGGCGGGCATCGACGGCGTGCTGCATTATTCCCGCCGCAGCGCCGAGGCCTATGTCAGCGCGGTGCGCCAAGCCGACCTCGTCGAAGCCGGCTTGTCCGATCCCGTGCACTTTTGCCTGTCGGCGCAAATCGCCGCACCGCTGGTGGCGGCTGGCGCCGGCAATATCCGCATCGCGCAGACGCCGGACGAGGCCGCATTGCTGGCGTTGTGCGCATGAACCGAAATCGCGATGCCGACTTGTTAGGGATTGTTGCGCATGTTGCCGCGCCCGCCGCGCCGTACTATGCCGGGTTCGGGCTGGGGTGGACGGTTTTTGGTTCGGCGACCGCGTCGAACTCGCTTTGAGGACAGCCATGACGAGCGAGCCTGCCGGTCCGGACGAACGGCACCCGCCGACCATCGAATTGAAAGCGACGGAAGTCCAGAATCCGGGGCAAGATACGCCCCAGGGATCGGGCCAAGATACGGCGAGCAGCCCGGCCGGCGCGGCTGAAACTTCAGGCAGCGAACTCAGCGATAGCGCCCGTCAGCACGGACCGGGTCCGACCGAAACCACGCCGCCACCGGCGCGCGGCTCCAGTCAGATGATATTCCACGCCATGAGCGCGATCGTCGGGGCCGTAGTTGCGGCAGCGATCGTCGCCGGGCTTTGGATCGGCGGCATTGTTCCGCCGCGGCAGGGGACCGAACCTTCTGCGACAGCACCTTCCGCGACAGCATCCTCTGCGACCGCGCCGTCGAGCGAGGTGCAAGACCTCGCCGCGCGGGTCGGCAAGCTCGAACATGCGGTTGCGAACCAGCCCAATCAGCAAGCGGTGACCAGTCGGCTTGCCGCGCTCGAAGCGCAAACCAAGTCGGTCGGCGATTCGCTTGCGGCGCTCAACCACCGGCTCGATGGCATTGCCGGAACCAGCGAGAGCGCCGCCAAACAAGCCGCTGCCGCCCAGAGCACGGCGCAAGCCGCCAAAGCCGCGACCGACCAAGCCAGTCAGGCAAACCAAGCGGGCGTTCAAAAGAGCGACTTCGATGCGCTCGCCGCGCGCGTGGCGGCGCTGGAAAGCACCGCCAAAGGCCTCGCCGAGGCGACCAGCCAGGCGAGCAGCGACGACCGGGCGGCGCGGTTGAGTCTTGCCGCGCAAGCGCTGCACGCCGCCGTCGAGCGCGGTGCGCCGTATCAGGCCGAGCT
>JBAQHW010000272.1:0-10300 GCA_049288525.1 Xanthobacteraceae bacterium
GCCGGAGCAGGTTTACGTCCACAACGGTTTTGTCGGCGGCGGCTTCGGCCGCCGCGATGCCAACGATGAAGTCAAACAAGCCATCGCCATCGCCAAAGCGGTGCAACGCCCGGTAAAGCTGGTCTGGACGCGTGAAGAGGATACGCGGCAGGACAAATTCCGGCCGCATGCCGTGGTCGCGTTCAAGGCCGCGACTGACGCGGACGGCATCCCGACCGCATGGTCGATGCGCGTCGTCACCTCGTCGATCTTTGCGTCGGTCGGCATTCGGCTGCCGGCCGGTAAGGTCGAGCCGCAAACCGTCGCCGGACTGGCCGACAACGGCTACAAGGTGCCAAATACCCGGGTCGAGTCGCTGGTCAAGAACACGCACTTGCCGGTGTGGTTCTGGCGCGCGCCCGGCGTGAACCAGCACACCTTCGCCATCGAAAGTTTTTTGGATGAAATCGCCACGGCGCATGGCCTCGACCCCTATCAAGTTCGGCGCAAGCTGCTGGAGGGCAAGCCGGACTGGCTCAAGGTGCTCGATACCGCCGCCGAGAAGGGCGATTGGGGCAAGCCCTTGCCGCAAGGCAGCGGCCGCGGCATCGCCATCTGCACGGATTGCGATAGTCTGTGCGCACAGGTCGCCGAGGTCACCGTCAAGCCGAGCGGCCAGGTGAAGGTCAATCGCGTCACGGTCGCGCTCGACACCCGTTACATGGTCAATCCGCAAACGATTGCCGAGCAGGCCGAGGGCAGCGTGATCTTTGGCTTGAGCGCCGCGCTTTACGGCAAGATCACGATCGATCGGGGTGCGGCGGTGCAGGGCAATTTTGATACCTATCGCATGGTCCGCTTGGCGGAGGCGCCGAAGATCGACGTTCATCTGCTGCCGAGCGGCGGCAAGGTTTGGGGTGGAGCGGGCGAGCCAGCCACCCCACCGATCGCCGCCGCGGTGGCGAACGCAATCTTTGCCGCGACCGGCAAGCGCATTCGTTCGCTGCCGATCAGCGACCACGATCTCCGCAGCGGCTCGGCCTAGCCTTAATATTCGAACAATCGGCACCGGGGGGCAGCTCAAGCAGCTCAAGCGCACGCCTCCCGGCTCTTCATAAATCCAAGGGGGCGACGCTGCACAGGGGGCAGAGGACGTGACGATCATCTCAAAGGCTGTCTTCTGCGGCCTGTCATTGCTCGTCGCGGCGTCGGCAGCGCGGGCCGACGAGACCACCAGTCCGCCCCAAAGCCGCGGCGAATATCTGGCGCGGGCCGGCGACTGCGTGTCCTGCCATTCGGCTCCCGGCGGCAAGGCGTTTGCCGGCGGCCTGAAGATGGGCACGCCGCTCGGCGCCATCTATTCGACCAATATCACGCCGGACGCCGAGACCGGCATCGGCGGCTACAGCCTTGCCGACTTCGAGCGCGCCGTGCGCGGCGGCGTCGCCAAGGACGGCCATCGGCTCTATCCGGCGATGCCTTATCCGTCCTACGCCAAGCTGACCGACGCGGACGTGGCGGCGCTGTACGATTTTTTCATGAAGCAAGTGCCGCCGGTCCGTCAGGCGAATAAGAAGGACGAAATCCCGGCCACGCTCGATTTTCGCTGGCCGCTGGCGATCTGGAATCTGCTGTTCACCACCAGCGGCAGTTATGTCGACAAGCCCGGCCACGACGCCGACTGGAATCGCGGCGCCTATCTGGTGCAGGGGCTGGGCCACTGCGGCGCCTGCCATACGCCGCGCGGCCTCGCTTGGCAGGAAAAAGCGCTCGACGACAGCAGTCCGGATTATCTCTCCGGCGCCCCGCTGGATGGCTGGTACGCCGCCGACCTGCGCGGCGACGTTCGCACCGGTCTCGGCGCCTGGTCGAAGGCCGACCTGATCGATTTCCTCAAAGCCGGCCACAACCGGGGTGAGACGGCTTTCGGCTCGATGATCGACGTCGTCAACAATTCGACGCCCTATTTGTCGGACGCCGATCTCAACGCCATCGCGGTCTATCTGAAATCGCTGCCGGCGACGTCGACGCAGCAGGCGCCGGCCTATGATGACACGACCGCCGCGGGCTTGCGCTCCGGTCACGACTCGCAGCCCGGCGCGAGCGTTTACACCGGCACCTGCGCGAACTGTCACGGCGCCGATGGCAAGGGCTTCACACCTTACATACCGGCGCTCGCGGGCAACCCGATCGTGCTCGGCGACGATCCGTCGTCGCTCATCAACCTGGTCTTGAACGGTTCGAATCCGTTGGTCGTCAAGGGCACGCCCGACGCCTACCGCATGCCGCAGTTCCGGGAGCAATACACCGATCAGGAGATTGCCGACGTCGTCACCTTCATCCGCAACGGCTGGGGCAACAAGGCGCCCGCGGTCACCGCGGCGCAAGTCGGCGAATTGCGCAAGACCACCGACCCGAACAGCGATCGCGTGATCATTCTCAAAATGCGCTGACCATGATCCGATGAAGTTGAATCGGATCATGAGGGCCGGCTTTTTCCGGATCATGCTGAAGCGGCCGGCGAGCGGGGGCGCTTCGTAGGCAGACCTGATCCCCTTGTTTGCGGGAATGTCTGCTATTCTTTCGAACCGGACGTTCCGCCGGTTTATGAGCGCCCGCGCATGCCGCTTTTCAGCCTGGACGAGCTTGCAGCCGCCACCGCCGTCGTTCGCGAGGTCGTGCCGCCGACGCCAGCCTATGCCTGGCCGCTGCTCAAACAAGCCGTCGGTGCGCAGGTGGTGGTCAAGCATGAGAACCATACGCCGATCGGCGCCTTCAAAGTTCGCGGCGGGCTGGTTTACGTCGACGCCTTGTGCCGCGCCGGTACGCCGCCGAAGGGGCTTGTGACCGCGACGCGCGGCAATCACGGTCAGTCGATCGCACTTACTGCCGCGCGTCACGGACTGCCGCTGACAATCGTGGTGCCGGAAGGAAATTCGGGCGAAAAGAATGCAGCGATGATGGCATTCGGCGCCGAACTCATTACCGCCGGCAAGGATTTCGACGACAGCCGGCTCGTCGCCGAGGAGATCGAGCGCCAGCGCGGCTATCATTATGTCCAGGCCTTTCATCGCGACCTGGTCAGAGGGGTGGCGACCTATGCGCTGGAATTGTTCGCCGGTCACGGCGATCTCGCCGCGGTCTACGTGCCGGTCGGCCTAGGCTCGGGCATCTGCGGCTTGATCACCGTACGGGATTTGCTCGGGCTTACGACCGAGATTGTCGGCGTGGTCGCCGACAATGCGCCGGCTTATGCCCTGTCTTTTGAAGCCGGACATGCGGTGCAAACCAATGCCGCGCGCACCTTTGCCGACGGCGTGGCGTGCCGGGTGCCGTCGCCGCAAGCCCTCGACATCATCCGTAACGGCGCCGCCCGCATCGTACGCGTCAGCGAAGACGAGATCGCCGAAGCGATCCGTATCTATTACCGCACCACGCATAATCTCGCCGAAGGCGCGGGCGCCGCGCCATTGGCCGGACTGATGAAGGAAAAGGCGCGCTATGCCGGCCGGCGTGTCGGCTTGATCCTCTCCGGCGGCAATATCGATAGGCCGGCATTCTCACAAATCCTGCGCGGCGAGACGCCTGAGGCTTAAAAAGGCGAAGCCGGCGGAGGGGTGTGGCAGCCGATCGGGAGGACATATGGCGACATTCGTTCTGGTTCACGGCGCCTGGCACGGCGCCTGGTGCTGGCGCCGCGTGGCGCGTCTTCTCACGCAAGACGGCCATGAGGTTTTCACCCCGACGCTGACGGGGCTTGCCGAACGGTCGCACCTGCTGACGCCCGTGGTCGGTCTCGACACCCATATCCTCGACGTCGTCAACGTCATGAAATGGCAAAAGCTCAGCGACGTCGTCCTGGTCGGCCATTCCTACGGCGGCATGGTGATCGCCGGTGTCGCCGAGGCGATGGAGGCATCGATCGCCGCGTTCGTAATGCTCGACGCCTTCTATCCGGAATCCGGCCAAGCGCTGGTCGATCTTGCGGCGCCTGCGGTTCGCGACGGGCTGTTGGCGGCGCAGCGCGATGGCGCCTCCACCGTGCCGCCGCGGTCGGCGGCGATGTTCAATGTCAACGAGAAGGACCGCGCCTTCGTCGATGCGCAATGCACGCCGCAGCCGATCCAATGCATGCTGGGCAAAGTGAATCTATCCGGCGCGCGCGAGCGTATTGGCCGCAAAAGCTATATCCGGGCGAGTGCTTATCCGAATCTGCCGTTCGATGCCGCGCTGGAAAAGGCGCGCAGTCGCGGCTGGCGCAGTTATGAGGTCGCCTGCGGCCACGACGTCATGCTGGATGCGCCGGAACGGCTCGCCGAAATTCTGCGGGACGAGGCGATGCGCTAAGCGAGCGGCGGCGCGCCGCCGATCGCATCGCCCGGAAAAGAAAAACCCCCGGCGGCAAAAGCCCCGGGGGTTTCCGATTTTGGATCGGCGCGGCGATCAGAACTTGTAGTTCACGCCGGCGCGCAGAATGTTGGTGTGGAACGAGACGTTGTCGGTGGTGAGACCTGCGCCGCAATTGAGACCGCAATTGAAGCTGCCGAGATCGACATAGAGATATTCGACCTTGGCCGTCCAATTCGTGGTCAGCGCAGCTTCTAGGCCGCCGCCCAGCGTCCAGCCGGTCCGATCGGCACCGACTTGCCCGAGACCCGGCGCCTGAGCGCGGATATCGCCGAAGGCGGCGCCGCCGGTGACGTAGGGCATGAAGCGGTCGGCGGCATAACCGAGCCGGCCGCGCACCGTCGAGAGCCAAGTGTCGCTGGTCTTGCAGCCACCCGGACAGGCGTTGCTGGTGGTGCCGTTGATGTCGGCCCAATCGATGTCGCCTTCGACGCCGACCACGGCCTGGCCGAACTGATAATTGTAGCCGAGGGTGCCGCCGACAAGGCCGCCGCTGATGTCGCGGCTGCCGGTGGAATCCCAGGACGAACTGCCGAACGCGCCGCCGCCGTTGATGCCGAGGTAGAAACCGGTCCAGCTATAGGGCGGCGCGAAAGCCGGAGCTTTCGTGTAGTAGGGCGCGGGTACCGGCCGCGCCAAATCGGCTGCCGAGGCCGCCCCGGCGATCGCCGAGATGCCGGTCGTGATGCCGAACAGAACGATGCACAAACGCTTCATTGATATCTCCACGCGATCACCCTCAAGTGCATGCATAGTATTCAGAATGAGTTTTGCGGCTAGTGTTTGAAAGACACAGTCGAAATAGAATTTGTGCCTGTATTGTGGCCGAATTTGACAATACAAGTCGTAATTATAGTTGAATAATTATGAAACAGAACCGATAGGGTAAATCTATTGTTACCCGATTGCGGCGGCGGCCGGGGTCAAAGCTCTAGAAGTGATAATTGAGGCCGAGCCGCACCAGATTGGCGGCGAGGCCGTTATTGGTGCCGGTCACCGAGTAACCGCGATTGGCGAAGTCGAGATAGAGCCACTCCGCCTTCGCCGACCAGTGTGGCGTCAAACCGACTTCGCCGCCGAGACCGGCGACCCAGCCGAAGCTGGT
This sequence comes from Xanthobacteraceae bacterium, assembly GCA_049288525.1. Lineage (GTDB taxonomy): Bacteria > Pseudomonadota > Alphaproteobacteria > Rhizobiales > Xanthobacteraceae > BOG-931. Next base: position 5,492 of record JBAQHW010000272.1, read on the forward strand.
ATGGCTTTCCGACAGATTGCCGGCGGTGTCGGCGGTGAGTTCGCCGTAGGCAAGGCCGGCGGTGCCGTAGATCAGCACGTTATTGATGGCGACGCCGGCGCGGCCGCGAACGGTGCCAAACCAGGGATTGGAAAACTGCCACGGGGCAAATGTGTCGTCGGCGCCGGAGATATTGAAATCGGCCTCGCCGCCGTAGACGAAATTGCCGTGCTGCCAGTTGAAGCCGCCCTCAACGCCGCCGGCGATGCCCGACGGATGGGTCGGATTGTTACTGACGTCGCCCCATTCGTAGCCCAGCGCGCCGCCGATATAGGGGCCGGCCCAGCTATAGGCCGAGTAGGAGGCGGGGGCAGTGTAATAAGGGTAGTTCGAGGCTGGCAGGTCGGCCGCGCTTGCGGTGCCTTGAATTGCCAGCACAAAGACGATGCCGAATGCGGCGGCAGCGGCGCGTGACTTTTTCATCTTGGCCTCCCAGTTGGAATCGGGGCGGAAATTCCGACGCCGCAGCGGCAAGCGATGCTGATGCAGCGTCAAAGAAAGCGCGCAGGCCGTCGTCCCATCGGGAGAATTTATCGCGATGTTTAAGTTAAGCAGTGCTGAATCGCTAACCACCTCGACGTTGATATGTTTAAGAGAGTCTATATCTGACCGTTGCGGGCCACCCTGGCGCTGGCCGGCGATGACGCGACCGGGCCGCGATTGTGATCCTGCGGATTGCCTCGGTAGCTTGCGCCCCGCAACGACGATGGCGTTACGTTTGCCGCGATGAGCACCCCAAAACCGGAAATCGCTCCCGAGATCGAGCCCGCCGACGAAGACGAGGAGGCCTCGTTACCGGGAGCAGAGGACATCGACGTGCCCGCGCTGTCCTTCGACGACGAGGAAGGCTCGCTCGCCGCGGGACGCGCCGCGGTCGTGCATTATGCCAGGCTCGCCCCGCCGCGCCCGGGAGTCTACCGCATGCTCGATGCGCGTGGCGACGTGCTCTATGTCGGCAAGGCCAAGAACATCAAAAAGCGGGTCCAGGCCTATGCGCGCCCGACCGGTCTCGACACGCGGATCGAGCGGATGATCGCCGCGACCCGGCGCCTCGAATTCGTCGTCACCCGCACCGAAACCGAGGCGCTGCTGCTCGAGGCCAACCTGATCAAGCGGCTGCGGCCGCGCTTCAATGTCGTGCTGCGTGACGACAAATCATTCCCCTATATCATGATCACGTCCGACCACTGGGCGCCACAAATCTTAAAGCATCGCGGCGCGCGCGCGCGGCCGGGACAGTATTACGGACCCTTCGCGTCTGTCTGGGCCGTCAACCGCACCGTCAACGCGCTGCAACGCGCCTTCCTGTTGCGATCGTGCAGCGATCCGTTTTTCGAAAGCCGCTCCCGCCCGTGCCTGCTCTATCAAATCAAGCGCTGTTCGGCGCCTTGCACCAAGGAGATCGATTTCAAGGATTATTCCGTCCTGGTGCGCGAGGCGAGTGGATTTCTGTCCGGTCGCAGCAGCGCGGTGAAAGAGGAACTGGCCGGCGAAATGGAAAAGGCCTCGGCGGCGCTCGACTTCGAGCGCGCCGCCATTTACCGCGACCGCCTGGCGGCGCTGTCGGCGATCCAGTCGCATCAGGGCGTCAACCCGCGCGGCGTCGAGGAGGCCGATGTCTTCGCCGTGCATCAGCAGGGCGGCTTTACCTGCGTCGAGGTGTTCTTTTTTCGCACCGGGCAGAACTGGGGCAACCGCGCTTATTTTCCGAGAGCCGACCGCTCGCTCGGCGCAAGCGAAGTCCTGTCGGCGTTCCTGGCCCAGTTTTACGACGACAAGCCGCCGCCGCGCCTTGTGCTTCTTTCGCACGACATCGACGATCGCGTCTTGCTGACACAGGCGCTGTCGACCAAGAGCGGCCGCAAGATCGAAGTCAACGTGCCGCAGCGCGGCGAGAAAAAGGATATGGTCGAGCACGCGATCGCCAATGCGCGCGAAGCGCTTGGCCGCAAGCTCGCCGAAACGACATCGCAGCAAAAGCTGCTGCGTCAGCTCGCCGAGACTTTCGGTCTGCCGCGGGTGCCGCGGCGGATCGAAGTCTACGACAATAGTCACATTCAGGGCGCCAACGCGGTCGGCGCCATGATCGTGGCCGGCGCCGACGGCTTCCGCAAAGCACAGTACCGCAAGTTCAATATCCGTTCGGCCGAACTGACGCCCGGCGACGATTTCGCCATGATGCGTGAGGTTTTGGAGCGACGTTTCAAGCGGCTGTTGACCGAGGCGCCGCGGCCCGAATTTTCCTCCCCCGAAAGGGGAGGGCCGGATCAAGGGCGATCCGGGGACGGGTCTGTTACCGAAGCCTTGATGACCCCCATCGAGCGGCCTGCGGCCACCGACCCCCCCCTTTCAGGGGAAGGAAATAATGCGGACGCGGAGGAGCGGGACGAGTCGCCATGGCCCGATCTCGTTCTGATCGACGGCGGTCAGGGTCAGCTTTCCGCCGCGCGCGCGGTACTCGGGGCGCTCGGCATCGAGGTGCCGCTTGTCGCCATCGCCAAGGGGCCGGATCGCGACGCCGGGCGCGAAACCTTCTTCCTCCCGGGCCGCGACTCGTTCAAGCTGCCACCGCGCGATCCGGTGCTCTATTTCGTCGAGCGGCTGCGCGATGAGGCGCACCGCTTTGCAGTGGGTTCCCACCGGGCGCGCCGGCGGCGGGATTTGCGGGAATCCGGCCTGCAGGAGATCGCCGGCATCGGACCGACCCGCAAACGCGCGCTTTTGCACTATTTCGGCACGCTCAAATCGATCGAGCGCGCATCGGTCGCCGATTTGATGCAGGTCGACGGGATCAGCGCGGAGACAGCACGCCGCATTTATGAGTTCTTCCATGAGGGGGCGGCATAAGGCTATGCTGGTATCAGGAAACTCACCATGAACTCCTCCACCACGGGCACACCCGGCCGACTGCGTGCGCGTCCCCTGACGCTGCCGAACATCCTGACCTATGGCCGCATCGTCGCGGTTCCGCTCGTGGTCGGCTGCATGTTCTGGCAGAATATTCTGCATGGCGGGTTATGGCTGCGTTGGGTCGCGCTCGCGATTTTCGCCGCCGCCGCGATTTCCGACTTTCTCGACGGCTATTTCGCCCGCATCTGGGCCCAGCAATCTTCGCTTGGCCGCATGCTCGATCCGATCGCCGACAAACTGCTGGTCGGCTCCTGCCTGCTCATGCTGGCCGCCGAAAGCACCATTCACGGCTGGGCGCTGGTCGCCGCCGTCATCATTCTGTGCCGTGAAATCCTGGTCTCCGGATTGCGCGAATATTTGGCTGAATTGCGGGTCAGTGTCCCGGTGACGCGCCTGGCCAAATGGAAGACCACGCTGCAGCTCATCGCCGTCGGCTTTTTGATCTGCGGCGAGGCCGGCGACGCCGTTATTCCCGGCGTGACGCGAATTGGCATCGTGCTGTTGTGGCTCTCTGCGCTCTTTACGCTCTATACCGGCTGGGATTATCTGCATGCCGGGCTGCATCACCTGACGCGGGAAGATGCATGAAGCTTCGTTATTTTGCCTGGGTGCGTGAGCGGATCGGCAAAGCCGAAGAAGACATCGATCTGCCGGCGGGAGTGACGACGGTCGGCGAATTGATCGCTTGGCTGGCCGGCAAGGGCGATGGCTACGCCTATGCTTTCGAAAACGGCAAAGTGATCCGCGCCGCGATCGACAAGAGCCATGTGCGGCCCGACGCGCGCATCGAGAGTGCACACGAAATCGCGTTTTTTCCGCCGATGACCGGCGGATAATTCGTTTATTGCTGGATTACGCCGCTATTCAGCGCATAGCCCCTGCGCTATTGTTTTTTGCGAGCTGCCACCCGGGAAATGCCGGCTTCCCGTGAAATCCAAAGGCAGCCTTTGTGCCCACGGCGGGCGAACCACAACGCAGCATCGAACAGGATCGTAGCTTCGGCGGCGCGGCCGCGGGCCGATCCTCGTCATGCTGATCGGAGGGATCGCCATGACCATTCCCCGCAGGGGATTCCTGCATCTTGGCGCGGCGGCCGCTGCTGCACTTCCTATCAGCTCCCGGATTGCATTCGCGGATACCTATCCGTCGCGGCCGGTGCATCTGATCGTCGATATTCCGGCCGGGCTGGCCCCCGACGTGTTGGCCCGGCTGGTCGCCGATCCGCTGTCGCATCGGCTCGGACAGGATATCGTCGTCGAGGATAGGCCGGGTGCCGGAGGTAATGTGGGCGCCGAATACGTCATTCGCTCGGCGGCGGACGGCTATACGCTGTTGGTGATGATTTCGGGCAACGCGGCGAATGCGGCGCTCTATCCGAAGCTGGATTTCAATTTCGCCCGCGACATCGTGCCGGTCGCGTTCCTCGGCTACACGCCGTTCGCCGTCGTCGTCCATCCGACGATCCCGACGAAGACGATCCCCGAGCTCGTGGCTTACGCCAAGGCCAATCCCGGCAAGCTCAATTTTGCGTCGCAGGGCGCAGGCACCGCGCCGCATCTTGCGTTCGAACTGTTCAAGATGATGACCGGCGTGAATATCGTTCACGTGCCGTATCGGGTGTCTTATTTGCCCGACCTGCTCGCCGGCCAGGTGCAGGTCGCTTTTGCCACCATCCCGCCGGTGCTTGGCTACGTGCATTCCGGCAAGTTGCGCGCGCTCGGCGTGACGAGCTTAAAGCCCATGGAAGCGCTGCCGGATGTGCCGCCGATAGCGCAATCTTTGCCCGGTTACGAGGGCAGCGGCTGGGCCGGCGTCGGCGCACCGCGGGGAACGCCAGCCGACGTCATCGCCAAGCTCAAC
>JBAQHW010000273.1:0-2332 GCA_049288525.1 Xanthobacteraceae bacterium
TCATGCCGGCATCGAAGCAGCGCTTGAAATCGGTGCGGCGCAATTCGACCGCGTCGAAGCCGCCCACCTTGGCCGCATCGAGCGCGGTCTTCAGCGGCGTGGTGTCGATGGTCCACATATGCAAAGCGAGCCGGCCAAATTTTTCGGTCATTCCCACAAGTGCTCCTGGCGAAGGCGCGCGGCGGTGGCGCGCTGCGTAGAAAGGCGTTGCTAGGCCGCTTTCATATACGACGCGGGCGGCGATTTCACGCCCCCCCTTTTGCCGTTCGCTCGCTCCGCCAGATCGACGCTATTAAAGCCGTCATGCCCGGCTTTATGCTGCTTTATGCCGGGCATCCACGTCTTACTTGGGGTTTAAAGACGTGGATGGCCGGGACATAGGCGAGCGGAGCGACGCCGTTCTTCGAACGGCTATGCCCCGCCATGACGCCGAGGATATGCGGTATAATCCAAGTGCCATGTCCATCATCGCCCATTCCCTCGACGAAGCTTTGGCCCCGATCGCCGACGGCTGCCTGTTGGCGGTGCCACGCGAATCCTCGGGCGTGCCGATGGCGGCGACGCGTGCGCTGATCCGCCGTGGCGTCAGGCGTCTGCATCTGGTCACGCTGCCGACCTCGACGCTGCAGGCCGATCTTCTCATCGGCGCCGGCTGCATCGCGACGCTGGAGACTTCCGCAGTGAGCCTCGGCGAATTCGGCCCAGCGCCGCGCTTCACCGCCGCGATCCTCGCTGGCGCCATCCGCATGATGGACGCTACCTGCCCGGCGCTGCACGCGCAGTTCCAGGCCGCCGAGAAAGGCGTGCCGTTCATGCCGTTGCGCGGGCTGCTCGGCTCCGACGTGCTGGCGCACCGCACCGACTGGAAAGTCGTCGACAATCCGTTCGGCCAAGACTCTTCCGGCAATCAAAACTCTTCCGGTAATGCCGACCCGATCGTGCTGTTGCCGGCGCTCAAGCCCGATGTGGCGCTGTTTCATGCGCCGTTCGCCGACCGTGCCGGCAACGTTTTCATCGGCACGCAGCGCGAGCTCGTCGTCATGGCGCACGCGGCGCAAAAGACGATCGTCACCGTCGAGAAGATTCACGACGGCGATCTGTTGCGCGATCCCGTTCTCGCCGCCGGCACGCTGCCCGGCTTTTATGTCGAAGCGGTCGCGGTCTGCCCGCGCGGCGCCTGGCCGCTGCCGCTACCGGATCACTACGCCATCGACGGGTCGCACATCGCCGAATACGCGCGCCTTGCCGCCACGGCCGAAGGCTTCGCGCAATATCTGGATCGCTACGTCTATGAAAAAGCCGCGGCGTAATTCTTTTCCCGGACGCGGGAGATGAAATGACCTCCACCTTTCGCGACGAGGAATTGCTCGCCGACGTGATCTGCCGGCTGATCGGTGACGTGCGTCATGTCGCGGTCGGCGCGTCCTCGCCGATACCGGCGACCGCGGCGCTGCTCGCCCGCGAGCAAGGCGGCGGGCGGCCATACGTGTCGCTGCTGGGCAGCCGGGCGCATACTTTTTTCACCGACGGCGCGCGCGAATTGTTCGACTGCGCCGGCCAGGGCCGCATCGATGTGTTCTTTCTGTCCGGCGGCCAGATCGACGGGCAAGGCAATATCAATCTGGTCAGCGTCGGCGATTACGATCACCCCAAGGCGCGCTTTCCCGGCTCGTTCGGCTCGGCCTATCTCTATTACGTCGTGCCCAAGGTGATCCTGTTCCGCGTCGAGCACTCGCGCCGCACTCTGGTGCCGAAGGTCGATTTCGTCAGCGCGCCGGGCGGCAGCGAAGGGAATGTCTTTCGTCCCGGCGGCCCGATCGCGCTCGTCACCAATCGCTGTCTGTTCGACTTCGACCGCGAGCGGCGGCGCTTTCGCCTGGCAAGCGTACATCCCGGTCACAGCGTCGAGGAAGTGCTCGACAACACCGGCTTCGACTTCGACCGCCCGGCCGAGGTTCCGCTGACGCCGGCACCGTCGGAAGAGACCCTGAAGTTGATACGCGCGACCGTGGCGCCGATGCTGGCCGAAGTCTATCCGCAGTTTGCGGAGAGAGTTTTCAACGTTGTCATGCCCCGCGAAGGCGGGGCATCCAGTATGCGTCAGCCTGGGTAATCGTTCTCGATGCCTCGCGAATACTGGATCGTCCGCCTGCGCGGACGACGACGCCGCCCGTCACCTCTCTATTGACACAAGTCCCCGATAATGATACATTCGTCACCGAATCATCTCGCCCGGTAAAAGGACGGCGTCGCGAAGGCAAATCGCGGCGGCGGGGCGAGAGGCGGAGCCCGCGGGCGGGGCTTGCTACCTCGCTCCCGGGCGGTCCGGGCA
>JBAQHW010000274.1:0-15268 GCA_049288525.1 Xanthobacteraceae bacterium
GGCCCGCGCGCAGGTGATCGCGCGCATCCGCGCGCTGGCGCCGTTCGATCCGGCGCGGCATCGTTTGGCGCTGATCAATCCCAACGCCAGCGAGCTTCTGCCGCACCGCCGCTGGATGCCCGAGCGCTTCGAAGAGCTGATCCGTCGCATGCTCGCCGCCTATGACGACGTGTTCGTGCTGATCACCGGCGCGCCGGCGGAGCGCACGGAGGCCGAGCGGCTCGCCGCCGCCAGCGGGCCGCGCTGCGTGTCGTTTGCCGGCCACTCGGCGCTCGCCGAATTGCCGGCGCTGTATGCGCAGAGCGTGCTGATGGTCACCAACGATTCCGGGCCGGCGCACTTCGCCGCGGCCTCAGGGCTGCCGACCATCGTCCTGTTCGGGCCGGAAACGCCGCATCTCTACAAGCCGCTCGGCAATTCGCGCGCCATCTATGCCGGGCTTGCCTGCTCGCCGTGCGTCAGCGCCCACAATCACCGCAAGACCGCCTGCACCGACAATGTCTGCATGCGCGCCATCACTGTCGATGAAGTGTTTGCCGCGGTGGCGGAAACGCTGGAGGCAACTCAGCCTCTGCGCCAGACGAACACCGACGTCACCGCGTAATTCCACACCGCGCCCATCAGCACGCCGGCGAGGCCGGCCAGCCACCAATTATGATTGCCGTGGTAGATGAAAGCCGCCACGCCGACATTGGAAATGGCGCCGACGGCGCAAACCAGTTGGAAGCGCACGAGCCCGCCGACGAAGGCCAGTCCGGTGAGCCTGCGGTCGCGGTAGGTGAACACATTGTTGAGGGTGAAATTCCACGCCATGGCGCCGATGGCGGCCGCGGTCTGCGCCGCGGCAAACGGCAGCGCGGCAAAACGCAAACCGCTCCACAGGATTCCCATATGGATGGCGACGCCGGTCAGCCCGACCAAACAGAACATCAAAAACCGTAGCGATACGGTGCCCCAGGTCAGCCGCGCCATCACATGCTCGGCCAGGCCGAGCGCCATTGCCGCATCAAGCGCAGCATAATCGGCCACGCCGCCGGGGCTCGCTTGTTCGGCGACGCGCAAGCGGCCGCGCGCGGTGAGAAGAATTTCCAAGAGAACGCTGGCGCGGTTCGGCGACAGTGACGCCGCCAAGGCTTCAAACGCGTCGCGGCGGATCAAAAAGGTGCCGCTGAGCGGATCGGTGAGCGCGACGCTGGTGAGGCGGCGCGCCAGCGCCTGCGACCAATGCCGGCCGGCGCCGTCGGCATAGCGGCTGGCGACGACGGCATCGGCGCCGTCGCGGATCGTTTTCAGCATGGCAGGGATGAGGGTGGCGTCGCGCGGACGCTCGATGTCGACGGCGAACAGGAACCTTGCCTGGCTCGCCAGCATTCCCTCGAGACAGGCGCCGGCCGCGCCACGGCGGCCGATGCGGCGCAGGCAGCGCACCCGCGCATCGGCTGCGCCGAGGCCGCGCACGGCGGCGCCGGTGCCGTCAGACGAATTGTCGTCGACGAACAGCACCTCCCAGGCGGTGCCGCCGAGCGCGCGCTCGAGCGCGTCGAGCAGCTTTGGAACTTGGGCGCGGGCATTGAAGACTGGAACGATCACGGCAATTTCGGGAACCGCAGCGGCAGCGCGGCCGGGCGCGGGCGTTGCGGTTGCCGGTGCGGCTGGGGCAGGTGGAAAGCCGTGCATCGGGCCAGTTAAGGCTGCGGCCGGCGAAAAGCAACGCGCTTGCGAAATGCCGCAATTCATGGCGCTTATGACGCCGCTAGATCACCAAGGTAGCCGTCCTTTCGCGTAGGCCCCGCTCATCATTCGACCTATGACTATTACGGATCCGGACAAAATCACCGCGCGCGCCGGCGCATTCGCCACAGCAGCGCGGCGTATCGTCGATGACGCCGGCGAGGGGCGCATCGTCGTCGCGGCGCTGGCGGCCTTCACTGTCATCTGGCTGGCATTTGCGACCGTATCGTTGTGGCCGGTCGATCTGCGCAACGATGCCGCCGAGGCCGCGCTCTGGGCGCAGCATTTTGCCTTCGGCTACAAACACCCGCCGATGACGGCATGGCTGTTCAGCCTGTGGTTCGCGGTATTTCCCCGCACCGACTGGGCGATGCATCTTGACGCGGTGCTGCTGTCGGCGATCACGCTTGCCATCGCCTGGCGCACCGCCCGCGACTACTTGAACAAGGACAAGGCGCTGTTCGGCCTCGCCGCACTCATTCTCGTCCCGCTTTATACCTTCAAGACCGCGGAACTGAACGCCTCGACGGCGATGCTGCCGTTCTGGGCCGCGGCGTTGCTGTTTTATCTGCGCGCGCGGCGCAGCTTGGGCCTGTGGGACTCGCTGTTCGCCGGCGCCTGCGCCAGCGCGTCCATGCTCGGCAAATATTGGACGGTCTATCTGTTCGCCGGCATGGCGGTGGCGGCTTTCACCGGGCCCGGCACGCGCCGGTTCTGGCGCTCGCGGTCGCCTTATCTGATGGCGGCCGGCGCGCTTATCGTCATCGCGCCGCATGTTTATTGGTACGTGACGCAGTCCGGCGGCACCGACTATGCCTTTTTGCGGCAAAGCGTGATGACCACGGACTCATTCGGCACCGCGCTCGGAAAATCCCTGAGCTATCTGTTCGGCGTCATCGCCTATGCCGCCGGCCCGTTGCTGCTGCTCGCGCTGCTGCGGCCGAGCCGAGCGGCGCTTGCCGACCTTGTCTGGCCGGCTGAGGAGGAGCGGCGGCAGGCGCTTATTCTGTTTGCCGTGCCGATGCTGCTGCCGGCTTTAGTCAATCTCGTTTCGCCCTACCGGCTGACGCCGGACTGGTCGCTGCCGAACTGGACGCTGCTTCCGCTCGTACTGTACGGCTCGCGGAAGATCGCGGTGGACGCTGCCGCGGTCGCCGTCGCCGGTCTTCTGGCGCTCGTGGTCAGCCTCGGCTTTTTGCTGGCGTCGCCGATCATGGCCTATGCGCATCTGCGCGCCGGATTGGATTCGAACCGGCCGACCTCGCAGGAGGTCGCAGGCGCGACGCTGATGCTCACCGGCAAACCGGTTGCGCTCTATTGGGGCTCGCCGGATGTGGTCGGCAATCTGCCATTCTATGTCGCCGGCGCCGCGCCGCTCGCTGGCGATCCGCTGTCGCCCGCCAGTCGCACAGCCATCCAAAGCCGCGGTCTATTGATCGCCTGTCTCGACACCGACGCCGCCTGCCGGAAGACGCAAAGCCTGCTTGGCGCCGCGCCGGGCGCCAAGGCTGCTGCAAAGGCCGCCGACCTCTCCGTGCACCGGACATTCCTCGGCTTCACCGGACCGGCCGTCGGGATTCACCTGGTCGCGCTGCCGGCGGGATAGCACCCGCGCTCAGTAGCGGTAATGATCCGCCTTGAACGGCCCGTCCTGCGGCACGCCGATATAGGCCGACTGCTTGTCGGACAGCTTGCTCAGCTTGACGCCGATCTTGTCGAGATGCAGCCGCGCCACCTTCTCGTCCAGCGTCTTCGGCAACACATAGACTTTCTTCTGATACTTGCCGGGATTGGTCCACAGCTCGATCTGCGCCAGTGTCTGGTTGGTGAACGACGACGACATGACGAAGCTCGGATGGCCCATGGCGTTGCCGAGATTGACCAGGCGGCCTTCGGACAGAAGGATGATGCGCTTATTGTCGGGGAATTCGATCTCGTCGACCTGCGGCTTGACATTGTGCCATTTCAGGTTCTTCAGCGCCGCGACCTGAATCTCGCTGTCGAAGTGACCGATATTGCAGACCACCGCGCGGTGCTTCATCTTGCGCATGTGCTCGATGGTGATGACGTCGACATTGCCGGTGGCGGTGCAGAAAATGTCGGCGCGCGGCGCAGCCTCCTCCATGGTGACGACTTCGTAGCCGTCCATCGACGCCTGCAGCGCGCAGATCGGATCGACCTCCGAGACCATGACGCGGCAGCCGGCTTGGCGCAGCGATGCGGCCGAACCTTTGCCGACGTCGCCGTAGCCGGCGACCATCGCCACCTTGCCGGCCATCATCACGTCGGTGCCGCGGCGGATGCCGTCGACCAGCGACTCGCGGCAGCCGTAGAGATTGTCGAACTTCGACTTCGTAACGCTGTCATTGACGTTGATGGCGGGGAACAACAGCGTGTTCTTCTTCTCCATGTCGTAGAGCCGGTGCACGCCGGTGGTGGTTTCCTCGGACACGCCCTTGATCGATTTTGCCAGTTCGCCGAACCAGCCCTTCGGCTTCTCCTTCAGCATGCGCTTGATCAGCGCGTAAAACACTTCTTCTTCCTCGTTATTGTGCTGATCGAGGAACACCGTGTCACCCGCTTCGGCGCGCACGCCCTGATGCACGAACATGGTGGCATCGCCGCCGTCGTCGAGAATCATGTTCGGCATGCCGCCGCCATGCCAGTCGAACAGCCGGGCGGTGTAGTCCCAATAATCCTTCAGGCTCTCGCCCTTGACCGCAAACACCGGCGTGCCGCCGGCCGCGACCGCCGCGGCGGCGTGGTCCTGCGTCGAATAGATGTTGCACGACACCCAGCGCACATCGGCGCCGAGCACCTTCAACGTCTCGATCAGCACCGCGGTCTGGATCGTCATGTGCAGCGAACCGGCGATGCGCGTACCCTTGAGCGATTGCTGCGGGCCATATTCCTCGCGCGTCGCCATCAGGCCGGGCATCTCGGTCTCGGCCATGTCGATTTCCTTGCGGCCCCATTCGGCGAGGCCGATGTCCTTGACGACGTAATCGCTGGCGGCGGCGGGAGCTTTCGGCTGTGTCGACGTGCTCATGACAATCCTTTTTACAATCTTGCCCTTTGACGATCTGGCTTTTTGACGATCATGCGAAGTGCGGGATTTGCGGCTTTCGGCGTGCCTCATAGCAGGGCCCCGCCGGGGCGGCAATAACACATAAAGATTCCTTTATGTCCAAGATTTTATCCATGCCCGAACCGTTTGGGCGCAATCGACATTTTGACGACATGGATCAAGCCATCAATGCGCTGATGGGGGAGACCGATAAGACCATGCAAGAGCCGACCGAAGAGCCGATCAAATCGTTTGCCGCGCTGGCCCGCGCTGAGGGCGAATGCCGGCGCTGTCCGCTCTATCGCGACGCGACCCAAGCCGTGCCGGGCGAGGGGCCGCACCACGCCCGCTTCATGCTGGTCGGCGAACAGCCGGGCGACAAAGAGGATATCGCCGGCAAGCCGTTTGTCGGGCCGGCCGGGCGCGTGCTCGACGCAGCGCTGAAGGACGCCGGCATCGCGCGCGAAGAGGCCTTCGTCACCAATGCGGTGAAGCACTTCAAGCATGAAATGCGCGGCAAGCGGCGGCTGCATAAGCGGCCAAATAATTACGAGATCGAACGCTGCAAAATCTGGCTCGATTCCGAACGCGCTCTGGTACGGCCGCAGACCGTCATTGCGCTCGGTGTGTCTGCTGCGCGCAGTTTGACCGGCAAGACGGTAACGATTGCCAAGCTGCGCAAGACGCCGCTGCAGATGGCGGACGGCACCACGCTTGTGGTCACCGTGCATCCGTCAGCGCTGCTGCGGATCCGGGACGAGGCCGACAAGCGCGCGGCGTATGAAGAATTCGTCGCCGACCTGAAAGCGGCGGCGAAGTAGAATCGAAGCGCCGACTTCAGCCCGCCTTCAGCGCTTCGCCGCGGGCCTTGACGACGCCGGCCTGGGTCAAAGCCGTTGCTATCTGCTGCATGCGATTGATGAGGTCGACGGCCGCGGCCGGCGGCAAGACCAGACGGCAGGCGGGATAGCGCCGGCCAGTGATCTGGGTATTGGCTTTGACATCGTCGAACCGGGTCACGCCGAATTCGATGCGCAACGTCTGGCCGTCGAAAATCAGGCCGGTGACCGAGTCGGCGAAAGTTTCGACCATGTCGGCGCGATCGACGTAGCGGATCGCCGCCGGTTGACGGCCGGTTTCTCCGGCGCTGGCTGCAGGGGCCGCAGCCGCAGCAGGCTTGGCGGGACTGGCTTTTGAAGTTGTCGGTTCCGAACTCATTTGCATGATCTCCTTCGGACGCGTTTTTCGAGCCGAGCTTTTGCCGGGCGAGGCCTTTTCGCGCGTAGCCCTGCGTTTCATCAGCCAATCCTAATACGCAATCCTAGTGCGAATGTTAGAATCGGACCACGGGTTGAACGACTGGATCAATCGGCTTCGCCGAAACGCGAACTGATCAGCGCCGCCAACGCTTCCAGAACTTCGGCGGCCTCCCGGCCGGTCGCTTTGATGGTGATCGAGGTGCCGGGCGCCGCCGCCAGCATCATCAAACCCATGATGGACGTGCCGCCGACGGCATCGCCGACAGTGTCGCCGTTGCGCCGCACCTGAACCTCGGCGTCATATTTCTCGACCGTCTGCACGAATTTGGCCGAGGCGCGGGCATGCAGGCCCTTTTTGTTGCAGATGACAAAAACCCGACTGACGGCGCCCTCGGACGCCTGCCCCGCGCCGGGTATTCCGGCGCTGTGGGCCGGATCGTTCATTTGCCGGTGAGCACCCGACTGGCGATGGTAACGTATTTGCGCCCGGCTTCCTGAGCCGCGGCCACGGCTTCGGCCAGCGGACACTCGTCGCGCACCTTCGCGAGCTTGACCAGCATCGGCAGATTAATGCCGGCCAGCACTTCGACCTTGGGCCGGCTCATCACCGAGATGGCAAGATTGGACGGGGTGCCGCCGAACATATCGGTGAGGATCGCCACGCCGTCGCCGCTATCGACGCGCCGCACCGCCTCAATGATGTCCTTGCGGCGTTCCTCGACGTCGTCATCCGGCCCGATCGTGACCGCCTCGATCTGCGCCTGCGGCCCGACCACATGTTCGAGAGCGGCACGAAACTCAAGAGCCAATCGACCGTGGGTCACAAGCACAAGACCAATCATGGAACTCCCCGCGGGCGCGTCCCGGTTGCACCGCACGAAAGGCTGCACATCATGACTATCCGAAGCCACGGCGCAAGAGGCATTTTTGGCTATTTCTGGGACTTGTTGCATCGCAATAGGAAGCGTCATCCAGAACGCCAAGGGTCCAAACGGGGCCGATGGCATCCGCCATATCAGGCTTAGTCTTGAATGATTATGGTTAACCAATTGCCAATTCGTCGCGGCTGACCCGGGCCGAAACGTCGATCGCAGCGGCCCCAACCGGGTCGAGGACGCCCGCGTGGACCTGCAAATGGGGGCCGGCAAGGGCACCGCTATAGGCGCCGAGCGCGGCCAGGACGGCCGGGAGCGGCGCCGCCCCCGGCGCCACGGCCAATCGGCGGAGCTCTACGCCGTCAACCACGATGGCCGATTTTTCCGGCAGGCGTTCGGCATCGGCGGCGGCGAGATCGACCACGAGGCTGACGACGGCGCACGGCTCATAGTCGAGCCGCACTATGCCGGTGCCGCGCAACTCGATCAGCCCGGCAAGCTTCGGCGCCGGCCGCACCAGGAGCCGACCGCCGGCGCTTGTCAGTTGAACGCGGTCGTCGCCGATAAGCCTGACAAAGCGCAAATGACCCGCGGCCCCGGCCTCGAGCAGTTCCAGCGCCAGGCGCGACTTGCCGGCGCCCGAAGGTCCGCGGATCAGCACCGCGCGCGCGCCGGCAAGAACGGCCGAAGCGTGGACCGTGGCCGCCGTCATCCGCTCATTCCCGCGAAGACGGGAATCCAGTTCTGGGTCCCCACTTTCGCGGGGACGAGCGGGAAAGACATCGTCATGTCATCGCCGGCAGGCGAACGATAAAGCGGGCGCCGAGCACTTCCGGCACGCCGTCCGGTCCGGGCGTGCCGGTGCGATTCTCGACCAAGATCGCGCCGCCATGCGCCTCGACGATCTGCTTGGAGATCGACAGCCCGAGGCCGGAATTCTGGCCGAAACCCTGGTGCGGGCGATCGGTGTAGAAGCGCTCGAAAATCTTGTCGCGTACGTCCTCGCGGACGCCGGGCCCGCTGTCGTCGACGAAAATCTCGATCTGATTGCGCAGCCGCCGGCAGGTGATGCGGACCGCGCCGCCCGGCGGCGAGAACGAGCGCGCATTCTCGATCAAATTGTCGACGACCTGGCCGAGCCGGGAATCGTGGCCCGGAGTCCGGAACACGCGCGGGCCGCCGCCTTCGAATTTCAGCGTGACCTTGACGCCGTCATCGCGCTTGACCTCGTTGGCCACGCCGACGAGCGTGTTGAGGAGCCTGGCGATATCGACCGGCGCCGACTCCTCACGCTGCAGCTCGGCGTCGAGCCGGCTGGCATCGGAAATATCCGTGATCAGCCGGTCGAGCCGGCGCACGTCGTGCACAATGATATTGAGAAGCCGGCCGCGGCTTTCGTCGGTCTTGGCGACCGGCAGCGTCTCCACCGCGGAGCGCAGCGAGGTGAGCGGATTTTTCAATTCATGCGAAACATCCGCGGCAAAGCTTTCGATCGCTTCGATCCGCGAATAGAGCGCGCTGGTCATGTCGCGCAGCGTGCCGGAAAGGTGGCCGATTTCATCGCGGCGCTTGGTGAAGTCGGGAATCTCCACCCGCGAGCGGATGCGGCGGCGGACGCTTTCGGCGGCGCCGGCCAGCCGCCGCACCGGCTCCGCGATCGTGCCGGCGAGCAGTATCGACAGCACGATCATGACGCCGGCGGCGACCAAAAACACCTTCAAAATACCGAGCCGCTCGGCTTCAACCATGTTGTCGATGTCGGCGCCCTGGGTCGACAGCATCAGCGCGCCGCGCACCGCACGGAAGCGCTGCACCGGCACCGCGACCGAAACGATGACGTCGCCGCGCTCGTTGATGCGCACCATGCTGGCGTTCTCGCCGTTTAAGGCCTGCGCCACTTCGCCGTAGCCCTTGCCGTCGTCGGCGCCGAGTTCGTGATAGAGCGGCAGGTCGCCGCGGCCGAGCCACATCCGCATGGCAATGAAGCCGCGTTCGAAAATGCCGGGCTTTTCCGCCCTCGGCGACGGCAGATCGAAGCGCAGCACATCGCCGCGGCCGAACAGATTACGGCTATCGACCAAGAGCACGCCGTCGCGATCGTAAATGCGCGCCCGCGTCTTGGTCGGCGACACCAGCCGCCGTAAAATCGGCGCCACGCGCTCCGGGTTGATCGGGAAATCGATGCCGTAAAGCGCGTCTTCGTTGGGACCGTAGCTTTGCCCGGGTCGCAGATTTTGCAGCTTGTCGGGGTTTAGCGTGATCGAAGAATCGCTCTCCACCGTGGCGGAAGAGGCAATCGCTCCGGCGATGATCTGGCCCTGCACCGAAAGACTCTGGATGCGGGCGTCGATCAATCCGGCACGAAACTGCGAGAGAAAGGTGATGCCGATGGACAGCACCACCAGCCCGGTGAGATTGAGAACGACGATACGCCGCGTCAGGCTCGAAGAACTCTGGGCGGCGAAGAATTGCAGCGCCCGGGACAGCCAATGGCGAACGCGGGCGAAGCCGCGCGGTTGCGACCGCGCGTCGCCCTCATCGAGGCCCGCGCTATCGGCATGGCCGTCGATCGGGGTGTCGATGCGAGGCTCGGCCTGCGCCGGGGCGTGAGGCTCGGAGTCTGCGCGTTCTGCGGTTCGATCGAGCACGTCGTCTGCCGGGGTTCCGCTCATGCTCCGCCACCTCGCGGACATGGACGCCATTACTACCGCATGCCAGCCGCCCAGTCAGCGGCCAAGTCAGCGGCCAAGTCAGCCGGTCAAGTAGCACAGCCGGCCCAGTCAGCGGCCCAGTGCGCGGCCCAGTCAGCGGGCACGGTTGGCGGCCTGTTACAGTGCGCGCTCCCACGCCCCGCGGGGCAACGCTAAGAGCGGAACCCGGCCTGCGCAGAAACCGGCTTAACCGTCGCCGGCGCGCGTGAATTATTCCTTGAAACGATAACCGACGCCGTACAGCGTCTCGATCATGTCGAAATCGTTATCGCTCGCCTTGAACTTCTTGCGCAGCCGTTTGATGTGGCTGTCGATGGTGCGATCGTCGACATAGACTTGGTCGTCGTAAGCCGCGTCCATCAAGGCGTTGCGGCTTTTCACCACGCCGGGCCGGCTGGCCAGCGCCTGCAGGATCAGAAATTCGGTGACGGTAAGCGTGACCGGCTCGTTCTTCCAGGTGCAGGTGTGGCGCTCCGGGTCCATGCGAAGAAGCCCGCGCTCCAGCACTTTGCTGTCGGCTTCCTTCGGCGTGGTACCGTCCTTCGGCAGGCCGCGGCGCAAGACGGCTTTCACGCGCTCGACCAGAAGCCGCTGCGAGAACGGCTTACGGATGAAATCGTCGGCGCCCATTTTCAGGCCGAACAATTCGTCGATCTCCTCATCTTTGGAGGTGAGGAAAATAACCGGCATGTCCGATTTCTGCCGCAGCCGGCGCAACGTCTCCATGCCGTCCATGCGCGGCATTTTGATATCGAGAATGGCGAGATCGGGCGGCGCCGTCTTGAATCCGTCGAGCGCCGACGCACCGTCGGTATAGGTGTTGATGCGGTAGCCCTCCGCCTCCAGTGCAATCGACACCGAAGTGAGGATATTGCGGTCGTCGTCGACGAGAGCGATTGTCGGCATGGCGGCCTTCTTATCATGAGTCGGCCGCAGCATCGAATGCCCGGCCCCGCAACCTTTCAAACCCCATGTGGGGGCGGAAGTGTGACGAGACAAGGCAAAATCGGGGCAATTACGAAGGCTTGAGCCTTGCCAGGGTGAGGCGCCGAGGGCAACAGCAACGGAATTGCCGTTGGGAACGTCATGACCGAAGCCGACCCGACCCCTGCCAAGCGCCTGGAACAGCCTATTCCAGGTCTGATGCCGGACCGGCTGCCGGAGAACGCTCCGGCGCCGGATTTCGACTCCAAGGCGCTCGCCAAGACGCTGCTGCGAACCCTTAGGTCGGGCTCGCTCGCGACCATCGACCGCAATACCGGCCATCCCTTCGCGTCGCTAGTCAATGTCGCGACCGACAGTGACGGCGCGCCGGTGATCCTCGTTTCGCGACTGTCCACCCACACCGCCAATTTGGAAGCGGACCCCCGCGCCTCGGTGCTGCTTGCCGCCGCCGGCAAGGGCGACCCGCTGGCTTACCCGCGGCTGACCTTGATCGGCAGCTTTTCCCGCATGCCGCATGATGACCGCAACGAACCTCGGCTGCGCCGCCGCTTCCTCGCCCGGCATTCGAAAGCGGAGCTCTATGCCGGTTTCGGCGATTTTTCGTTCTGGCGGCTTGAGGTCGTGTCTGCTCACCTCAATGGCGGCTTTGCCCGCGCCGCCGACCTGAAAGCCGCCGAGGTGTTGACGGATATTTCCGGCGCGGACGATCTGATCGAAGCCGAGGCCGGCGCCGTGGTCCACATGAACGCCGACCATGCCGACGCCGTCCGGCTCTATGCCACCAAGCTCCTTGGCGCACAGGACGGAGCCTGGCGGCTGACCGGACTTGACCCGGAAGGCCTCGACCTCGCCTGCGGCGACTTAACGCTGCGGCTGCGCTTTTCCCAACGCGCCGGCACCCCCCAAGACTTGCGTAAGGTCCTGGCCGACTTGGCAAGCCAAGCAAAGGCCGGCTGACCGCTATCGGCCGATCTGTATCTCCGATTGGCCGCGCCGGCTGCGGCTTGCCTTTTTCGCTGCACTGCAGCGTCGGAACAGCGTCGGTATCTTTCGGTTAGGCTTGTGGTGCTGCAGATTTGCTACGATCTTGGCAGATGCTGGGATGCTCGTTATAGGGTCGCACGATCACCGGCAGCGAGATTGACCGCGGACATCACGGGGACGGCTATTTGGCCCGATGCGGCCGGGCAAGCCATAGCGGAGGCGTAAAGTGCAGGAGACGGGTGTGAGGAACGGCGCCTATGGCGCCGATAAATTCGGCTTCAAGACCCTCGCCGGGGTGCACTGGAATCTGAGCGAAGCTCCGCTCTACGAACATGCCATCCGCAACGGCGAGGCGACCATCGTCGCCGGCGGAGCGCTGTGCGCCGAAACCGGACATCACACCGGCCGAAGCCCTAAGGACAAACACACCGTCGTCGATGCGCTGACCGAGAACACCGTGTGGTGGGACGGCAATCGCAAGCAGAGCAAGGAACACTTCGACAATCTGCTGGCGGACTTTCTTGCTCATGCCAACGGCAAGACGCTGTTCGCGCAGGACCTCTACGGCGGCGCCGATCCGAAATACCGCATCAAGGCGCGCGTGTTCACCGAATATGCCTGGCACTCGCTGTTCATCCGCCAGCTTCTGATCCGGCCCGAGTATTCCGAACTCGCGAGCTATGTTCCGGACATGACCATCGTCGACATGCCGTCGTTCAAACCGGACGCCAAACGTCACGGCGGCCGCGAAGGCTCCGATACGATGGTGGCGATCGATTTCACCCGCAAGATTGTGCTGATCTGCGGGTCTTCCTATGCCGGCGAGATGAAGAAGTCGGTGTTCACGACGCTCAATTTCTACCTGCCGGCGCAAGGCGTGATGCCGATGCACTGCTCGGCCAATGTCGGCAAGGACGACGACGTCGCGCTGTTCTTCGGCCTGTCCGGCACCGGCAAGACGACGCTCTCGGCCGACCCGACCCGCACGCTGATCGGCGACGACGAGCACGGATGGTCACCCGAAGGTGTCTTCAATTTCGAGGGCGGCTGTTACGCCAAGACCATCAAGCTGTCGGCCGAAGCAGAGCCGGAAATCTACGCGGCGACCAACCGTTTCGGCGCCGTCCTGGAAAACGTCACGTTCGATCCGGTCACGCGTATTCCGGATTACGACAGCGACAAAAAGACTGAGAATACCCGCTCGGCCTATCCGGTCGAGTACATGCCGCTCGCGTCCAAGAGCGGTCGCGCCGGACAGCCGAAAAACATTATCTTCCTGACCGCCGACGCCTTTGGCGTGATGCCGCCGATAGCCAAGCTCACCCCGGCGCAGGCGATGTATCACTTCTTGTCGGGCTACACCGCGAAGGTCGCCGGCACCGAAAAGGGCCTCGTCGGCGTCCAACCGGAATTCTCCACCTGCTTCGCCGCACCGTTTTTGCCGCGGCCGCCGGCGGAATACGGCCGGCTCCTTCGTGATTACATCGCCAAGCACAAGGTCGATTGCTGGCTGGTGAATTCGGGCTGGACCGGCGGCATCTACGGCGTCGGCCGGCGCATGCCGATCAAGGTCACCCGCGCGCTGGTCACCGGCGCGCTCGACGGCTCGCTGAAGAACGCCAGCTACCGCACCGATCCCTATTTCGGCTTTGCGGTGCCGACCTCGGTGCCGGGCATCGAGCCGCACATTCTCTACCCGATGAAGACCTGGAAGGACAAAGCCGCGTTCGACGAGACCGCGCGCAAGCTCGTCGGCATGTTCCAGAAGAACTTCACCAAATACGAGAGCACCGTCGACGCCGAAGTCCGCGCCGCCGCCCCGGAAGTGCGGCTGGCGGCGGAGTGATCCGTAGCCCGGATTGCGCAGCAATCCGGGCTGCAAAATCGCTCAACGCCGTTACGAATTCCAGGGATTGAGAACGGCCACGCCGGCGTCGGCGATATCGCGATCGTTGCGTGTCACCAGTGTCAAGCCGCGGACGATGGCGGTCGCGGCGATCAGTCCATCGACGACCGGAAAAGTGCGCTTGGTGGCAAGGCGTCCCCATGCCTCGGCGATAGCGGCGTCGACCGCGATGGTGCGATCGGCATAGTTCGATCGCACCAGATCAAGCCACTGGTAATAGATCGCCGCCTGCGCGCCGTCGCGCACGGCACATTGGGCGGCGCCCTTGGCAATTTCGCCGAGGGTCAGAACGCTGATGCAAAGCGTCGCCGGGTCTGCGCGGCTAAGCCACGACAGCACCGTTCCGTCAGGCCGCTTGCGGCGCACTTCGGAAATCACATTGGTATCGAGCAGGAAGGTCACAAATCGATATCCCGCCCGGTGTCCCTGGAACGGTCATTAATCTCGGCGATGGTTTCATCGTCCCACTTCGGACCGCTCAGCAGGAATTCGACGAAGTTTGCGCGTCCCGCGTCAAGCCGGCGATATTCCTCCATCGACAGAACCACTGCGGCGTCCACGCCGCGATAAGTCACAATCTGAGGACCGTCGGACGAAGCGCGCTTTACGACCTCGCCGAACTTCGCCTTGGCGTCCTGCATCTGCCATTTTCGCATGTTCTTTGTCCAGACCGGTCTGACCAGTCTTGTCGATAGGCCTTTTCGAGCAGTTTTTCAAGCAGCCGGATTTTGATAAGGGGAGGGTACCCGCGGAAATTCCTCCCTGTCTGCTTTTGGACCCACGCCCATGCAAACCCTCCAACTCGGCCGTAACGGCCCGCGCGTTTCCGCCTTCGGGCTCGGCTGCATGGGCATGTCCGGCATCTACGGCCCGGCCGACGACGCCGAGTCGATCGCCACCATCCACGCCGCGCTCGACGCCGGCATCACGCTGATCGACACCGGCGATTTCTACGGCATGGGCCACAACGAAATGCTGATCCGCGACGCGCTCAAGGGCGGCAAGCGCGAGCGCGCCTTCATCATGGTCAAGTGCGGATCGATGCGCAGCCCCGACGGCAAGATCATCGGCGATGACGCGCGGCCGCAGGCGATCAAGAATTTCCTCAGCTATTCGCTGCGCCGGCTCAACACCGACTACATCGATCTGTATCAGCCGTCGCGCGTCGACCCGCATGTGCCGATCGAAGACACGGTCGGCGCCATCGCCGACATGGTGAAGGCGGGCTACGTCCGGCATATCGGCCTGTCGGAAGCCTCCGCCAAGACGATACGGCGGGCGGCGGCGGTGCATCCGATCGCAGCCCTGCAGATCGAATATTCGCTGTTCACGCGCGGCATCGAGCGCGACATTTTGCCCACGCTGCGCGAACTCGGCGTGGCGCTGGTCGCCTATGGCGTCCTGTCCAGCGGATTGATCAGCGACCGCGCCGAGGCGGCGAGGACCGCGCCGAGCGAATTGCGCACCCGGCGGCCGCGGTTCTTCGCCGAGAATTTTTCCAGGAATTTCGGCCTAGTCGAGGCTTTGAGCAAAATCGCCCGCGACAAGGGCCTATCGACGCAGGCGCTGGCCTTTGCCTGGGTCAAGTCGCGCGGCGACGACGTCTTTCCGCTGATCGGCGCGCGGCGGCGCGATCAGCTGGCCGAGGCGCTGCGCGCCGCCGATGCCAGCTTGTCGGCGGCCGACCTGAATCTGTCGGCGGACGATCTCGCCCACATCGAGGCGGCGGCGCCGGCCGATGCGGTCGCCGGCACCCGCTACATGCCGGCGGTGATGGCGCACATGGACAG
>JBAQHW010000275.1:0-5178 GCA_049288525.1 Xanthobacteraceae bacterium
AACCGCCCCCGCCCCGCCGGCCGGTGTCACCGGCCGACGTCCTTTTACGGAGCGGGATAGTTTGGCTAAGACGCTTTGGGGCGGGGGTTGTCAAATGGGGGGTGGTAGGCGGCCGCAGGTGTGAGGAAAGCACGCATTGATGGGCGTTTGTTCCAGCAACGACGCGCTGAGGAAATTCCCCTCTGCCATCGTGGTCGGTCCGCAAAGAACGCGAGATTCGCAAGCGTGACAGGCCGTTGTACGTGTCGCGCTGGAGCGTAGGCACGCGCGCTTCGCCCTTCTGCCTGTGCGACGCTTCCTACAACGCGACGAAGGGGGAAATTAAAACAAGGTATTTCAGATAGATAACGCCGCTCGACATGACGCGGCCGAATGGCCATATCCATATCGTGTTTCAATCTTGAGTGGGGAAAACCGAGACCCTGCCAGCACAGCTGGCATTAAGGTTGGCGCTCCACTCGCTTGACAGGAGCACGATGATGTCAATCGCGGATCGGCATAGACGTCGGTATGTCTATCATTTTTCACATATTGATAATTTGCCGAGCCTGTTAAAAACCGGATTCCTGGCAAACAATCATCCAAAGTTTCCTAAGAATGGCCATCGCTCGATCGCCTACCGCGAAATCCAAGAGCGACGTTCCACGATGAAGGTAACCTGCGGCCCGGGCGGCTGCGTCCACGACTATGTTCCCCTTTATTTCGGCTCTCTTAGTCCGATGTTACTGAGCGTCATAAATGCCAAGAACATTGATCAGAAAGAGATTCTTTATTTCGAGTTCCCAATTACTCTCATTGAGGAACCAAATGTAGTATTCACTGACGCGTCGGCTAACACCGCAACTGCCCCGAACTTCCTCTTCGATGAGGCCGATCTTGATAAGCTGGACTGGGATGCAATTGACTCGCTTAAATGGGGCAACGTCGATGACGACTTTCGCCATCGGCGTATGGCCGAGTTACTCATTCATCAGAATTTGGCTCTCGGCGCCGCAAGCCGCTGCGTCGTTTGGAACGAGGGTATCAAGAAGCGGGTCGAACAGATCGTTCAAAAGGCCAAGACCGAATTTCCACCGATCAAATTCGAAGATCCCGAGCGGCGACATTGGTTCACAGACTTCCTTGCCGGGAACGGTAAAGGCAGCCTCGTCATAGGCCCCCAGGAAATCAATGGCATTTATCGACGCGCAGTAAGTGACATTAAGGAACGAAGCGGCACGCACAAGAAGACGGCCGAATTCGAAACCTTGAAGAAATTGCTCGAAGGCCTGCGGGCGGATTTCAGCTGTCTTCCGCACACAGCAGAGCTAATCGGGTTAAAATCCGAAAACGGCGTTCATCAACATACCGTGGATATCCACACCAAGGATGTAGTTACCAAGCTGCTTGCGCTACCGGAATACGCTACGTTGGAGGATAAGCCGAAGCGATTGGTCGAACTTGCAGCCTATCTCCATGATATCGGCAAAGGTCCCAAATCCCGATGGCACAAAAATAGTGGCGTGCAAAAAATCGACCCAAATCACCCCGTCGGCGCCATGCCTATGATTGTGAAGATACTCACCAAGCACGTGGCGAATGTTAGCCAAGCAAGTGCAGCCATGGTCGCCAAACTTGTCTGCTACCATGACTTGGTTGGCGACGTACTTGGCAGAGGTCGGGATGAGCAGCAACTGGTGGATGTGGCGCTCAGCAAAGCCGAACTCGATATGCTCTTCGCGTTAGGCAAAGCCGATGCGACCTCGTTAGTTGAATCGTGGTGGGACCAAGACAAGGCCAACGCGCTTTACAAGCGCTGTTTGGCCGCCATCGAAGCTCGCGAGAAAGAGGACATATGATTGAATTTGTCCAAGGCGACATGTTCGAGACGCCAGCGGATATCCGCGTCAACACCGTTAATTGTGTGGGCGTGATGGGCACAGGTGTCGCGCTGGCATTCAAACAACGTTATCCGGAGATGTTTAAGGCTTATCGGCGAGATTGCTGTCACGGGCTCGTTCGTCCTGGGAAAATGCACATCTGGCGTTCTCTAAGAGGCGATTGGGTTGTTAACTTCCCGACAAAACGCCATTGGAAGGACGATTCGCTGTACGAGGACATTGAGCATGGTCTCGATGATCTGCGCGCGTATTTGGTTTCACTTGGAGAAATCTCCGTCACGCTGCCCGCTTTGGGTTGCGGTCATGGTGGACTAGAGTGGGGCCGCGTATCCAAGATGATCGCGAGCAAGCTCGAAGGAGTTCAGGCTCACGTGAAAGTCTTTGAGCCCCTTGAATCGCGCAAGGTCGGCCATATCGTAATTGACGAGATAAGCGTTGAAGAGATTCGGAGTGCACAAAAGCTCGGCTTTGTAAGGCTGGCCGATGCCAAAATCGAGTTGCCAGGCGTAACCAGTGAGGTATTTGCCAAAGGAAATTTTTCTGGCTTGAAGCAACCTTGGATCGCCGTACTCCCTTCAAGGGATGCGGGCGAGAGAGAATTAGGCGCTCTTCACGCCGTCGCGAAGGAACTTGGCCGAAATCAGACACAGATCACAGTTGCCCTCCTTCACGCCTCTCGCGCAAGTGAAGAAATCGCACAACTTTTCGTCGACTGCGGTATCGATATCGTCATACTCGCACCCTTTGGAGTGCTAACTCGAAAGTCTATCGCGCGCCTCGCTTCCTCTGGCGGGCGAGGGAGCGTCACAGTGCTCTCAACCGCGCGGCCCAGTGCCAATTGGAGTCGCGCACTTTTTGCCCAGGCGGCTGCCATCTTGCGCCAGCGCGCGTGGGTTGCCGTGCTATCGGACCCCACGCCCGATTGGCTCGCGAGCCGAAGTGGCTCCGCTTGGCAGCAGCGCCGAATGTTTTACCTGCGTTACGACGGTCAGCCTGAAAGTGCGAAGAACATTTTATTGAATGTCCATGCTTTGCCAATTGGCCGACGATCAGAGACTGGAACTCCCAATCTCGACGGCTTGCTGCGTGCCTATTATGACGAATCCATCAACTTGCCTCGAGGCGAAGCCCCTAGGGCGGAATAGCGCAGCGTATTCCGCCGTGCAGCCTCACCAGAAATCGGCGGGTTACGCCTTCGGCTAACCCACCCTACTTCTCCGACGGATTGTCCGCAAACGCCGAGCCAAACCAAAGACGTGGATGGCCGGAACAAGTCCGGCCATGACGGCGTAGCGCGGAATTAGCGCAGCGAGTTCCATTACTCAGCCAGTCGCCCCTAGCTTGATTATACCCATATTGGGATATATACTACCCAAACTGGGATGGCGCGATGGAAGCTTTGAGCATAGCGAACGCCTTGTTCTCGAAGGTTCAGCAGCGGGTGCTGGCGCTGATTTTCGGCCATCCGGAGCGCAGCTTTTATACGTCTCAGATCGTCAGACACGTCAGTTCGGGAACCGGCGCCGTGGATCGCGAGCTGTCGCGATTGCAGCGCAGCGGGCTGGTGTCGCTCGAACGCATCGGCAATCAGAAACATTATCGGGCGAACCGCAGCTCGCTGGTTTTCACGGAATTGCAGGGCCTTGTCGCCAAGACTTTAGCCCTGACCGAGCCGCTGCGGCGCGAGCTTGAGCCCTACGCGGACAAGATCAAGGCCGCTTTCGTGTTCGGGTCGATGGCGAAAGGCACTGCTACGGCAAAGAGCGACATCGATCTGATCGTGATCGGCAACGCGCTGAGCTACGCCGATCTCTACGCGGCTTTGCAGAACGCCGAGACGGCCTTGCAGCGCAAGGTAAGCCCGATCTTTTTTTCGCCGGCGGAGTGGCGGCGCAAGGCCTCGCGCAAAGGCTCCTTTCTCAGTACGATCGGCGCGCTGCCGAAGATTTTTATTTTTGGCGCGGACGACGATATCCGGATATGAGCAAACAGGAACTCGATAATCTCGTGCGGATCGGCAAGCTCAAGCTTGAGCCGCCGAGACGAACCGAGTTCGACGGCATGGTACGCTCGGCCCGCTCGCATCTGGCCGATGCGCAGAACGAAAGCATCGACACCGACAGCCAGTTCGATCTGGCCTATGGAGCCGCGCATCGGCTGGCGAGCGCGGCGTTGCGCCAACACGCTACCGCTCGGAAGATCGGATTACGGTGTTCCAAACGCTGGTTCACACCGTCGGCACAAGCAGGGCTGACATCCAGATTTTCCTCAAAGCCCATAATGAGCGGAATCTGGCGGAATACGAAGGACGTACTGAAATCGACGAGGGCCTTCTCTCCGAGCTCATCCGCTGTACGAAAATTTTAGAAACGGTGGTAGGTCGGCTAAAGCCGCCTAGCGAAGACTGAGCAGACAATTAAACCGCGTGGGCACGGCGCTGCACGCGTTTGCCCGCCCTACTTCGCTCGTCATACCTTTAGGTGCCGTCGAACCAAAGTCGTGGATGGCTGGAACAAGTCCGGCCATGACGCTGTCATGCTCCGCCGACGGGTCCGCGCGAAGCGCGCGGCCCGATGACAAGCTCCGGCGGAGCATCCAGTAATCATTGCCGCCTGAGTTTTTCCGACCCGTTCGCGTTTACTGGATCGTCCGCCTTCGCGGACGATGACACGTCGGTCACTTCCCCGGCGGCTAAGTCCGCAAACGCCGCGCCAAACCAAAGTCGTGGATGGCCGGAACAAGTCCGGCCATGACGGCGCTCCTGCCATGACGGGTGCGGAGCGTGCGTGCGTCAATCCACCTTGATGTTCGCGGTGCGGATCACCTTGGCCCATTTTTCGGTTTCGTCGGCGACGAGCTTGCCGAATTGCGCGCCGTCCATCGGCATTGGCTCGGCGCCGAGCTTGGCGAAGCGCGCCCGCATCTCCGGGTCGGCGAGCGCCGCGCTCACCTCTTTGCTCAGCGTGTCGATGACCGGCTGCGGCGTCTTCGCCGGCGCAGCGAGGCCGAACCAGCCGGCGGCGTCATAGCCCGGCACCGTGTCGGCGATCGGCGGCACGTCGGGCAGCGCGGCGGAGCGCTTCGCCGAAGTGACCGCGAGCGCACGCAGCTTGCCCGCCTTGATATAGCCGATCGACGCGGTGATGCCCTCGAACATCACCTGGGTCTGGCCGGAGAGCAGATCGACCAGCGCCGGCCCGCCGCCGCGATAGCCCACCGTGGTCAGGTCGACGCCGGCCATCATCTTGAACAGCTCGCCGAACATGTGCGGCGGGCTGCCGTTGCCGGCCGTGCCCAT
>JBAQHW010000276.1:0-3586 GCA_049288525.1 Xanthobacteraceae bacterium
GCCCCCGCCGGTCGGCGCGATCAAGAGAACCGAGCGTCCGGCCTGGGCCTTCGCCAGCAAGTCCAATTGATGCGCGCGTGGCATCCAGCCGCGGCTGGCGAACCAGCAGACGAATACTTCCGGAAGCGGCGCAATTTTGTCGAGCAAGTCCACGGTCCAAGTTTGGTCCAAATTGGTGCAAGTTTGCAGCCCAAGCCGGCAATGGTCGAGGCCAGGGCGCCGGCGCAACCGCGACTATGCCGCCAAGGCCGCCACCACGACGAGCCCATCGACCGGCACACCTTTCTCGGTGCGAATGGCGGCGGCGGAGAGATCGAGCAAAGCCAGCCCGGCCTGCGCAATCGCGCGGCGTAGATAGGGCTCGCCGTAGGCGTAACGCAATGTCGGCAACAACGTCGCGCCATTCCCGCTATGCGTTTCGACCGTGAAAGCCAGCAGCCCTTGCGGGGCCAGCACGCGCGCGATGGCGGCGATGACCGGCCCGATCTCGTTGAGATAGACAAAGACGTCCGCGGCAATGATCAGATCGTGCGCGGCGCCGGCCGCGATTTCATCGGCCAGGAGGCCGGCGAGGTCGGCGGTGACCAACCGGTCGTAAAGACCCTTGCTCGCCGCTTGCGCCGTCATCGCCGGCGACAGATCGACGCCAACGAGCCGGGCGACAAACGGCCGAAACACCTGACCGGCAAGCCCGGTGCCGCAACCGAGATCCAGCGCCGATGCAAAAAACATGACACGTCCGACCGCCTGCATCGCCGCCCGGACAGCATCGTGGAGGATCGCCGGCCCGCGATAGCCGAGCCGCTCGGTCAAGGCGGCGTCGTAGCGCCCGGCATACTGATCGAACAGCCGGCGCACATAGGTTTCCGTCATCGCCGGCGTGGCGTCGCCACCGGCGCCGAGCCGCGCCAGTTGCAGCCGTGCACCGTGATAATCCGCCGGATCGCCGGCGCGGGCCTGTTCAAACGCGGTCACGGCGCCGGATCGGTCGCCAAGCCGATCGCGGATCGCGCCGAGCGCAAACCAGGCGGTGGCGAAGTTTGGAGCAAGCTCGACCGTCTGCGCCAAAATATCCGCAGCGGCGGCAAAGTCGCCGCGCGAAGCAAGCTCGATCGCCGCCTTATAGCGCCGGTCGGCGATGAGATCGCCGGAGGAGACGAACAGCGGGCCGGTGTCGGACATTACTGCCTAGCTTCCACAATGACGGGCAGGGTCTATCTAATGGAGATGCGTCCCGAAGACATCCTGGTGCCGACACCCGCCGGCGTATGCTGCAAGCGCGGCGGCTTTCATATCGACCCGACGCGCCCGGTGGAACGCGCTGTGATCACCCACGCCCATTCCGATCATGCCCGTGCCGGCCACGGCGCCGTGCTCGCCACGGCCGAGACTCTCGACCTGATGCGGCTGCGCTACGGCGACAATTTCGCCGGACGCAGCCAAGCCATCGCCTACGGCGAAAGCGTCACGCTCGATGGCGTCACTGTGACCTTTCACCCCGCCGGTCACGTGCTGGGCTCGGCACAGATTGCCGTGACCGCGGATGGGCTGCGCATCGTCGCTTCCGGCGACTACAAGAACGTCGCCGATCCGACATGCGCGCCGTTCGAGCTCGTGCCCTGCGATGTCTTCATCACCGAAGCGACCTTCGCCCTACCGGTATTTCGCCACGGCGATGTCGAGGGCGAGATTGCGAAACTGCTGCACTCGATCGCGCTGTTTCCCGAGCGGGCGCATCTGGTCGGCGCTTATTCGCTCGGCAAGGCGCAGCGCGTGATTGCCGTGCTGCGCCAGGCCGGTTATCGGGCGCCGATTTATCTGCATGGCGCCATGGAGAGCATCACCGGCTATTATGCGCGCCGCGGCATCGATCTGGGCGAATTGCGGCCGGTCCGCGGCACCGCCAAGACCGAGCTTGCCGGCGCCATCGCGCTATGCCCGCCGTCGGCGCTCAAAGACGTCTGGACCCGCCGTTTCCCCGAGCCGCTGACCGCATTCGCCTCCGGTTGGATGCGGGTGCGCGCTCGCGCGCGCCAACATGGCGTCGAGTTGCCGCTGGTGATTTCCGACCACGCCGACTGGGACGGTCTCACCACGACAATTGCCGCGACGGGGGCCCAGGAAATTTGGGTCACGCATGGGCAGGAAGACGCGCTCGTGCACTGGTGCGGCAGCCGCGGTCTCAAAGGCCGGCCGCTCGACATCGTCGGCTATGGCGACGAGGACGACCAGACGGCGGCGGCCGAGGACGGTGGCGAGGGCAAGCCATGAACCGCTTCGCCGAACTCCTCGACCGGCTCACTTATGAGCCGGGCCGCAACGCCAAGCTGCGGCGGATGACCGAATACTTCCGCACCACCGGCGATCCCGAGCGAGGCTGGGCGCTCGCCGCGCTGACGGGGGCCTTAAGCTTCCCGCACGCCAAAGCGGGTCTCATCCGCAGTCTGATCGCCGAACGCACCGATCCGGTGCTGTTCGAATTGTCCTACGATTATGTCGGCGACCTCTCCGAGACCGTGGCGCTGATGTGGCCCGCGGGAAATTCGTCGCTCCCTGCAGGCGAAGCACGACACGACGGCGGAGAGCTGAGGAAGCTCACTTTGACCACCGTCATCGAAACCCTGGCGACGCTCGGCAAGGCGCAACTGCCGCAACAACTCGCACACTGGCTCGATGCTCTCGATGAGACCGGACGTTGGGCGTTGATCAAGCTCGTCACCGGCGGCTTGCGCATCGGCGTGTCGGCGCGGTTGGCCAAGGCCGCCGTCGGCGCGCTCGCCGGCAAGGACGTCCATGAGATCGAGCTGGTCTGGCCCGGTCTTGCCCCGCCCTACCGCGAGCTGTTCGACTGGCTCGAGGGTCGCGCCGATAAACCGGCGAGCGAGGATGCCGCGCCGTTTCGTCCGCCGATGCTGGCGCACGCGCTTGACGATGCCGACCTGCAACGCCTCGACGCGAACGAATTCATGGCGGAGTGGAAATGGGACGGCATCCGCGTGCAAGCGGTCGCCGGTCACCGCGACAATGACCATGGCGGGGAAGAACATGGCGCCGCGTTGACCGCCCGGCTCTATTCCCGCACCGGCGAGGACATTTCCAAGGCTTTCCCCGATCTGCTCGACGCGCTACGCCTGCCGGGCGCCATCGATGGCGAGCTTTTGATCATGCGCGATCGGCGGGTGCAATCGTTCAACGTCCTGCAGCAGCGGCTTAATCGCAAGACCGTGACGCCAAAACTGATCGCCGATTTCCCGGCGCATTTGCGCGCCTACGATCTGCTCGCCGACGGCGATGAGGATTTGCGCGACCGTCCGTTTGTCGAGCGGCGGCGGCGGCTGGAGGACTTCGTCGCGCGGCTAGGCGAGGACCGGATCGACCTATCGCCGCTTATTCCGTTCGCAAATTGGCATGAACTGATCGCCGCGCGGCAGGCCCCGGCGGCCGCCGGCGCCGGCGACGACGCGGCCGCGGTCGAAGGCGTCATGCTCAAGCGGCGCGATACACCTTATTTGCCCGGGCGGCCAAAAGGACCGTGGTGGAAGTGGAAACACGACCCCTTCATCGTCGACGCCGTGCTGATGTATGC
>JBAQHW010000277.1:0-10394 GCA_049288525.1 Xanthobacteraceae bacterium
ACCGGCAATGACGGCCAAGCTGCCGAGTCGCCAGCACCACTCTTGAATTGGCCCGTGAAAGTCTCGCATCACACGCCTGCCCCGGCCGACGAAAATCTAGCCGGGCGCTTGAAAGGGCGCAATGCCATTATGAGCTCCGAAAAATTCCTCCTTCTTCCATCCGGGGCGGGCGGGGGCCTGATCCCGGATTTCGTTTCGCTCAATCCGGGCTGCGCTTGCTCGTAATCCTCACCCTGAGGTGCGAGCGAAGCGAGCCTCGAAGGGCGAAGGCCTCGGCGCCGCGGCCGTATCCTTCGAGGGCCGCTTCGCGGCCACCTCAGGATGAGGATCGATTTTTTTGGTGCCGCCGGGATAACTTCAACTTCCCATCGACCGCCGCACCCGCCCGACAATCCGATCCACGCTCGGCAGCGCCATGTCTTCCAAAATATCGGCAGCCGGCAGCGGAATATGCGGCGTGGTGATGCGCACCGGCGGACCGTCGAGGTCGTAGAACGCCTCGTCGGCGACGATGGAAACGATCTCCGCGCCCCAGCCGCACAGCCGCGGATTCTCCTCCACCGTGAACAGGCGGTGCGTGCGCCCGACCGAACCGAGAATGGTCTGCGTGTCAAGCGGCACCAGCGAGCGCACGTCGACGACTTCGCAGTCGATGCCGTGCTCGGCCTTGAGCTTGTCGGCGGCGGCGACGGCGCGCGGCACCATCATGGCGAGCGCGATAATGGTGGCGTCCTTGCCGGGCCGCACGATCTTGGCGGTGCCGAGCCGGTCGACGATTTCGCCGTCGGGCACTTCGCCCTTGGTCGGATAGAGCGACTTGTGCTCGAGGAAGATCACCGGATCGGGATCGCGCACCGCAGCGGCGAGCAGCCCGATGACGTCGCGCGGCGACGACGGCGCCACGACTTTCAATCCCGGGATCATCATGCACCAGTTTTCGACGCTCTGCGAATGCTGCGCGCCGAAACGCGCGCCGCCGCCGTTGCCGGTGCGCACCACCAGCGGACATTTGACCTGGCCGTTCGACATGTAGCGGCTTTTCGGAAACTCGTTGGCGATGTAGTCGAAGCAGACCGCGAAGAAATCCGAGAACATGATTTCGGCGATCGGCTTTAATCCGGTCATCGCCGCGCCCATCGCCGCGCCGAGAATGGCCTGCTCGGAAATCGGCGTGTCGCGCACCCGCAGCGGACCGAACTGCTCGTAAAGCCCGACGGTCGCCTTGAACACGCCGCCGGCCTTGGCGACGTCTTCTCCCAAAAACACCACGTCGGGGTCGCGCGCCATTTCCTGGGCGATGCCGCGGATCACGGCGTCGCGATAGGTCAATTCCGCCATGCGAAGCCTCCGTCGGCATAAACGTCAGTGGTGAGAATGTCGGCCGGCGGCATCGGCGCCGCCTTGCATTTCTCGGTTGCCTCATCGATCCCGCGCTTCACGTCCGCATCGATCTCTGCGATGACGCCGTCGGCGACGCCGAATTGCCGGAGCCGCTCGCGATAGATTTTGATCGGATCGCGCTCCTTCCATCTCTCAAGCTCGCCTTCGGGCCGGTATTTGGCGGGATCGGCGCGCGAATGACCGCTGTAGCGATAGGTCATGCATTCGATCAGCGACGGCCCGCCGCCGGTGCGCGCTTTGTCGTAAGCCGAGCGCGCGGTGCGATAAACTTCGTCGGCATCGTTGCCGTCGATGACGATGCGCGGCAGGCCGTAGGACGGCGCGCGGTCGGCTGCTGGATGCTCAACAGCGGTGACGTCGGCGATCGGCGTATATTCCATGTAGAGATTGTTCTCGCACACGAAAATCACCGGCAGCTTCCACACCGCGGCGAAATTCAGCGCCTCATGGAAAGCGCCGATATTGGTCGTGCCGTCGCCGAAGAAGCACACCGAAACGTCATTCTGGCCTTTGTATTGTGCGCGCCAGGCGGCGCCGCAGGCGATCGGCAGATGCGCGCCGATGATGGCGTAGGAACCCATGACGCCGTGATCGACCGAAGTGAGGTGCATCGAGCCGCCCTTGCCGCGCATCAGGCCGTTGTCGCGCTGCATCAATTCGCCCAGCACTTTTTCGAAGGCGACGCCGCGCGCCAGCGTGTGGGCGTGGCCGCGATAGGTGCAAAATGAAAGATCGCCCGGTTGCATGGCGGCGGCGCAGCCTGCGGCGACAGCCTCCTGGCCGAGCGAGAGGTGACTCGTGCCCTTCACCAGGTTCTGCAGGAATAGATCGAAGGCGCGTTGCTCGGCCTCGCGAATCTCCACCTGCAAGCGGTAGAGGCGGAGCCGGGTTTGCTCGCCGATATCGTCATTAAGACTCGCATTCGATGCGGGCGCGCGGTCTTCGACCTTGGCCATGAACCGTCCTCGAAATGAAGCATCCGCGAAATGCGGCTTATCCACCATGAGCGGGTGAACTTAGCGCCAGTAGCGAAGCCGAGGCAACGTCGTCGCACCTCCGGCGGAAGAAACGGCGCGCCACTCGGTGGGCAAGCTGCCGGTTGCGGGCAGGCCGCTTGCGCGAGGCCCTACAAGCTCCTAATTGACGCAAGCGGGAGGGCACGATGACCCAAGAATCCCTGGAATCCCGACGACCCCAAAATCGAGATTACATCCAACGCTTTTTTGGCGGGCCGCCGCTGGCGGTCGCCGGAAGGCTGATCCTGCTGTCGATCCTGGTCGGCGTCATTCTCGCCGCCATAGGCCTCGACCCATGGAACATCATCGAATCGGTGCGCCGGCTTATTGAGCACGTCTGGAGTATGGGCTTCGACGCCTTGCGCTGGCTGTGGCGGTACTTCCTGCTCGGCGCGGTGATCGTGGTGCCGATCTGGTTCCTGGTGCGGCTCGCCAAGGCGCCGCGCGGGCTTTAAACGGCGAGCTTCCGGAGGTTATTCCTCGGTCGAATCCGCGCCGGCTTGCGTT
This sequence comes from Xanthobacteraceae bacterium, assembly GCA_049288525.1. GTDB lineage: Bacteria > Pseudomonadota > Alphaproteobacteria > Rhizobiales > Xanthobacteraceae > BOG-931. Next base: position 2,925 of record JBAQHW010000277.1, read on the forward strand.
GGACCATCATTCCCGGTGCCCTGCTCAGACGCATAATCGCGCGGGCCGCCGCGGTGACGGCGCCGCCGGCGATGCAGCGGAAAGCGATCCGCCGTACCTTCGTAGCCGTTCTGCCCGTCACCGTCCTGCCCGTTGCCGCTTTGGCTGTGCTGGGGCTGCCCTTGGCCGCCGGTAATGAACGACGGCAGCCGGTCGACATCGCCCTGGCCTTCCTGGGGTGGCTGCTGCTGCGACCGCGGCTGGAAGCTCTGCGGCTGTGGCTGCTGCTGCGGTTGGAAATGCTGCGGCGGCGGCTGCTGCTGTTCGCGCGGATAGAAGGGCTGGGCCTGCGGCGCATAGGGCTCGCCGACTTGCGGCTGTTCGTCGCCGTCGTCGTAGCCGTCATCGGCGGAACTGCCGCCCGGTTGCTGCTGGAAATAGGGCTGGGTCTGTCGCAACTGTTCCTGCGCGGCGGCGATCAGGCGGAAGTAATGCTCGGCATGCTGATAGTAATTCTCGGAGGCGATCGAATCTCCGGAGCTTTGCGCGTCGCGGGCAAGCTGGAGATATTTTTCCGCGATGTGCGAGGCCGTGCCACGGATTTTTACGTCCTGGCCGTTTGATTCGTACACCCGCGACAGCGGATTTTGGTGGTGATGATGACCGCCTTTACTACGATTGCGACCGCGCATCCGCTTATTGTTGTTCTGACCGTTTCTCATGATTCCTTGTTCCGCCAACCCCTATTGTGCGGCGGCACGAGTGCCGCCGCTTCTCTGTTCGCTGTTTGCCGTCACCTTAAGTTCAAGCTGAACACCATTGCCAAAACCGATTGCCCTAAAAGCGCGTTTGGCCCCGCGCCATGGCCCGTCCGTTCCCGTTTGAACGTTTACAGCCCTCAGTAAAGCCGCCCTCGCCGGCAGGCCCGCGGAACCGCCGTATCGACGCGCGCCGAACCGATGCAACGTCTCGGCTCAACCTCCACGGTCTGAACTTTCGCGCTTTCGAATCTGGCGATCCCGTATGCCGTTCCAATCCGGCTTTCGCTATCAGCTATCGCTTATCTGCCTGGCCTGCGCTGCCGGCCTTTTTGAGCTATCGCCAAGAGCCATGCTCTTTAGGGCTCTTTAGGGTTCTGCTCTCAGGTTTTCAGTGGCAACGCGGCGCCCTCATCTCGGGCCGATTCCGTGCTGGCAAGTTAGTCGGTTCCGGCCGATATTCCAAGCGGTTTTTTGCCCGAAGCGCCTTTTTGCCGGAGGGCTTTGCCTCTGCCACATGCCGGTTTTACTACAATTTCCTTGCGAGCAGGGCCCGGGGCACACCATTAAGATCGGGTCGCGGGGGTGCGGGCGCAAGGCCTGCAGCGGCGAAAAGTGCGGCGACGGGTCCAGACTGCGCGGCGCCGAGTTCGACGGCCACGAGGCCGCCCGGCGCAAGCAGCGCGGGCGCGGCGACGGCAATCGCCCGATAAAAATCCAGACCGTCGGCGCCCCCATCGAGCGCACGCGGCGGATCGAACAGCCGCACCTCTGCCGGCAAATCGGCGATCTCGCCGGAGACGACATAGGGCGGGTTGGACACGACGATGTCGTAGACCCGACCGAGCGCCGCAGCCATATCGCAGGCGACAAACGCGGCCCTGCTCAAGCCAAGACGGTGCGCGTTGGCGCGCGCCACTTCCAGCGCACCAACACTCACGTCGGTGCCGACCCCAAAGGCATTGGGCAACTCGCTGAGCAGCGCCAACAGCAGCGCGCCGGAGCCGGTGCCGAGGTCGGCAATGCGCAGCGGCCGCGAGCGCGCTTTGTCGCCATCGAGGGCGGCGAGCACGGCCTCGACGACGGTTTCCGTCTCCGGGCGCGGCACCAGCGTTTCGGCGCCGATCGTCAAAGTGAGGCTCCAAAATTCCTTGGTCCCGACAATGCGCGCGATCGGTTCGCCGGCGAGGCGGCGCCGCGCCAAGGCCGCGATCGCGGCCTGTTCGGAAGATGTCAGCCGGCGCGCGCCAGCGGCGGCAAGTCCGGCATGGTCAAGGTCGAGCGCGCGGCCGATCAGAATCCGCGCGTCGAGCTCGGGCGCATCGATCCCGCCGGCGCGCAAACATGCGGCCCATGCGCGGCGCGCCGCGCCGACGGTCATGCCGATGGCTAAGGGCGGCGACTCGGCGGTTCTGCCTTGCGATTTAGGTTGCGGCCGCATCAGGCCCTTTCCTCCGCCGCCAGCAGTGCCGCCTGATTTTCCGCCACCAGCGCATCGATGATCTCGCCCAGCGCTTCGCCTTCGAGGATCTGCGGCAGCTTGTAGAGCGTGAGGTTGATGCGATGCTCGGACACGCGCCCTTGCGGATAATTGTAGGTGCGGATGCGCTCGGAGCGGTCGCCGGTGCCGACTTGGCCGCGGCGCTCGGCGGCGCGGGCCGCATCCAGCTTCTGCCGCTCGAAATCGTACAGCCGCGTTCGCAGCACGGCCATGGCCTTGGCGCGATTGCGGTGCTGCGAGCGGTCCTCCTGCATCATCACCACTATACCGGACGGAATATGGGTCACGCGCACCGCCGATTCGGTCTTGTTGACGTGCTGGCCGCCGGCCCCGCTCGATCGCAGCGTATCGATCTTGAGATCGGTTTCATTGATCGGCACGTCGACATCCTCAGCCTCCGGCAACACGGCGACGGTCGCCGTAGAGGTGTGTATGCGCCCCGAACCTTCGGTGTCGGGCACGCGCTGCACCCGATGCACGCCGGATTCGAATTTGAGCTTGGCGAAAGCCCCGCGGCCGCGGATCTCGGCGATGATTTCCTTATAGCCGCCCATGGCGCCTTCGCTGGCGGCAACGATCTCCACCTTCCATCCCTGCATGGCGGCATAGCGCTCGTACATGCGAAACAGATTGCCCGCGAATAAGGCGGCTTCGTCGCCGCCGGTGCCGGCGCGAATTTCGAGAATAACGTTACGTTCGTCCATCGCGTCCTTGGGCAGTAGCGTCAACCGGAGCTCGTGCTCGAGCGCGGCGCGGCGCGCTTCGAGCGCGGGCTTTTCCGCCTCGGCGATGGAGCGCATTTCGGGTTCGGTCGACGGATCGGCGCTCAGGCTCGTCAGATCGTCCAGTTCATGCTGCACGGCGCGATACGACTTCACAGCCTCAACCACTGGGGCGAGTTCGGCGAATTCGCGGGATAATTTCACAAAGGTTTCGGTCGGCAGCGCCGTAGCGAGATCGCGTTGCAGCGCCGAATGCCGGACAAGCAGCGCGTTGAGTTTTTGATCGGGCAGCATCGTTCTAATCCGTCATGGCGCGGCGTCATGCCGGGCGTCCAAATCTTACAGGCCAGGTTCTTACAGGCCAGGTTCTTACAGGCCAGATTCTTGCAGGCCAGATTCTTGCAGGCCAGGTTCTTGCAGGCCAAGTCTTGTTTGGTGTTAAGTAGTCTTGTTTGGTGCTAAGTAGTCTTGTTTGATGCTAAGTAAAAGACGCAGGCGGCCGGGACAAGCCCGGCCATGACGCTTTCGGCTAAATCTGCAACCCGTTATCGGCGGCAAATTTTTCGAGCTGGGCGCGCACCGGCGCGCCGCGGCTGCCATGCTCGATCAATGGCTGCAGGAACGCGGCCGCCTTGCGGCAATCGAGGTCGAGCAGCATCGCCTTGACCGGGCCGACCGCAGACGGCGTGAGCGAGAGCGAGCGGTAGCCGATCGCCGCCAAGGCGAGCGCGCCGAGCGGCAAGGAGGCGAGCTCGCCGCAGACCGTGGCCGGCTTCTTATACTCGTGCGCCTTGTCGGCGATCTCTTTGAGCGCACGGAGCACCGGCACCGAAAGCGCGTCGAAACGACCGGAAACGCGCGGATTGCCGCGGTCGACCGCGTAGAGGAACTGCACCAGATCGTTGGAGCCGACCGAAAGAAAATCGACGCGCTCCAAGAGTTCGTCGAGCTGATAGAGCAGCGACGGCACTTCCACCATGCTGCCGACCTCGACCTCTTCCGGCAGCTTGTGGCCGTGGCGGCGCAAATGGGTGAGCTCGCGTTCCACCAATTCCCTGGCCTGATCGAATTCCTCGACCGTCGAGATCATCGGAAACATGATTTTGAGGGCGCGGTTGCCGGCCGCACGCAGAAGCGCGCGCAATTGCGTCCGCAGCAGGCCCGGCCGGTCGAGGCCAAGCCGGATGGCGCGCCAGCCGAGCGCCGGGTTCTCCTCCTCGACGTTGCGCATGTAAGGCAGCACCTTGTCGCCGCCGATATCGAGCGTGCGGAAGGTCACCGGCTTGTCGCCGGCCGCGTCAAGCACGGCGCGGTACAGCGCATATTGTTCGCTGGTGCGCGGGAAATTCGGGGCAACCATGAACTGCAGCTCGGTGCGGAATAGCCCGATGCCGGCGGCGCCGGTATCCTCGATATGCGGCAGGTCGACGCTCAAGCCGGCATTGAGCAGCAATGCGAATTCTTCACCGTCCTTGGTGATGCAGGGCTTGTCGCGCAGCGACTGATATTGCTGTTGGCGCCGCGCCCGCAGCCGCACGCGCTCGGCATAGGCCGCCTCCATGTCGGGCAACGGCCGAATATGCAGATCGCCGGTCGTGCCATCGACGATGATGGCGTCGCCCGGATCGGTGATACCGGTGGCATTGTCGATGCCGCCGACCGCGGGAATGCCCAGCGCGCGCGCCACGATCGCGACGTGCGAATGCGGGCCGCCTTCTTCCAAAACCAGGCCGCGCAAACGCTTGCGGTCGTAGTCCAACAGCGCTGCCGGTCCCATCGAACGGGCGACAATGACCGCGTTTTCCGGCAGGTTCTCGCGCGACGGCGCGTGATCGCGGTCGGTGAGCTGGCGCATCAGCCGGTTGGCCAGGTCGTCGAGATCGTGCAGGCGTTCGCGCAGAAACGGGTCGGTCTGCCGCACCATGCGGGCGCGCGTATCGGATTGGACGCGCTCGACGGCGGCTTCGGCGGTCAAGCCGGTCATCACCGCTTCTTCCAGCTTGTGCACCCAGCCGCGGTCGTAGGCGAACATGCGATAGGCTTCGAGCACCTCGCGATGCTCGCCGCCCTCGACGACATCGCCATGTTCGAGCATTTCGTCGAGATTGGATTGCAGCGTCTGGATGGCGGCTTTGAGGTGCTCCAGTTCCTTGGGCACGTTGTCGGCGATGAAATTGGTAACGATGACGCGCGGCTCGTGCAGCACGACATGGCCGAGCGCGATGCCCTCGCTCAAGGCCGCGCCCTTGAGATGCACCGAGTGACGCGCGGCCGGCTCGGCGCCGGGCATTGCCAGCGCCGACAGCTCGCCCGATGCGATCATCTCGGCGAGCACCATGGCCGTGGTCTGCAGCGCCTCGACCTCTTCTTCCGAATAAGTGCGTCGGGCCCGGTTCTGCACCACCAGCACGCCGAGCGTATTGCCGGCGCGCAGAATCGGCACGCCGAGGAAGGAGTGGTAGATTTCTTCGCCGGTTTCCGGCCGGAACGAGAAGGCCGGATGAGCCTGCGCGTTCGATAAATTGATGGCGCTCGCCTGGCTCGCCACCAGGCCGACCAGGCCCTCGTCGCCGCGCATCACTGTGTTATGCACGGCCTCGCGCTTGAGGCCTTCGGTGGCGTAGAGCTCAAGGGTCGCGTCGACGCGCAGCACATAGACGGAGCAGACCTCCGCAACCATGTTGGCGGCGATCAGCACCACGATCTTGTCGAGGCGGTCCTGCGCGCTGACCGGCTCCGCCATTACTTCGCGAAGCCGGCGCAACAGCACGCGCGGACCGCCGAGCGCGCCACGCATGGCGTGTGGTCCCTCGGGCATGGCTTGACCGGAGCGAAGCCCGTGACGCGCCGGCCTCAATCAAAGAAGAATCCGCCCGGGTCCCGTCCCGGGGCGAATGTCCCCAAGCCTATATCGAATGCGGTATGCAAACCGCAAGCCAGAGACAAAGTGATGACGGCGCTAAAGAGCTATGTTGCGACGCAGCGAAAGCCCATCGCCGCAATTGCGGTCTAAACCGTGGCGCTGTCGAGGTCGTACAGCGAATGCAATGTCCGCACCGCCAGTTCGGTAAAGGCGGCGTCAATCAAAAGCGAAAACTTGATTTCGGATGTCGTTATCGCACGGATATTGATGGAGCGTTCGGCAAGCGCCTTGAAGGCCAGGGCGGCGACGCCGGCGTGGCTGCGCATGCCGATGCCGATCACCGAGATCTTGGCGCAGTCGGTAGCGCTGTCGAGCCGCTTATAGCCGATCGCCGCCTTGGCCTTGGCGATGACGTCGAGCGCGCGTTGGTAGTCCGCCGACGGCACGGTGAAGGTGAGGTCGGTCGTCTTGCCGTCCGCGGAGACGTTCTGCACGATCATGTCGACATTGATATTGCTCTCGGCGAGCGGACCGAAGATGGCGGCCGCGACGCCGGGCTTGTCCTGCACCTGGCGGACCGAGATTTGTGCCTCGTCGCGCGAGAAAGCGATGCCGGTGACGGTTTGCTGCTCCATAATCTCCCCCTCGTCGCAGATTAGTGTCCCGGGCGGATTGCCGTGCGGGTCGATTTTCTCCGGCGGATCGAAGCTCGAGCGCACGAAAATGCGCACATTGTGGACCATGCCGAGCTCCACCGAGCGAACCTGAAGCACCTTGGCGCCGAGCGAGGCGAGCTCCAGCATTTCCTCGAATGCCACCTTGTCCAGCCGGTGGGCGCGCGGCACCACCCGCGGATCGGTGGTGTAGACGCCGTCGACGTCGGTATAGATGTCGCAGCGATCGGCATGGATCGCCGCGGCGATGGCAACCGCGGAGGTGTCCGATCCGCCGCGGCCGAGCGTCGTGACGCGGTTGGTGTCCTTATGCACGCCTTGGAAGCCGGCGACGACCGCGACCTCCTTGCGTTCCTTGAAACGGCGGATCAGTTCGTCGCCATTGACGTCGAGGATGCGCGCCGAGCCGTGAGCCGCGGACGTCAAGATCGGCAGTTGCCACCCTTGCCACGAGCGCGCATCGATATCGAGATCCTGCAGCGTAATCGCAAGCAATCCCGCCGTGACCTGCTCGCCGGTCGCGACCACGGCGTCGTATTCGCGCGCATCGTAGATACGCCGCTCCTGCAAAGCCGCTTCGCACCAGCCGACGAGCTGGTTGGTGGTGCCGGCCATGGCCGAAACGACGACCGCGACTTCATGACCGGCATCGACCTCGCGCTTGACGTGGCGCGCGACGTTGCGGATGCGGTCGATGTCGGCGACCGACGTGCCGCCGAATTTCATGACAAGACGGGCCATAACGGCTATTCGCGCTGCTCTCGACGAAAGGGCGCGTATAGATACCGGTGAGGTCCGCCGGCTGCAACATCACGGCGCCCGACCTGAGCCGGCTTGAATCTGCCTGAATCTAGCTGCTAAGCGCCAGGGCAAAGCTCATTAGTGGGCTCCGGTAGGCATTTTGTGCCCAGCGAAGCGCGCAGGCTGCCGGTTTTTGCGCCGGCCGGATGTTGCGGGGGGCTGGATGATGGGG
>JBAQHW010000278.1:0-2076 GCA_049288525.1 Xanthobacteraceae bacterium
ACCTACATCCACAAGCTGCGCGGCAAGCGGCCGCTCCTGATCTACGGCATTTCCTCGGGCGCTTTGCGCGCCGCCTTGTTTGCGCAGCGGCATCCCGAGTTTGTCGGGCGGCTCGCGCTCGACGCCATGGTGTGGACCGGCGAAGGCTCGCCGACGCTTGCCGAACGCAAGAAGAGGCTGCCTGAGTTTCGCGCTAAGAATCGCCGGCCGATCGACAAAGCGTTCATCCATTCGATCTTCGATCGCGACCATCCCGGCACGGCGGAGGAGAACGTCATCGACGCGTTTGCCGACGCGGTCGTCGCGCTCGACAATTCAGTGCCGACCGGCACCTATGTCGACATGTGCGCGCATCTGCCGGTCATCGATCCCGAGAAGATTACGGTTCCGACGCTGGTCATGCGCGGACAATGGGACGGCATCGCAAGCTTCGACGATCTGATCAAATTCTTCGCCAAGCTGCCGAACCCGGACAAGCACTTCGCCGTTATGCCGGGCATCTACCACGCAAGCTTTCAGCAGAAGAATTATGCGCTCGTCTATCACATCCTGTGGAGCTTCTTCACCCAACCGGCGCCGATCTATCGGGGGTGAAAGGTCGCGCTTCGAGCCGGACGGCGCTTAGCTTTGCAGTCTCCGGCTTCGCGGCTGTCCATGCCCCTGGTGGAGGCTGCCGCGAGCGCTTAGCCGCTCCGGGATCGCTATACTTGCGAGCGAGTTCACCCGATCCAGAAACTCCAAATCGCAGAAATTCCGAATTTCAAAAATCCCAGGTGAAGGTCCCGGTGCCGGCGTGGGTTTGGGCGTTTTGCGCTAATTCGCCCTGATAGGCGATGCCGAACTTCATCCGCGGCGTGATGCGCCAATCGATACCGGCTTCGGTCACGGCGGCGTTGGCGGCGATCGGCAGGCCCGCGGTGGAGAATCCGGCGCCGGTGCTTTGGAACGACACCGCAACGGTCGGCGTGACGTCGCCGAAGGCGTGTTGCCATTGCGCGGAGAAATGCGGAACCAGCGCGGTGCCGTTCGACAGCATCAAGATGGTCGCGGCGCGAAGCCCGAGCGAGGAATAGCCGATATTCTCGGTCGAGCTCGATCCGGACAGCGCGGCGACACCGCCGCTTTCCTGGAACGCGCCGGTGTTGACCAGCACATAAGCCAGCCCGGCGAACGGTTCGATTGCGACATGATTGAACGCCATGCCGTAGCCAAGCTCGCCGAAGGCCTGGCCGGTGTAGCCATTGAAGCGCGCGTGCTCGTTCTCACTGAAGCCGGGAAACGCGACCATGCGGCTGGTGTCGATGGCATTGAAGGTGCCGGCGACGCCGCTGCGCAGGTTGAAGGCGCCGAAGCTCGAAGCCGCATACGCGCCGAGCTGTGCGCTGTCGATTCCGGCGGAGCTGCTGACCGCATCGACGTTCACGTCGGAGTGGGTATAGCCGCCCATGAAGCCTGCGCGCACGGCGCCGAAGCGGGCATCGAAACCGGTCAGGAAGCCGCCAAAGGCGTTGTTCAACGTCGCTGCATTGCCGTTGCCGTCGGCGCGGCCGAAGCCGCCGAGGGCTTGCCCCCAATAGGTCAGGTCGCGCGACGGCGCGTGCGACCAGTCGTGTGCCGCGGGAGCGGCGGCTGTTGTGGGCGCGGCGCTGCCCTCCGCCGCCGCTGTCACCGCAGCGAGCGGATCGTTGGAGGCGATCACCAGCGGGTCACTCGTGGTTTGGTCATATAGGGTATCGCCATAGCTCAGCGCCGGCCCGCCAAACGACAGTGCCGCCATGTCGCCGCTCGCGCCCGCATAAGCGCCCTGGCGCATCCGGTCGAGCATTGCATTGCGCCCGAACAGTGTCTCGTCGGCCAACGTGTTCTGCAAGCTGCCATAGATTTCGCCGGATAGCGCGTCGAAGGCCTGCTGCGCGCCGGCCGCCGTCGGCTGATTGAACACCGCGTCTGCCAGACCGCCGAACGGCCCGGCGCCGAGCGCATTGGCCACCGCGAGCTGGTTCGGCGTCGCTGCGACGTAGCTGAACGGGTGGCCCGCGAGCGTCAGCACCACCTCCTGCTGCGTCGGATAGGTGA
>JBAQHW010000279.1:0-8458 GCA_049288525.1 Xanthobacteraceae bacterium
ACTGAGCCGCGCTTCTCGAGCATGGCGTAAGAGACATTGGCGAAGCCCGGCGTCAGCCGTGCGATCTCGTCCATGATCTGCGACGGATGATCGTAATGCATCTCATAGCCGAGCGCCTTGGAGAGCAGGACGGTGATCTCCCAGTCCTCGTAGCCGTTCTTCGGCGCCATCACCTTGCGCACAAGCTGAATACGGCGTTCGGCATTGGTGAAGGTGCCGTTCTTCTCCAGGAAGGTCGAACCCGGCAGGAAGACGTGGGCGAAGCGCGCAGTCTCGTTGAGGAACAGGTCCTGCACGACGACGCAATCCATCGCTTCGAGGCCAGCCGACACATGTTTGGTGTCGGGGTCGGACTGCAGAATGTCCTCGCCCTGGATGTAGATGCCCTTGAACGTGCCGTCGACCGCGGCATCGAGCATGTTGGGAATGCGCAAGCCCGGCTCCTTGTCGAGCGTCACGCCCCAATCGTTCTCGAACAGATGCCGCGGCTCGTCGAGCGAGATGTGCCGGTAGCCGGCGAGCTCGTGCGGGAACGAGCCCATGTCGCAGGCGCCCTGCACATTGTTCTGGCCGCGCAGCGGATTCACCCCGACGCCGGGCCGGCCGATATTGCCGGTCGCCATGGCGAGATTGGCGATCGCCATCACCGTGGTCGAACCCTGTGAGTGCTCGGTGACGCCGAGCCCGTAATAGATCGCGCCGTTGCCGCCGGTCGCGTAGAGACGCGCGGCGCCGCGAATGGTCTCGGCCGGCACGCCGGACAACTTGGCGACTTCTTCCGGGCTGTTGCGCGACTGCGAAACGAAATCCGCCCAATGCAGGAACTCGTCCCAATCGCAGCGCTCGCGGATGAACTTTTCGTCGTAAAGCTTCTCGGTGACGATGACATGGGCGAGCGACGTCACGACCGCGACATTGGTGCCGGGTTTGAGCGCGAGATGATAGGCCGCGTCGATGTGCGCCGATTTCACCATTTCGGTGCGCCGCGGATCGATCACGATCAGCCTGGCGCCCTGGCGCAGCCGCTTCTTCATGCGGGACGCAAACACCGGATGCGCCGAAGCCGGATTGGCGCCGATGACGATGGCGACGTCGGTTTCCTCGACCGAGTCGAAGTTCTGCGTGCCGGCCGAGGTACCGTAGGTCTGACCGAGCCCGTAGCCGGTCGGCGAATGGCATACCCGGGCGCAGGTATCGACATTGTTGTTGCCGAATGCCGCGCGGATCAGCTTCTGCACCAGGAAGGTTTCTTCGTTGGTGCAGCGCGACGAGGTGATGCCGCCGACGGAATCTTTACCGTATTTCCCCTGGATGCGCTTGAACTCAGCGGCCGCGTAGCCGATCGCCTCCTCCCAGCTCACTTCCTTCCAGGGATCGGTGACCTTGGCGCGGATCATGGGTTTGAGGATGCGCTCGCGGTGGCTCGCATAGCCCCAGGCGAAGCGGCCCTTGACGCAGGAGTGGCCGCGGTTCGCCTCGCCGTCCTTGTAAGGCACCATGCGCACGAGTTCGTCGCCGCGCATCTCGGCCTTGAACGCGCAGCCGACGCCGCAATAGGCGCAGGTCGTCACCACCGAATGCTCGGGCTTGCCGATCTCGATGACCTTCTTCTCGTTGAGCGTCGCGGTCGGACAGGCCTGCACGCAGGCGCCGCACGAAACGCATTCCGAGGACATGAACGACTCTTCCATGCCCGCCGAAACGCGACTGCCAAAGCCGCGGCCGGCAATGGTGAGCGCGAAGGTGCCTTGCGTTTCCTCGCAGGCGCGCACGCAGCGCGAGCAGACGATGCATTTCGATGGATCGTAGGTGAAATACGGGTTGGATTCGTCCTTCGGCAGCCAGCTGTCATTGGCGGTACCGCTTGGCTCCTTGGCGAAGACATGGTTCTCGCCGGCATAGCCGTAGCGCACGTCGCGCAAACCGACGGCGCCGGCCATGTCCTGCAATTCGCAATCGCCGTTGGCCGAGCAAGTCAAACAGTCGAGCGGATGGTCGGAGATATAAAGCTCCATCACGCCTTTGCGGATGGCTTTGAGCCGCTCGGTCTGCGTCTTCACCGCCATGCCCGGCGCGACCGGCGTGGTGCAGGACGCCGGCGTGCCGGCGCGGCCCTCGATCTCGACCAGGCACAGGCGGCAGGAGCCGAAAGCGTCCACCATGTCGGTGGCGCACAGTTTCGGAATCTGCGTGCCCAGCTCCATCGCCGCCCGCATGATCGAGGTGCCCTCCGGCACCGTGACCTGCTGGCCGTCGACGGTCAGCGTCACGGTCTTCTCAGACTTGGCTTTCGGCGTGCCGTAGTCGATCTCGTGGACGAGTGACATGGCGTTCTCCTATTCCGCTGCCTGCGAAGTGTTTTTTGGAGCATGATCTTTTCGGAAAACCGGCGGCCACTTTTCCGGATCACGCTCTGGCGGCGCGGCATTAAAGTCGTCCGGAAAATACGTGAGAGCGCTCATCACCGGATAAGGCGTGAAGCCGCCGAGCGCGCACAGCGATCCGAACTTCATGGTGTTGCAGAGGTCGGCGACGAGCGCGAGATTGCTCTCGGGGTTCTCACCGCTGATGATTTTGTCGACGGTCTCGACGCCGCGGATCGCGCCGATGCGGCATGGCGTGCACTTGCCGCAGGATTCGACGGCGCAAAATTCAAAGGCAAAGCGTGCTTGCTTCGCCATATCGACGGTGTCGTCGAACACGACGATGCCGGCATGGCCTATCAACCCGTCACGCTTGGCAAAGGCTTCATAGTCGAACGGCGTATCGAACAGCGCCGGCGGGAAATAGGCGCCGAGCGGGCCGCCGACCTGCACCGCCTTCACCGGGCGGCCGGTAAAACAGCCGCCGCCGATATCGTTGACCAGTTCGCCGAGCGTGATGCCGAACGGCGTTTCAAACAGCCCGCCATAATTGAGATTGCCGGCGAGCTGGATCGGCATGGTGCCGCGCGAGCGGCCGACGCCGAAGTTTTTGTAGAATGCAGCGCCCTTGTCCATTATCACCGGCACGGTGGCGAGCGACAGCACATTGTTGATGACGGTCGGTTTGCCGAACAGCCCCTTATGCGCCGGCAGCGGCGGCTTGGCGCGCACCACGCCGCGCCTGCCTTCAAGACTTTCGAGAAGCGACGTCTCCTCGCCGCAGACATAGGCGCCGGCGCCCACGCGCACTTCCAGATCGAATTCGAAGTCGGAGCCGGCGACGCTTGTACCGAGCATGCCGGCGCGGCGCGCGATAGCGACGGCGTCGTTCATGACCGCGATGGCGTGCGGATATTCCGAGCGGATATAGACGAAACCCTTGGTCGCGCCGACCGCGATGCCGGCAATCGTCATCCCTTCGATCAGGACGAAGGGATCGCCTTCCATGATCATACGGTCGGCAAAAGTGCCGCTGTCGCCCTCGTCGGCGTTGCAGACGATGTATTTGCGGTTCGCGCTGGCGTCGGCGACCGTTTTCCATTTGATGCCGGTCGGAAAGCCGGCTCCGCCGCGGCCGCGCAGGCCGGATTGACTGATTTCCTCGACGATGCCGGCGGGATTGGCCAGCGCCTTCGCCAAACCCTTGTAGCCGTCATGCGCCCGGTAATCGTCGAGCGAGCGGGGATCGACGATGCCGCAGCGCGCGAAGGTAAGCCGCGTCTGCTTCTTCAGGAATGGATGCTCCTCCGGCACGCCGATGCGCAACGTGTGTTCGCCGCCGCCGGCGACCATCGCCGCGAACACGCTCTCGACCTCGGCGGCATCGACCGGGCCATAGGCAACGCGGCCTCGATCGGTTGCCACTTCGAGCATCGGCTCAAGCCAATGCATGCCGCGCGAGCCGTTGCGGACGATCATGACCGTCAGATTTTGCTTCCGCGCAAGCACGGCGATCGTTGCTGCGATGGCGTCGGCGCCGCAGGCGACCGCCGCGGCGTCGCCCGGAACGTAGATGCGAAGCGCGCTCATCGGTCGGTCTCCACAACCAGCGCATCGAGCTTCTTGGCGTCGAGACGGGCGATGACGCGGCCGTCGAGCATAGCCGACGGCGACACCGAGCACAGACCGAGGCAGTAGACGGGCTCAAGAGTCACGCGGCCGTCCGCGGTGGTGTGGCCGAACGCCACACCGAGCCTCGCCTCGGCATGCGAGGCAAGCGCCTCACCGCCCGCGGCCTGACAGGCCTCCGCCCGGCACAGTTTGAGTACGTGACGCCCCGCCGGTTGCTGGCGAAAGTCGTGATAGAAAGTGACGACGCCGTGCACCTCGGCGCGCGAAATGTTCAGCGCCTCGGCGAGGATGGGCTCCGCAGCGCGGTCGATGTAACCGAAGGCCGCCTGCAAGGCGTGCAGGATAGGCAGCAGCGGACCTTCGAGGTCCTTACGCTCGGCAATGATCTGCGCGGTTTTCTCCGCGCTAAATGGCTGGTAATCGGGCACGCTTCTCGCCTTTGCGGCAAGCCCCATAAATGTTTGGAATTGCTCCAAAAATCAATAAAGCTGAACCGTTGCTCGATTTGAAATGCCGATTAACCAAGGGCAGCAGGACGAGACTATTAATGCCGCGACTTGCGTTTCGCATCCTTGGTCAGCGCACGCGCACGCGATGATGGCGTTTTCGGCTTGTTGCCGTTGACGGCACCGAACGGGGGGATTGGCCCCTCCAGAATTTTGGCGAGTTGCCGCGCTTCGGCGACCAGCGCGGCGATCAGCGGCGTCATCGGCTCGCGGTGCGGAACGACAAGACCGACCGCATGCGTGGCCGCGGGCTCGACGATTGGGATCGAGCGGACGTTCGCCGTCAGGCCGAGTGTCTCGGCGAGCTTTGCCGGCATGATGCTCGCCCATTTTCCGGTCCGCACATGGGCGAACAAGACGATCATGGAATTGGATTCAAGCGTCGGCGACGGCTCGCGGCCGGCGGCGCGCAGCATGCTGTCGATGATGCGGCGGTTCTGCATGTCCGGCGTCAGCAGGCACAGCGGCACCTGACCGACTTCCGCCCAGGTGACCTTGTCCCGGTTGCCCAAGACGGCGTCGGGCGACGTCAGCAGGCGATATTCCTCGAGATAGAGCGGGACGGCATTGACCCTGCCGACCGGCTCGTTGTCGAGGTAAGTGAGGCCGGCATCCACTTCCAAGTCTTCAAGCAGCCGCAGCACGTCGATCGAGGTCTTCGACACGATGGAAAAGCGCACGTCCGGATGCTTGGCGCGGTACGGCGTCGTCAGCATCGCCGTCATGGCGAGCGCGGTCGGGATCGCGGCGATCTTGATATGGCCGGCGAGGCCGCGCTTGAGCGCGTCGATATCCTGGCGCATGGCGCGGGTGTCGCCGACGATGCGGCGCGCCCATTCCAGCACGCGCTCGCCCTCCGGCGTGAAGCCATGAAAACGGGAGCCGCGTTGGACCAGCAGCACGCCGAACATATCCTCGAGATATTTGATGCCGGCCGAAAGCGTCGGCTGGCTGACGCGGCAGGTCTCGGCGGCACGGCCGAAATGCTGCTCGCGCGCCAAGGCGATGATGAATTCAAGCCGGTCGATCATGAAGGCATTGCAATACCGAAGGTGGCGGCCCGCTACCTTACATCAATATGATCGACGTCACCTTGCGGGAAAGGCCAGCCGGCGCATCGACGATCAGCTTTCGCAATCGGCCAATTCCGAACCTTGATTGCCCGCTCACGCCTCTTCCGGCGTGACTTCGTGAAACAGGTCGTAATCGATCAACAGCCTGCCCTCGTCCGAGTGACTGGTAATGTCGCGGTATTGGTGGTTCCAGCGGATGTCCGTGTGCGTGTACAGCCGCCGCGCATGAAGATGCTGCGCCGAATTGTCGTCGACGCCGCTGACATTGAGCACGAACGCACCGTCCGTCTGTGCCAGCTCCTCTGCGGTCACGCCGTGCAGCGGGCTTGCCTTGTCGATGGGATGAAAGATCGTCCAGCTCAGCGCGAACATCGGATGCTCGCTGCGCTCGAGCTTCAATTCGTGGAAGCGCCGGAGCGCTGCGCCGCCCTCGTCCTCTTCGACCCGCAGCAGCCACAGCCGCGCGGTGGCCTGCGAGATCGTGTTGTGCCTTTCATTGGCGACGCGGATCATCAGCGTTTTCTTGCCGAAATGGCGGCCGACGATCGGATGACTGGCAAAAATGAACCTGGCGCGCGGGCGCGAGAAGCGCGCGAAAATCAGCCCGGTCATCACCGCCAAGAACGTCATGCCGGTGAAGATTTCGACCGTCGCGACCAGATGGCCGTAGTCGGTCTGCGGATGCATGTCGCCATAGCCGACGGTGGCGAGCGTCTCGATCGAAAAATAGAAATAATTAAGCGGCAGCGGAATGGTGGAGCTCACATTGGCGATCGGGGCGTTGCCCAGCCAATAGACGAACGCGAATACGGCATTCAGGACGACAAAGATCGCCGCCGCGCTGGCAAAGAACACCGGCCAGTATACCGTCAGCGCGCGATGATAGAGGTCGGTCCAGAAGCCATCGGCCAGGCCGCGCGTTTCGATTTCGCGCCGGCCGACCCGAATGACATGGGTACGCGACTGCGCTCCCGACCTGGTTCTTTTTTTTGTTGCCTTCACCAATGCGGTTGGCCTCAGGCGAGCGCCTTCACCGCCGCCGCATCTTTGAGCCGGCCGTAGACCTTCAAGGCATTGCCGGCGAAAATCTTGCTGCGGTCGGCGGCGCCGATCGGCGCCTTCTCGATGTAGCGCTTGGTGTCGTCGAAGCCGAACCCGGTCCGCGGATCGTTGCCCTTGACCGCGCCGACCATCTCGGAGGCGAACAGAATATTGTCGATCGGCACCACATTGGTGAGCAGATCGATGCCGGGCTGGTGATAGACGCAGGTGTCGAAGAAAATGTTCTCGCCCATGATCTCGGCGAGCTCGGGCTTGCCGTTATTGAGCGCAATGCCGCGGAAACGGCCCCAGTGGAACGGCACCGCGCCGCCGCCGTGCGGAATGATGAATTTCAGCTTGGGATAGGTCTTGAACAGGTCGGACAACAGCACCTGCATGAACACCATGGTGTCGGCGTTGAGGTAATACGACCCGGTGGTATGCATCGCCGGATTGCAGCAGCCCGAGACGTGGATCATGCACGGCACGTCGAGGTCGATCATCTTCTCGTACAGCGGGAACCAGGATTTGTCGGTCATCGGCGGCGAGTTGAAATAGCCCCCCGACGGATCGGGATTAAGATTGCAGCCGACGAAGCCCATCTTCACGCAGCGCTCGAGTTCGGCGGCGGAGTGCGCCGGATCGGCGCCCGGAGACTGCGGCAATTGGCACACGCCGATGAAGTTCTTCGGGAACAGCGAGACCACCCGCGCGATCAGATCGTTGCAGATTTGCGACCATTCGAGGCTCACGCTTTCGTCGCCGATGTGATGGCCCATGCCTGAGGCGCGCGGCGAGAAGATGGTGACATCGGTGCCGCGATCGCGCTGCAGCTTGAGCTGGTTTTGCTCGATCGATTCGCGGATTTCGTCGTCCGACATTTTCAGTGCCGCGCGCGACGGCATCGCCATCTTGTCCTTGGCGTTGGCGGCCGCGGTCTGCTCTTTGCGGAAGCGGTGCAGGTCCTTGGGCTCGGTGGTGTAATGGCCGTGGCAATCGATAATCATGAGAACAGGACCTGCATGGTTGGGGACCCGGTCGATGCTAAGGCGCGCGGCGCGATTGTCAAACCGGCGGCACAATCTGATAGGATGCCGGCCGCAAAACGGAGGAGTTCTGTAATGGCTGATCTACCGAGGCTCAATGGCATCATCCGCGCACTCGAAGCGGGCCAGCATGCGCTGACATGCTTTGCGCCCGCGCACACCGACTCGGCGGTGGCCATGAGCACATCGAAATTCGACGGCTGCGTGTTCGAGATGGAGCACAATCCGTGGGACGGCCGGCTGCTGCGGGACTGCCTGCAATATATGCTCAACCGTGCCCAGATCGCCAAGGCCGGCTCGGTTGTGCCAAGCGTCGCGCCGATGGTCCGCGTTCCGGTCAACGGCGTCGAGATGGCGCAATGGCAGGCCAAGCAGGCGCTCGACATGGGCTGCTACGGCATCGTGTTTCCGCATATTTCGACGGTCGAGGAGGCGGCCAATGCGGTCGGCGCCTGCCGCTACCCGCGCCTGAAATCTGCCGAACATTTCGAGCCCGCCGGTATCCGCGGCGACGGGCCGACTACCGCGGCGCGTTACTGGGGCTTGAGCCAGCAGGACTATTATCAGAAAGCCGACGTCTGGCCGCTCAATCCGCGAGGCGAAATCTTCTGCATTCTTCAGATCGAAGATACCCGCGGCGTCGACAACCTCGACGCCATGCTCAAGAACGTGCCGGGCATCGGTTGCATCCTGATCGGCGAAGGCGATCTCTCGCAGGAACTCGGCTATCCCCGGCAATACGAGCACAAAACCGTGCTGGAATGGATGAAGCGCATCGTCGACACCTGCAAGAAGCA
>JBAQHW010000280.1:0-7735 GCA_049288525.1 Xanthobacteraceae bacterium
GCCCAGTTCGCCAATTCCTCGTGACGCGCGAACCAAACGTCCGGCGATTTTCCGATGTATTTTAAGATTTCCTGCACTACGGCCGTCATCAGCGGGCGTCCGCCGAATTGGCAATGAATAACCAAAACCAGCAGCGACATCTGCTCGTTCTCGGACAGATAATCGAAGGTGCCTTTATAGGCGTCGAACAAATCCCTCGGGCTAGCGCGCATCACTCGGTTGTCGGAGAAGTCGGTCGTCGGCACACCGGCGATTACGCCATGAGGCGTGTGAATGCGGATCGGTAGATCGGCGTAGGTAACGTCGCACGTCCATTTCAAGCCGGCCTTGGCGAGGAAACCGGCCGTTTCCGGCGTGAAGGCGATCACCGGGCTACTCCAACCCGTGATTTTCTTGCCGCTGCAAGAGCTCAGCAATTCGACGCTCCTTTGGATCGTCTTCTGCTGATCCTCAAGCGACATGTAGGCGAGCAACTGATCCTGCACATAGGCATGACCGGCAATATCATGACCGGACTTTGCGATTTGTCTCACGGCATCGGGATACTCTTCGACACAACGTCCGTTGGTAAAAAACGTGCCGGGGATCTGCAAGCGGTCGAGCATACGGATCAGACGCCACACACCGACGCGGCCGCCATAAGTGGACCACGCCTTGCTGGCATAATCGACGGTGCCGGACTTGAGATGCGTGGTTTGCACCGAATAATTCGGCGCGGCGTCCTCTGACCATGTTTCGAACATCACGGTCACCGACACCGCAATCTTTTTTCCGTTCGGCCAAGCCGATTTCGTCGCCACGTTCTGTTCTCCTTCAATCGAATTTCGGGATGCCTAGAGCAGGAATAAGGTCCCGCCACTTCTTGAGATCGTCGGCGATGAACCCGGCGAAATCGGCGTGCGATTTATAGGCGGCAGCACATCCAATTTTAGCGAGACTATCGCGGAAACTCTGCTCTTTCTCGATCTCGGCGGTGGCGCGATCGAGCCGCTCGACGATGTCCGCCGGCGCCTTTGGCGGGGCGACGAGACCAAACCAGGTGTCCATGCGCACGTCCGGCAGGCCGTACTCCGCGGTGGTCGGCACGTTGGGAAACAGCGGATGACGGCTCGGCCCGGTCTGTGCGAGGAGCCGCAGCCTCCCGCCTTCGGCCACGCGGGCGCTTGCAAGACCCATCGACACCATTTCAATCTGGCCGGACATGGCGTCGTTAGCGGCCTGCTCGCCGCCATGATAGGGCACGTCGATCATGGCGATTCCGGTCTTGAGCTCGAGAATCTTGACCGCGATTTGCAGCGCTCCACCGACGCCATTGGTTCCGTAATGGAGCTTGCCCGGCCGCGCCTTGGCATAGGCAATGAATTCCGGCAGCGTCTGCGGCGGCAATTTCGGATAGATCGCAAACATCGTCCAAGACGTGGCGATCAAAGCGACGGGCGTGATGTCTTTGGTCGGATCGTATGGATAGTTCTTCTTTTCCGACGGCAGCATGGTCAATTCGGACGCGCCGAGCATCAGCGTGTAACCGTCAGCATCGGCATGAGTCAGATAATCCGTGCCGACTTGCGTCATGGCGCCGGGGCGATTGTCGACGACGACAGGCTGACCAACATTTGCGCTTAGCTCTTGCGCATAGAGCCGGCCCAGTACGTCGGTCAGCGAACCCGCTGGACTGGTAATGATGAGATGAATCGGTCGCGACGGATAGGCGTCCGCATAGGAATGCATCGGAGCAAAAATAAGCGACGCGGCAACACACAAACCCAAGACCGTGAAGCGGCGCATAAGTTCTGCCTCTCAGGGTGTATGATTTCGGCACAGCGAAAAATTGTGCGTTAAAGAAGCCTACCCGCATTCTGTGTTGTTATCGGGCGCGCCCTGCGCTGATGCGGCGCTTGATATCCGGTCCGTCATCCTCCCGACGGTACGGATATCATCCCGTACAAGCGTGATCAACGCGCCGCCGAAATTCCGGCATCGATCGCGACCGCGAGCTTTGGCGGTTGCCAGTCAGAGATCTAGGCGAGGCACGGCGAAAGCGATAGCGTGCTGCCGCAAATTCCGCCCTTGCCGGAGAACCCCATGGCCAAGTTCGACAGTATTCTCGGCACAATCGGCCGCACGCCGGTGGTCAAGATCAACAAGCTGGCGCCAAAGGGCGTCAATCTCTTCGTCAAGATCGAAGCCTTCAATCCGCTCGGCTCGGTGAAAGACCGCCTCGCGCTCGGCGTCATCGAAGCAGCCGAGAAGGCGGGCGAATTAAAGCCGGGCCAGACCGTGATCGAGGCGACCTCCGGCAATACCGGCATCGGGCTCGCCATGGTCTGCGCGGCCAAGGGCTACCCCCTGGTCGTCACCATGGCGGAAAGCTTTTCGGTCGAGCGCCGCAAGCTGATGCGCTTTCTCGGCGCCAAGGTGGTACTGACGCCAGGTGCCGAGCGCGCCTTCGGCATGGTGGAGAAGGCGCAGGAACTGGCCAAGGCGCACGGCTGGTTCATGACGCGTCAGTTCGAGAACGCGGCCAATCCCGACATCCATGAGCGCACCACGGCGCGCGAGATCATCGCCGATTTCGCCGGCGAGCGATTGGACTATTGGGTCACCGGTTTCGGCACCGGTGGAACGCTGACCGGCGTGTCGCGCGTGTTACGCAAGGAACGCCCCGAGACGAAAATCATCGTCTGCGAACCGGCGGACGCACCGATGCTCACCTCCGGCGAAAAACAGCAACGCAATCCCGACGGCAGCCCGGCCAAGCCGCATCCTGCGTTCAAGCCGCATCCGATGCAGGGCTGGAGTCCCGATTTCATTCCGCTCATCACCGGCGAAGCCGTCGATATGAAAGCGATCGACCGGGTTCTGACGATCCCAGGCCCCGACGCCATGAAGTGCTCCAAAGCGCTGGCGCAGCAGGAAGGCATTTTCGTCGGCATCACCGCGGGAGCAACCTTCGCCGGCGCGCTTGACGTGTGCAAACAGGCGGCGCCCGGCGCGACGGTGCTGTGCATGCTGCCCGACACCGGCGAGCGTTATCTCTCGACGCCGCTGTTCGGCGACGTCGGCGCCGACATGAACGACGACGAACTGCAAATATCCGATTCGACGCCCAACCACCGTCTGGCGGCGAAACCGGCCTGAGCGTTACGCCGCTTTCACCAATCCTGCCATCGGCTTCACGACGTCGCTGCCGGGGAACACGCTCTCGGCCAGCACGCGCTCGTCGAGGCGCAAGTGGTCTTTCAGGACACCTTTGAGCACCGCGCGCAGATCTGTGGTCGGTTTGAGGTCGCGGTTTTGATACAGATCGGAAGGCTTCAGCCCCGGCCAATCGGCGATGACGCGGCCGCCCTTGAGCGCGCCGCCGACAAGCAGCGCGACCGTCGCGGTGCCGTGATCGGTGCCATCGGTACCGTTGATATGCGCGGTGCGCCCGAACTCGGTGGCGAGCGCCACCACGGCCTGCGACCACGCCGGCCCCATATTGGTCTTGATCGCGGCAAGCGCATCGTCGAGCGCGCCGAGAAGCTGCGATAGCCGGCCCTGCGCGATGCCTTCATTGACATGCGTATCCCAGCCGTCGAGCGCCAGCGCGCCGACCCGCGGTCCGTCGGGCTGCGCCAGAAATTTCGCGGCATTGCCGGCGGCATCCGAGAAGTAAGCACGCACCTGGGCCGGGCCCGGGCCGCCCATTTTTTGTTGCATCGTGCCGTTAGCGCCGGACTGCTCGATCGCGGCGAGTCTGGCGCTGTCTTCGAGCACGCTTGCAAGCTTTGAGTCCGACTGACGGTAAAGATCGAGCAAGCGCGCGGCGGTATCTTCGCTCGCCGGCATGATCCGTTGCGGCGACCACGACAGAACCGGCGCCGGCCCGCGGGCGATGAGTGGCGTCACCGGCCCGACGGCAAAGACACGGCCGCCTTTCGGATTGATGCGGCCGCCAGGTTCGAGCCCGGCCAGCGCGCGGTTGAGCCAGCCGGACTCGCTCGGGCCGGCCTTCGCCAACCCGCTCTCCAAAAGGTCTTGGCCGTCGAAATGCGAGCGATCACGGTACGGCGTCGCGCTCGCATGCACCACCAGCGCTTCGCCGTCATGGAACATGCCGTGCAGATGCGGCATCGCCGGATTGACAGCGAAAAAATCGTCGAGCTTGAGCGCCGGCGTCTTGCCACCCAGCGTCAGCGCTTCGTCGCCGCGCAACGCGATCCAGTCCGGATCGCCGACCGGCGCGACGGTGGCAAGCCCGTCCAGCGCGCCCCGCAGAATGACCGCGAGAAAACGCGGATCGCGGCCTTCGGCAAACGCCAGCTTCGGCAAAAAGGCCCAGGCGAACAGCGTACCGGAACCGCACAGCAGTTCGCGGCGCGAGGGGGCATGCAGTCTCATCGTCGTTCTCCGCATTCAGCTTCGCAGAAACTCCGGCGCCATTGCCAGCAACGCCACCGCCTGCCGGCGCGTTTCGGCGCGCGCGACCGTGTCGCGCGTTTGCGCCGACGCCAGCGGGCCGATGCTGGACGCCAGAAGCGCCATCGGCTCGAGCATGGCGAGGCGCGCGGCGAAGGCATTGGCAATATCGAGCCGCCGGGGCACGCCATCGATCAGGGCCGCCTCTGTGTCGGAAAAGCCGTTCGGCGCCGGCGGCCGCCACAGCGGCTCGCCGAGCGTGGCTTGCGCATTCATGATCTGGCCAATGGGAAATAGCGCCTGCGCGCCGGTCACGCGCAGCAGGCTTGCCACCCACACCGCCGGCGTTTTCAGCTTTTGCCGCTGCGCCGTCCAGGATTCGTCGGCATTGATCAGCGTCTTGGCGACCTCTTTCAGATTGCCGTCGCTGTCCTTAAAGGTCCTTGTCAGCTTATCGACAAGCGTGGGCGGCGGCGTATCGGCTATGAAATGGCTGGCCAGTTCCTCCGCCATATGCCGCGCGGTTGCCGGGTGCCGCGCCAAATCGGCAAGCACGGCGCGGCCTTGGTCGATGCCGGCCTCGGCATAGCTTTTGCCAAGCACGGTTTGCGGACCCGGCTCGTGGAGGAGCTTGTTGAAAACAAATTCGCCGCCACTCTCCGGCTCGCTCGGCGGAAACCAAGTCCAGCCGGTGAGCACCTTGGCGAAGCTCGTCACATCGGTCTGCGTATAGCCGGAGCGGACCCCGAGCGTATGCAGTTCGAGCGTCTCGCGGGCGAGGTTCTCGTTCAGGCCCTTATCGCGATCGATTCCGGCAATCGAGTCCGGTCCCATCGATTCGACATTGTCGAGATAGAACAGCATGGCCGGGTGGCTATCGACCGCGCGCAATAAATCGCCAAAGTGGCCGAGCACGTGCGGGCGAATGGCCTCGCGTTCGTAAGGCCCGGCCATGGCAACGATCTTGTCGGCGGAAACACAAAAATGATTCGACCAGAACCAGACCAGTCGTTCGACGAAACCGATTTCGGCACCGGTCGCGGCATCGAAGCGGGCCTTGGCCTCGTTGAGCAGCAACGCCTGCGGCAGCGGCGGCTGTTTCGGTCCGTGCTCCTCATTCGGCCCGGCGATTTTGGCCGGCTCCGACATCGCTTGATTGGCATCGGCCTGCATCTCGCCCGACGTCTCGTCGGCCTTTTGGGCTCGCAGCGCCAATTTCTGCCGGGCCCGCCGTTCGGCTTGAAAATCAAACACGGCGCGGGCGGCTTGCGCGCTTGACGGCAGATCGACGGTCAGCGTACCGGCGGAGGGACGATCAAGGTCGGCCAACAGCGCGCCGCGCGGATCCGAGCCGATCCCCTCGATCTGTCCGGCCGCCGGCCCGAAGCCGAATCGGTGCAGAGCCAGCGCGGCCGCTTTCGGTCCAGCCAAAGCCTGATCGCTTGCAGCCATCTCGTCCTCGCGTGACGACGGAGTCGCGGTACACATTGATTAAGCGTTTTATTATGGCGAAAGTTACGACGCCGCGCCGGCAAACCGCCGTCCAAGCCCTACAAATCGTTCATAAAATCTGCTTCGACCGCTCGTTTATTCAAGCAACCCGAAGCCTTGCGGCGCGGCAGACGCAGCCGTAAGTATTTGTTGCGGGTCAGTTCCCGCCTGGAACCCGTTCCGACACGCAATGACTGTCTTGATCGACACGCGAAACGACGAAGGCGGCCGTCCGCGCCACCCCGAAAAGGCGCATCGGCCGGACCAGCCGGTGTTGCGCAAGCCCGATTGGATTCGCGTCAAGGCGCCCGGCTCGCCCGGCTATCGCGATACCCAGCGGATCGTGCGGGCGAACGGCCTTCATACCGTTTGCGAAGAAGCGGGCTGCCCGAATATCGGCGAGTGCTGGGAACAAAAGCACGCCACCTTCATGATCATGGGCGACACCTGCACGCGGGCTTGCGCATTCTGCAACGTCAAGACCGGGTTGCCCGGCATACTCGACGCCGCCGAGCCACAGCATGTCGCCGAAGCGACCGCCAAGCTCGGACTGTCCCATGTGGTCATCACCTCGGTTGACCGGGACGACCTTGCCGACGGCGGGGCAGGGCACTTTGCCGCCGTGATCGCCGCGATCCGCGCACGCTGCCCGGACACCACGATCGAAGTGCTGACGCCCGATTTTCTGCGCAGGGACGGTGCCGCGGCAACGGTGGTCGCGGCGCGGCCGGATATATTCAACCATAATCTCGAGACGGTACCGTCGAATTATCTGACGGTACGACCAGGCGCGCGCTATTTCGCTTCAATCCGGCTGTTGCAACGCGTCAAAGAGCTCGACGGAGCGATGTTCACCAAATCCGGCATCATGGTCGGTCTCGGCGAACAGCGGAACGAGGTTTTGCAAGTGATGGATGACCTGCGCGCGGCCGACGTCGACTTTTTGACCATCGGCCAATACCTGCAACCGTCGCGCAAGCATCATCCCGTCATACGCTATGTGCCACCCGATGAATTCAATACGCTGGAGACGATCGCTTATGCCAAGGGCTTCGCGATGGTTTCGGCAAGTCCCTTGACCCGCTCGTCGCATCATGCCGGCGAAGATTTCGCCCGGCTGAGGGCAGCCCGCAGCCCACGATGATTTGATGCCGCAATTTTCGACCAGGCGGCGCGTGCAGCATTCCGCTACCGACATGTTCGATCTGGTCGCCGACGTCGAGCGCTATCCGGAATTCGTGCCGCTGTGCCGATCGCTGCGGATCCGCAAGCGTAGCACGGACGCCGAGAACCGAGATGTCATCGTCGCCGACATGACGGTCGCCTATAAGCTTATCCACGAGACCTTCACCAGCCGGGTGACGCTCGAGCGCACAAAACTGGAAATCCTTGTCGAGTATCTCGAAGGCCCATTCCGAAAGATGAATAACCGCTGGCATTTTGCTGCCGCCGGCGAAAGCGCTTGCGACGTCGAATTCTTCATCGCCTACGAATTTCGCAGCCGCATGCTCGGGCTTCTGATGGGGGCGATGTTCGAAACCGCGTTCCGCCGGTTCTCGGCGGCCTTCGAACAACGGGCCGACCGGATCTATGGCGTGCGGCCGGCCTAAATACTCGCCCGCGGAAGCTAGAGCATGATCCGGAAAATGCCTATCCGCGGACTTGATCCGGGGATGGATACCGGTTTTCTGAAAAGATAATACTCCATCAAATATTCTAGGTCACGAACTCATAAACGGGATTCCATTTTGTGGCGAACGATGATTCAAGCTTCCAACGCAGGAGGTTTGGATGGCTCGCTTCGATTTGACGGATTTCGAGTGGTCGGTGATGGCGCCGTTGC
>JBAQHW010000281.1:0-15786 GCA_049288525.1 Xanthobacteraceae bacterium
CGGCGCAGCCTTGGGCATAATTGTTCCATTGGCCGGGCAAATGCGAGGCGTGCAAAAAATGCGACGAGATCGGCCACCAGCCGCGGCGGCCGAGCGCCACAAGGCCTTTCGAGTTCGGATCGCTCGATGTGCCGAGAATGGGCGGATGCGGTTTCTGATAGGGTTTGACGACCCCGCCGATGCCGATCTCCGGCCATACCGTCTTCATCGTCGACACGGTCCAGTATTTTCCGCGCAGATCATAGGGCGGCTCGCCCGCCCATAGCGCCAGAATATGATCGATGGCTTCGGCGAACATCGCGCCGCGATCGGCCGAGAGCAGTCCGAGCGCTTCGGCGTCCGAAGGCAAGACCCCGGCGCCGATGCCGAACAGAAAGCGACCCTGCAAGAGATTGTCCACGAGCGCCGCCTGGGTCGCGACCAGCAGCGGATGGCTGAACGGGAGATTGGCGACCGCGGTGCCGAGCTTGATCGACGAGGTGTAGCCGGCGAGCGAAGCGCAGAAGGTCAGGCTGCTTGGAATGTTTTCGGCAAGATCGGTCAAATGCTCGCCGCAATAACCTTCGCTGTAGCCCAGCCGGTCGGCAAGAATAAAAGCCTCGCGGTCTTCACGCAGCGTTTCGGCATAACTTCGCGCCGGCGGATGGACCGGCATGATGAAAAACCCGAGATTCATGAGTTTCCCTCGATCGCGCTAGCGTCGTTAAGGTGACGTGATCGACGGAAGCGGTCAACTCGTCGGCGGGGAAATTTCTGTCGGAACGAACCCGGACACATGCGGCAAGTGCCCCGCGTCTACCGGTTCATTTTTAATCCGCATGGCGATCCATTTACCATGCCGTTTTTATTATAGAGCCATGCATTGAGCAACCATTCGATTGAGGCAGCCAATGTTGAAACAATTGCGTCGTTTTTTTGAAAGACGAGTCCGGCGCGGCGGCGATTGAATATGGATCCTCACCTCCGGCATTTCCTTGGCCATCATTACCACCATCAAGAACGTCGGCATCCTGCGAGTCGATATCTTTACGACCCTGGAAAACGCGCTCGGTTAGCGCTTAATCGCCTTCCATCACCGGAAGTGTCAGCGCGGAAGGATGCTCGGCCGAGTGATGAATCGTGTCGGCGCCGATTTTGCTCGGCACGTAATAATGCGTCCACAGCACGTCGGTGACGACCGAGTCGCCGTTGACGATCTCCAGCCGCATGCGGTTGCCCTTTTTGAAGCGGTGCGCAATCGGCTCGACGCTGATGTCGAAGCGATAAATCTTTCCCGGCTCGATCGGCTGCGGGTCGGCGTAGCTGTGATAGGGCTCCATTTCCGTCGATTTATGCGGATCGAGCGCGCGATGCGAGGCGCGCAGCCAGCCCTTGGTGATCCAGTATGACGCCGGATTGAGCGTCTTGCCGCGATCCTCGGCCGCCTGTGGCATCTGCTCCGAAAGCTTGACGAAGAAATCCATGTCGTCGCGCGTCGACGACGCATAGAGCGTGAGCTTGATCGGTCCGGCGATTTCGAGATCGCGTTCGAGCGCCGCGGTGGTGAAGGTCAGCACGCGGCGCGCCGGATCAGGCGCATTGTTGGGGCCGAAACCGACCACGCCCATCATCCAGCCCGGATTGGGATAGGCATATGAGGTCTGGTCCTCACCGCTCGCCGTGTCGCGGCTGAGCGTCCCGTCGTTGAGCGAGGTGACGCTGGCGGATTTCTGTCCGTTCAAATGCCAGGTCACATAGCTCACGCCGGGTGGCGGCCAGGTTTCGCAGGTGCGCACCGCGTCGGCGCCGCGTACGAAATATTCGACCGTGGCGCGATCGGCGTAGTCGGTCTTTTGTCCCTTGAGATAATGATCGTAGAACGGCAGCAGAATTTTTTCGTGCAGCTCGCGGCTGTTGAACTCGCGGTTGGCGACGAAAGCATTGACCGGGCCGATCATCTTCAGCTTCTTCGGCCCCTTGGCGCGGCGGAAGCCGTCGATATTGCCGCGGGTATGCAGATCGACCTTGCCCCAGACGCCGACCGAATAGAGCGGCACCTCGATCTCGCCCAGGCGCTCGGCGGCGCTGCGTTCGCGCCAGAACTCGTCGTAGGTGGGATGCTCCTGGATGCGCAAATTCAGGTCATAGGGCTGCTCGCGCGGATAGTCACCGTTGGCGGGATGGCGATTGATGATGCGATTTTGATTCCACCAATAAGAGCCGAAGAAATCGCCCAGCATGCCGCCCTGATAGACACTGGCGCGATACGGGTCATTCAATCCGTCGAAGGCGCAGATGCAGGCCAGCGATGGCGGCTTTTGAATCGCCATCCACCATTGCGACATGCAGAAGTAGGACTGGCCGATGCCGCCGACTTTGCCGCTCGACCATTCCTGCCGGCCTAGCCATTCGACCACGTCGTAAAGGTCCTTCTGCTCATTGCGGTCGAGCAGGCGAAATTCGCCGCCCGATTTACCGCAGCCGCGAATATCCATGTGGGCGTAGACATAGCCGCGCTCAACATAGAGTTCGATCGGGCCGGTTTCGCGCCAGAGAAATTGCGGCCCGGCCGGCAGCGAATTGTTGTCGTATCGGTATGGCGAAGGTGCCAGCACGACGGGGAAAGGTCCAGCCCCGTTCGGCATGTAAAGGGCGACCGCAATTTCGACTCCGTCGTGCACGCGGATTTTAATTTCGCGCGATGGTAGCAATACGGCATTCGTCATTTCGATTTTTTCCCGATTGCGACCACAAATTTTAGAAAACGCTGCTCGTGCGAGCAATGCGCAATGGGCGGCATCTCATGGTTGCGCGACTCTCTCTGTGCAAAATTGTACTGTAGGATTGCATTGATTGCGCTCCGTATTAAACTCGGCTTGGAATTTCGCAGGTGCCTCATGTCGGGAATATCGTACGCTTATTTCATGGGCGGCTTGGCGGCTCTGTTCGTCATCGTCAAGCTGACAACCTTCGACGCTGGCGATTGGGTTTCTCGCGGCCTCAAGCGCGGCGATCTTTACTCTCTCATTGAAGTCGCCGCCGGAACGCGTCCTGACGGCCTCACTCCCGACCAAGCGCGCCGTCTGGAAGCGCGCGGCATGGTGCGCGCTTACGGCAACGGCCGATTCCACGCCACGCTCAAGGGCCGCCTGGCATTGCGTATCCGCCAAACAGTACGGCGGACGGCGTAAGCCACCCCGCGCCCTCGCGATGCGGCTCTGCTTCGGCGAGCGGGGCTTAGTCAGCGGACGTCGCCGCGCCCTCCTTCCGCATCCGGCTGTGGCGAGCGCCGTAAAAGAAATAAACGCCGATGCCGATGATGAACCAGGCGCCGAGCCGCAGCCAGGTGTCGAGCGGCAACCCACACATCAGGAACACCGCGGAGACAGCGCCGAGCGGTGCCACGATAAAGACTGCAGGCGTCTTGAATGGGCGCTGCAAATTCGGCTGTTTGATGCGCAACGCCAGCACGCCAAGGCAGACGATGGCGAAGGCGAACAGCGTGCCGATGGAGACGAGTTCGCCGACCAGCCCGATCGGCAGAAGCCCTGAGAGAACGGTGACGATGCTGCCATTGAAGATGGTCGTCACATAGGGAGTACGAAAGCGCCGGTGCACCCTCGCAGCGATCGGCGGCATCAAGCCGTCACGCGCCATCGAATAGAGAATCCGCGGCTGGCCCAGCATGCCGACTAGAATGACGGAAGTGAGGCCGAGAATAATACCGAGCTTGATGATGGGCGACAGCCAAGTGAGCCCGATGGCGTCGATACCGACCGCAATCGGGTCGGCGACATTGAGCTTGTCATAGCCGACGATGCCGGTCAGCACGAAGCCGACCACGAGGTAGAGAACCGTGCAGATCGCGAGCGAGCCGAGAATGCCGATCGGCATGTCGCGCTGCGGATTATTGGCCTCCTGGGCCGCGGTCGAGACCGCATCAAAACCGAGATAGGCGAAGAACACCACCGCGGCGCCGCGCACGACACCGCTCCAGCCGAACTCGCCCGGCCCGAGATTGGGCGGGATGAAATCTCCGGCGGGGTTGTGCGGAGTGACCCAATGCGCCGTCGTGACGAACGGTGCGGCCGCGGCGATGAACAGCACGATGATCACGAGCTTGATGGCGACGATGACGTTGTTGAGCCGCGACGATTCATAGACGCCGATGATCAGCAATATGGTCAGCCCGGCAACCACGGCCATGGCCGGAACATTGATAATGGCGCCGGTAAGGCGCCAGGTGTGGCGCGCACCGTCGTAGGCGAACGGCGAGCCGGCGAATCCCGCAGGGACGACGATGCCGAAGTCCTTGAGAAAACTCACGACATAGCCGGACCAGCCGATCGCCACCGTGGTGGTGCCCAGCGCATATTCCAGCACCAGATCCCAGCCGATGATCCAGGCGATGATCTCGCCGAGTGTCGCATAAGCATAAGTATAGGCGCTGCCGGCGACCGGCACGGTCGAGGCCATCTCGGCATAACAGAGACCAGCGCAGCCGCAGACGATGGCGCCGAGCATAAAGGACAACGTGATGGCTGGCCCCGCATTGGCCGCCGCGGCATGGCCGGTGAGAACGAAAATGCCGGCACCGATAATGACGCCGATGCCGAGCGCCACGAGCGCGGTCGCGGACAGGCTTCTTTTGAGCGGCACCCCACCGTGCCGGGTCAACGCCTGGATTTCCGGATCGCTCACCTCCGCCTGCAATGCGGCAATCGATTTGCGGATAAAAATTTTCGTCATAACCAAAATTAACGAGCCAACGGGGTTAGGGTTTCAGCGCGGAATTTTTCCCTCACAGCCACGGCATCAGCGAGGCGTGAATCACATCCGGCACTCCCTCGCCGCCGACCGAACGGATGGCGCGATCGACGTCGTTCAAGCCGAAACGGTGCGTGGTGACGAGTTCGAGCGGGAAGCGTTTCGACGCGAGTTGCGCCAAAGCCAGCTCGCAGGCCTTGTAACTGTGGCCACGCGCGCTTTTCATGGTGATGAACTTCACCGTGAACTTCTCCAGCGGGAAATTCGGAAACTGCGCCATTTCGCCTTGCGCGACGATGACGCCGCCCTTCCTTTTGAGCGCCTCGATACCGAGCAACATCGGTATGGTCCCGGCACCGGCGGTGCAATCGAGCGAAACGTCGACGCCCTTGCCGCCGGTGATCTCCATGATGCGCGCAAGCGGATCTTCCTTCTGCACATCGATGACATGATCGGCCCCGAGTTTTTTTGCGACATCCATGCGGGCTCGGTCCTTGGAGGTGCCGGTGACGATGATCAGCGAGGCGCCGGCCTGCTTGCAGATCACGGTCTGGGACAGGCCCTGCTGGCCCGGGCCCTGGATCAGCACCGTCGAATTGTAGCCGACGCCCCCGTCGAATAGCGACCACTCGACGCCGTTCGCCATCGGCGTCACCAGGCCGGCAAGCTCCGCCGACACGCCCTTCGGCACGGCATGCACCACGGCGTTCCACGGCAGATAGACATATTGCGCGAAGCCGCCCCACAAATGCGGCGCCTTTTCCGCCGAGGTATAGCCGTAGCGGATGGCGTCGGGATTGGTGCGCCAATTGGTGTTCTCGCAATGCCGGTATTGGCCGGCATGGCACCATTCGCATTTGCCGCAAGAGACATAATGCTCGACGAAGACGAGGTCGCCCTCTTTAAACCCTTTGCGCCTTACGAATTCGCGCCCCGCTTTAGTGATAACGCCGATATTTTCGTGCCCCATAATGACCGGCGCGCTCGACGGCGGATGCTTATAGAGCTTGACGTCGGTGCCGCAGATGCCACCGACCTCCATTTTCATCAGTGCCGCATCCTCCGCAATGTCCGGCATCGGATAGTCGCGGATTTCGGTCTTGCTCGGCCCCGTGCGCACCGCCGCCAGAACTTTTTCGGCCACTGACTTACTCCTAATTCTTGGTCATGGCGGGCACCCGGGTCCGGCCCGCTTGGCCGGCCCGAGTACATGCTTGACACCCGGCCGCCCATGTCCTGGTGTTGTTGTGCCATGCTTGGCTTGACCAAGAAAAGCCCCGGCGAGAGCGTCACGACCGACCGCGTGCGCGACTGGACGCGGACACGCTTTGCGCTCGGCGCCGACGAAACCGTGATGGTCTCGGAAATCGCCTGCGCAGTGCCGGGCTGCCCGCCGGTCGAGACCCACATGGTGTTCTGGACGCGAGCCGGACGGCATCATTTCAAAGTCTTCAAGCCGCTCGGCGAAGTGGTCGAAGACGATTTGCCGCCGGCGTTTCTGAAAAACGCTCTCATCTGGACCGAAGATCTTGCCTGCGGCTGCTGCTGAGCCATCCCCCCGCGAACGGAACGGACCGTGCGCAGTGGGGACGAAGGCGCGCGGTTGCACTCGCCGGGCATTTGCATGCGAGCGGAACGGGGAACCGCTCGGCGTGCGGTGCGGCAAATGCTCTCATTGCTGTCCGGCTGGGATTGAACCATCGTTCGGCCTTCCGCTGCAGGCTTATTCGGGCGCCAGGCAGGCGACATACTGAAAATTGTCAGATGTCGCGGCTGGAATCCGCAGTGTTGCTCGATTGGCGGAACGAATGGTGGGTGGAGTTTGAGTGACTAGCGAATCGCAATCCGAAACGTAGAGCCTTGCCTTCGGCGCGCGCGGCGGCCGCGGGGTTGGTAAGTGTACTTAGGAGGCGATCGTGTCGTTGGTCATCCGCTATGCCGTGCTCGCGGCACTGCTCGTCGCTGCGACGGTGTTCGTAATTCCGCCGTTTGCGGCGTCGTTCATCGAGCAATGGTCGCAGCGCGACGTCGAATCGCGCTCCCTATTGGCCTTCAATTCGGCTCTGGACGAGTTCACGGACCTATTAGAGCAAAAGAATTCGGCCAGGATCGTCGCTTTATTCGAGCGGATGGCGCTCGACGAGCGACTATTGGCGGTCGGCTTTTGCGACGATCAGGGCCGGCTCCTTTACCCGACCAAGGAAATGCCGAAGCGCTTCACCTGTCGGCAGGCGATCCTGAAGAACACGCCCGGTTTTTCGGATTGGGAATCCGGAGGCCAACGGCTGATCGTATCGAGTTTTCCGGTCGTGGCCCATGACGCCCGCGGCCATGTCATCTTGATCAACGATTTCAGCTTCGCCGAACGGCGCAGCACGCAAGCGCGCATCTGGGCCATCGTCGTGCTGATCGGCTTGGCGGCTCTCGCGGCGCTGCTGGTCGGCGCCGTGGCAACGCTTTTGGGACGCCATTGGCTGCAGTCCTTCCGCCAAGCGGTGGATCAAGCCCGGCACGGCCGCGGCGGCGAGATCGAACTGGCGGAAACCGCCCCGTTCGGACAGGAAATTCGCCGCCTGCTGCGCGATCTGCAGTTCGACAATCTGCCGATCGAGGGCCCGGACGTCGAATGGTCGCCCGCCATACTGCGCCACGTGCTGACGCAAAAGCTGCCGGGCGCGCAGGTCATCGTCGTCTCCAACCGTGAGCCCTATATTCATAACCGCGATGGCGACGCCATCGTTTTGCAACGGCCGGCCAGCGGGCTCGTCGCCGCGCTCGAGCCGATCATGCGCGCTTGCGGTGGCACCTGGGTCGCACACGGCAGCGGCAGCGCGGACCGCGACATGGTCGATCGCTTCGACCGTATCGGCGTGCCGCCCGGCGAGCCGAGCTATGTCTTGCGTCGGGTCTGGCTGAGCGATGAGGAGCAGAACGGTTTTTACTACGGCTTCGCCAATGAAGGTCTATGGCCGCTGTGCCACATGGCTTTTGTGCGGCCGCAATTTCGCGAAAGCGATTGGGCCCAATATAAGCTCGTCAATGCGCGTTACGCGCAGGTGATCGCCAGCGAGGCCAACGGACCCGATCCCATCATTCTCGTTCAGGACTACCATTTCGCGCTGCTGCCGGCGCTGCTGCGCGCCAAGCTGCCGCGGGCGACGATCATCACGTTTTGGCACATCCCCTGGCCCAACCCGGAAATGTTCGGCATCTGCCCGTGGAAGGAAGAGCTGCTTGCCGGTCTGCTCGGCAGTTCCGTCATCGGCTTCCACACGCGGTTTCACTGCAATAATTTTCTCGATACGGTCGAGCGCTTCATGGAGGCGCGCAACGACCGCGAACATTCCATCATAACGTTTCACGGCAGCGAAAGCCTCGTCCGCTCCTATCCGATATCCATCGAATGGCCTCCGGCCGCTACCGTGGGGCAGCGGCCGGTCGCCGAATGCCGTGCCGCGGTGCGCAAGCGGCTCGGCCTTGCCGATGACGTGCGATTGGGCGCCGGCATCGAGCGTTTCGACTATACCAAAGGCATTCTCGATCGCCTGCGCGCGATCGATGCCTTCTTGTGCGGCCACCCGGAATGGAAGAGGAATCTCGTCTTCATGCAGGTTGCGGCGCCGACGCGCAGCAAGCTTGCCAGCTACGGCACCCTGCAGCAGGAAGCAGCGGCGCTGGTCGGCGAGATCAACGCCCGCCACGGCGACAATTCGTATCAGCCCATCATACTCAACGTGCGCCATTACGAGCCGGCGGAGATTTTCGAGTTGTTCCGGGCGGCGGATTTCTGCGTCGTTTCGAGTCTCCACGACGGCATGAACCTGGTCGCCAAGGAATTCGTCGCCGCGCGCGACGACATGCAAGGCGTGCTGCTGTTGTCGCAGTTCGCCGGCGCTTCGCAGGAACTGCCGGAAGCTTTGATCGTCAACCCCTACGACACCCGCAGCATGGCCGAGGCGCTCGAACAGGCGTTGTCGATGCCGCCAGCCGAGCAACGCGAACGCATGCGCGTGATGCGTGACATCGTGCGATTGCGCAACGTCTATCGCTGGGCCGGGCAGATGTTGCTGGATGCCGCCGATCTGCGAACGCGAGCCCGCATCATGCAGATGGTGTCGCGACAGGAGCCATCGCGCGGCCTCCTCGCCAAGCGCTCGCAGACCGGCTGACGCGCAGCTGCGAGGCGGCCTGCTTGGCGCCACCCCCGCACTGAGAGCGCAATCGTTTCAAATCGAACCAATTGGCGCTCTAACTTTTTGGCAAAGCATGACCTTTTCCGAAAACCGGCTTCCACTTTTCGGGATCATGCTCTACGCGGGGGAAACCAGCCCCGCCCGCTTCAGCGCCCCCTGCTGCCGCTTGCCGACGCGATCGAGCGAGAATTTATCGATCGCTTCGTTGAACAATTTGTAGAAATTCAACTCCGCCCGCAGGTGCAGAAACACCGCGCCAAGGCCGATCGCGGCGCGGTCCATGAAGACGAATTCGCGCGGTACCTTGACCGGACCTTTGGCTTTAAGCGCCTGATGCACGCGGAACGCCTCACGGCGGCCGTATTCGCCGGGCGCCACGCCGTCGGCAACGGTACGCACGCGGTCGTCCAACAGCGGTGCATAGATGAAACGCGCCCAGATGTTGAGCGTGGCAATGACGTCGCGCGACAGATTGCGGAAGCCCCAGGTCTCGTAAGCGCTGACGATCAGCTCATCTTTGTCGTGCAGCAGTCCGTGATAGAGATCGACCACACCGCCGACGAATTTCGGCGCGAAGATGCGGATGCAGCCATAGTCGAGCAGATTGATGCCGCCCGGTTCGCCCTTGTGCGCGAAGACCGTGTAATTGCCGAGATGCGGATCGCCGTGAATGACGCCGAACCGGCTGAACGGAAACCACCAGGCGGTGAACATCGCGGTCGCCAGCCGATTGCGCGCAGCGAGCGGATCGTCGACGTGTTTGAGCATTTTCGTGCCGTCGAGCCAATCGAGCGTCAGCAGCCGCCCGGTAGAGAGTTCCGGCCAGGCGCGCGGCACCCGCACGCTGTCGACGCCGTCGAGCATTTCGCGGTACAGCGCCGCATGCTTGGCCTCACGGCGGTAGTCGAGCTCTTCGCGCACACGCGCGCCGATCTCCTTGCCGATCTCCGATGTATCGATCGCGGAATCGAAACGGCGGCGGATCGCCAACAGCCATTCCAACTGCCGCAGATCGGCTTCCACAGCCGACTGCATGTCTGGATATTGCAGCTTGCAGGCGAGCGCCGCGCCGTCGAGCGACCAGGCGCGGTGCACCTGGCCAAGCGAAGCCGCGGCTGCCGGACGATGCTCGAAGCTTTTGAATTTCTTCTCCCAGTCGGCGCCAAGCTCGACCATCATGCGCCGCTTGACGAAGGCCCAGCCCATCGGCGGCGCCTCGCTTTGCAGCTTCTGCAATTCGGTGGCGTATTCCGGCGGCAGCAGATCGGGAATGGTCGCCATCAGTTGCGCGACCTTCATCAGCGGCCCTTTGAGCCGGCCAAGCGCCGAACCCAGCGCAGCCGCTTCGGAGGCGCGGTTCGCGCCACCGCCGAACACGCGCCGTCCGGCATAGCGCGCCGCGACCCCGCCGACATTGGCGGAGACGCGCGCATAGCGCGCGGCGCGGGCGGAGAAGCGGTTCTTTTCGCGGTCGTTCTTCGGACGGTCCACCATTACTCTTTTACTCTTTCGGCCAGTTATCCCGAATCCAGCGGGCAACGCCGCTTTCGTCTATCTTACCCGCCGCAACGCCAAGAATAATAGCTGCCGCTTCGAGTGGGTCCGGCGCAATGTCAATTCGGTTCAGGAGCAAAAACCCAACCATTGCCACGAAGCCAGCTCGCTTGTTGCCATCAACGAAGGAGTGATTGCGGACAATGCCGAACGCGTATGCCGCGGCAAGTTCGGGAAGCTCGGCATTCTCGTATTGCCATTTGTTTAATGGACGTCCGAGGGCGGACTCAAGCGCACCATCATCGCGCACACCAAGCGCACCGCCGAAGATTTGAAGTTCCCGGCTGTGCGCCCTCAGCACATCATCCTTGGTGAGCCATTCCGGCTCCTCGTTCACTTCGCAAGTTCTTCCAGAGTCGCGCGATAGCGAACCATGATATCCTCGACGATGGCATCAAAACGCTGACGATGCTCGCCTTGCGAATCCGCAGGCGGTTCCCAAATCGTCCCGGACTTCACAAAACGCGCCTTGCGCACGCGCCCGCGCTTTTTCTCACCGCGTCGCCCGCGCGCAATCCTAAATCCACGTTTTGTCAGAATCTCTCCTATCAAAGCTCCGGCCGACTGAATCGCATGATTTCTCGTTGCCTCGTCGAAGCCTTCGAGTATGGGTTCGATGTCCCAAACAACGGCTTGCACGGCCGGCATATCCATTCGGCTGAGAAGCTCGTACTGAGGGATCAATTCTGGACGCGTCAGAACTTTTTCGATGGGTTTCGCTTCGGGGCGCTCAAAAAAGGCCGCGTGGATGCGGTTCATGCTGTTCCTCCAGCGCAAAATGACTGGAGGGATATAGGGTGTAATGCGCCATTTGTCAAATTGTAGCGGTACGCTACGTTTCTAATTTAACAGCTCCAGCTCCTCGATCAGCCGCTCGATGACGCCCAATCCGCCCTGCCAGAAGCCCGGATCGCGGGCATCGAGGCCGAAGGGAGCCAACAGCTCGGAATAGTGCTTGGTGCCGCCGGCCGCGAGCATTGCCAGATAACGTTCGGCGAAACCGTCTGCCGCGTGCTCGTAGACCGCATAGAGCGAATTCACGAGGCAATCGCCGAACGCATAAGCGTAGACGTAGAACGGCGAATGAATGAAATGCGGGATGTAAGCCCAGAAGTTCTCATAGCCGGGCTTCAATTCGATCGCCGGGCCCAAGCTTTCGCGCTGCACGTCGAGCCATAACTCGCCGATGCGGACGGCGGTGAGTTCGCCGTTCTTGCGCTCGGTGTGCACGGCACGCTCGAAGCTGTAGAACGCGATCTGCCGCACCACCGTATTGATCATGTCCTCGACCTTGGCGGCGAGCATCGCCTTGCGCTCTTTGGCGCCGCGGGTGTTGGCCAAAAGCTTGCGGAACGTGAGCATCTCGCCGAATACGCTCGCGGTCTCGGCGAGCGTCAGCGGCGTCGGCGCCATCAGCGCGCCGTTCGGTGCGGCCAGCACCTGATGCACGCCGTGACCAAGCTCGTGCGCCAGTGTCATCACGTCGCGCGGCTTGCCCTGGTAATTGAGCAGCACATAAGGATGCGCCGACGGCGTGGTGGCATGCGCGAACGCACCGGGCGCCTTGCCCGGCCGCACCGGGGCGTCGATCCAGCGTTGGGTGAAGAAGCGCTCGGCGATCGCCGCCATCTTCGGCGAGAATGCGCCATAGGCGGTGAGCACCGTATCCATCGCCTCGCTCCAGCTCACGCTGCGCTGGGCGACCATCGGCAGCGGCGCATTGCGGTCCCAATGCGGCAGACGCTTCTTGCCGAACCATTTGGCCTTGAGCGCATAATAGCGATGCGACAGCCGCGGATAGGCGGCACGCACGGCCGCGACCAGCGCGTCGACCACTTCGCGCTCGACGCGGTTGTCGAGATGGCGCGCGTCGGCGATATCGGCAAAGCCGCGCCAGCGGTCCGAGATTCCCTTGTCCTTG
The DNA here is from genome assembly GCA_049288525.1 of Xanthobacteraceae bacterium. GTDB lineage: Bacteria > Pseudomonadota > Alphaproteobacteria > Rhizobiales > Xanthobacteraceae > BOG-931. The sequence continues at coordinate 12,415 of JBAQHW010000281.1, forward strand.
GCGAGCGTGTTGGTGATCAGCGCAAAACTATCGGCGTTGTCCGCAAATGTCTGCGCCAGCGCCTGCGCCGCCGCCTTGCGCTTCTCCCCGGAGCGATCCTGCATCAGATTGAGCACAGGCTCGATGGCGAGCGCCTTGCCTGCCACCTTGAAACGCAGTTTGGCGATGGTGGCATCGAAATGCCGGTTCCAGGCGGAATAGGTGGTGATCGATTTTTCGTGAAACAGCTGCTCGACGCGATCCTCAAGCTGATAGGGCTTATAGCGGCGCACGTCTTCGAGCCACGGCCGGTAGTGGGCGAGCGCCGGATCGGCCATGGCCGCCGTGAGCGCCTCGTCGTCGATGCGGTTGAGCTCGAGCGTGAAGAAAAGCAGATGCGTGGACGCCGCCGTCATCCGCTCCGCCATGTCGCCATAGAATTTGGCACGCGCTGGATCGAGCGTGTTGCCGGCGTGAAGGAGCCCGGCATAGGAGCCGAGCCGGCCCATCATGTCGTCGATCGCCTCGTAACGCCGCACCGCTTCCGCCAGCGCAGCGCCGCCACCTGAGGCAAGCGCGGCGAGCTTGCCCTTAAACGCCGTTTCGAAGTCGGCGCATTCGGCGTCGACCCGGTCGAGATCGCGCTTGATGGCGGGATCGTCGAGGCTGGAATAAAGGTCGCCGAGATTCCATTCCGGCAACGCGCCGAGGCCTGTCTTGGAATCCTTCTTGGGATTCTTCTTGGGGGCCTTATTGGCACTGTTGTGGAGCCGCCCCGTGGTGCGGCGAGGGCGCGTCTTGTTCGAAGTTTTGGGCATGATTTGACCTGATCTCACCGCATTTCATGTGGCGCAGCGTTAAGGCCGCCGCAAGGCCGCGCTGCCGCAATTCAAAGGCGGTAACCGCGGCGTTATTTCGGCCACGCCGGCGGATCGGTGCCGAGCGGTACGCTTGGCCGCAGCCAGCGCGGCGGCGTGCCCGACATGCTCGCGGCATGACGCACCGCGGTGAGCCGACCAAAGCCGCTCGGCGTCTCCTCCAGACAATCGCGCACGTCGTCGAGGTTGGGATCGGCACAGTTCATGCCATCGATACGGCCGAGCCGGCGCAGCCAAGCGCCGGTTTGCGCCAGCGAAACCCGCACCTGCCAGGAGCCGCCCTCCTCCGCCTGACGCTTGAGCGCCGTCATCACCGCGAAGGCGAGAAGATAACCGGTGCCGTGATCGAGCGCTTGCGCCGGCAGCTCTTCCGGTCTTGGCGAACCGAAGGCTTCCGCCTCGGCAATGTTGAAGCCGCTCGCGGTCTGCACCAGCGAATCGAAACCGCGGCGGTTGGCCCACGGCCCTGCATGCCCGTAGGCGCAGAGCGAGGCATAGACGATGCCCGGCCGCATCGAAGCGGCGTCTTGCGGAGAAAAACCGTGCGCGGCAATAGCGCCCGGGCGGTAGCCTTGCACGAAAACGTCGGCCTGCGGCACCAGCGCGGCCAGCTCGGCGCGCCCTTGCCTCTCGCGCAGATCGATCGACGCCGACAGCTTTCCCCGGCCGGTATCCATCACCAAGGGCAGCATCGACGCCAGATGCCTTGCGGTGACCAACAAAACATCGGCGCCATGCGCGGCAAGCGTGCGGCCGCACACTGGGCCGGCGATGATGCGGGTGAGATCGAGCACTCTAATGCCCGACAGCGGGCGCGCGCCGGCGTCGCGTTTGTTTGGCGGCGCCTCGCCGATTTTCTCGATTGAGAACAGCGGCAGCGTCGCCACCGCGCGGCCTTGCGGATGCTTATCCCATTCGGCGAAGGAACGGCAGGCGGTGACGACGAGGCCGGCTTCGGCGGCGGCCGTCTCCAGCGCTTCGGCTTGCCAATTTTCAAGCGCGCGCGCCACCGCCGCCTTGTCGTGCGGCACGCCGAGCAGTTTAAGCAGGCCCGCGCAATGATGCGGTAGGTTGGTGTGCAGTCGCGCCCAACGCCCATCGCCGCAACGATATAGCCCGGCAAAGTCGTCGTGATATTCGTCCGGCCGTCTGCCGTCGACGCGCAGATAGCGCTCGCTGCGAAATTCGACCGCGGCATGGCGCATCTCAACGCCGACGTCCTGGCGGCGTCCCGTCCGCAGCCGCCACAGTTCGGCGGCCGCGAGCGCCGCAACGCCAATCGTCACCTGCGCCGCGGTGCCGACCGCAAACGACGACGGCAGCACCGGCTCGGCGCCGGTGAATGCGATTTGGCCGAGCGCGGCAGCGTCCTGCCCGGCATCGCGCCAGAGCGTAGCGAGCAACGTGTTCGGATCGGGAGCGGACATTTTTCAAGGCCGCACAATGAAGCAGGCATTCAACGGTGCCGGCCGCTATGAATCAAGGCAGCGCGCAACGGTGGACCGCTGATCCGGGATTGTCGCAAACTCCGCGTGCGTTACCGGTGCCATTCCCCTCCCCGGCCTTCACGAGATACGGGTGCGTGTTCGACTTAACACCCCCTTAAGCCTCCTGCCGCAAAGTGCCCCGAAACGGGACAGTGTCGCGCCGTCCCGCCGCCGGGGAACGCATGACCATTCTCATTGTCGACGACGATCCGGTGCAGTGCCGGCTCTTGGAAGCCATGCTGCACAAGTTCGAATACGAGACGATCGTGCGGGATGCCGGCGACGCGGCGCTGACTTTGCTCACCGGGCCCGACGGCGGAGCGATCGATTGCGTCATTCTCGATCTCGTCATGCCGAACCTCGACGGCATGGGCGTGCTGGCCAAATTGCGCCAGTCGGCGATCAACGTGCCGGTGATCGTGCAGACCGCGCACGGCGGTATCGACAATGTGGTGTCGGCGATGCGCGCCGGCGCCGTCGATTTCGTGGTCAAGCCGGTCGGCGCCGAGCGCTTGGCGGTGAGCCTGCGCAACGCGCTCAACGCCAGCGCGCTCGAAGGCGAATTGGCGCGGATGAAGAAAAGCCAGGCCGGCACGCTGGGCTTTGCCGATATCATCACCAAGAGCCCCAACATGCACGCTGTCATCCGCATCGCGGAGAAGGCCGCGGCCTCGGCCATTCCGGTTTTGATCTCAGGCGAATCCGGCGTCGGCAAGGAACTGATCGCGCGCGCCATTCACGGCTCCTCGGAGCGGCGGACCAAACCGTTCATCGCGGTGAATTGCGGCGCCATGCCGGAAAATCTGGTCGAGTCGATTCTGTTCGGCCACGAGAAAGGCTCGTTCACGGGTGCGACCGAACGCCATGTCGGCAAATTCGTCGAGGCCTCCGGCGGCACGCTGTTTCTGGATGAGATCGGCGAATTGCCGGCGGCGGCGCAGGTGAAGCTCCTGCGCGCCGTCCAGGAAGGCGAGGTCGAGCCGGTCGGCGCGCGCAAGCCGGTGAAGGTCGACGTCCGGCTGATCTCG
>JBAQHW010000282.1:0-2671 GCA_049288525.1 Xanthobacteraceae bacterium
CGATGCCATGCTCGCGACCTCGCAAACCAATCTCACCTCGCTCGGCGAGGTCATAACCAAGCACCCGGACGATCCGCAGGCCTACAATATGCGCGGTACGGTCTATGGCGAGGCCGGCCGCGACGATCAGGCGCTTGCGGACTTCGACAAAGCGATCAGCCTCGATCCGAATTACGCCCAGGCCTACGCCAACCGCGCGCTAATCTATCGCAAGAGCAACAAGCTCGATCTCGCGCTTGCCGACGACAACAAGGCGCTCGCCATCGATGCCAATTATGCGCCCGCCTACGTCGGCCGCGGCATCATCTACCGCGAGCAGGGGCATGCCAAAGAGGCACTGACAGACTTCAACAAGGCCATTGCGCTCAAGCCCGATAACGCCGACGCCTATTACAATCGTGGGCTTCTGTATCAGAGCCAGCACGAGCACCAGTTCGCCATCGGCGACTTCTCGACCGCGGTCGGTCTGCAGAACGACAATGCCGAACCGTGGACGGCGCGCGCGCTGAGCTATCTCGCCATCGGCGATGTCAAATCGGCGGCCGGCGATCTCGACGAAGCGGTGCAGCTCGATCCCCAGAGCGTGCGCGCCTGGACCAGCCGCGGGCTCGCTTATGAACGGCTGGGACAAAAGGACAAGGCTGCTGGCTCCTATGCCAAGGCCTTGAATATCAATAATAAATTCGAGCCGGCGAAGAGCGGCTTTGCCCGCGTCGGCGGCAAAGTGGGACAGACTTACCCGACGTTCTGAACTGACTTAATCCAGATCGCCGGCGAGGAAACGAGCGACGGCATCGAGCGCGCCGTTCTGGTCGAGGTCTTCGTGGCTGCCGTCGAGGAAGCGCACGATGTGCTTCGGCTTGTTGGCGAGTTCGAACATATGCTCGCCCATACTGAACGGCACGACGCGGTCGTTGACGCCGTGGAGGATCAACAGCGGCGCCGTGACTTTCTTGATGCGCTCGTCGGAACGGAACTGATCTTTCATCAAGAGCCGGACCGGCAGATACCAGTAACGGCTTTCGGCAATCGCCAGCGCAGACGTGAACGGCGCTTCCAGGATGAGACGGCCGACCGGTTTCTCAGCCGCAAGCGCAACCGCCACTCCGGTGCCGAGCGACTCGCCCCAGACCACGATTTGCGGTGTCGGATAGCGCGCGGCGGTGTAGGCGTAAGCAGCCTCGGCGTCGCGGATCAGGCCGCGCTCGGTTGGATTGCCGGAGAGGCCGCCGTAACCGCGATATTCGAGCGCCACGAGCCCGATCCCGGCGCCGATAAGCCGGCGGAAGCGCTCGACTCGGTAACGCAGCGAGCCGCCGTTGCCGTGGAAATAGAGAATGACCGGTTTGCCCGGCTGCGGCGGAACCTGCCAGACATGTATCTTCACTCCGTCGGAAGCCGTCAGCGGCACCTCGCTCGCCTCGGGCAATCCGGCGGCGGCCGGGGTCGTGTGGGTGCGATCCGGAAAATACATCAGCGATCGCTGGGCGAAATAGACCATCGCCGCGAGCCCGGCATAGGCGCAAACCGCGATGACGGCGGCCCAGCCGAACACGGTCAGCGCGCGCGGAAACGAAGATGGACGCGGCGCTTTGGTCCGTATGCGCGAGGACACTGCGGCCGAAATGCCGAGCGCATAAGCGCGCAGCCGACGCGCATTGGCGCTGACAGCGGCCGTAGCGTGGGCCGGCGCAGGGCTGGCTGGCGTATCGACGGATTCGATCGCAGTTGTGCCGACCGTTGCAAGCGGATGCGCCGCCCCCGTGATGGTCGTCCGTGTCGTCATGACCGTGGCAATCAATGAATAGCGCAGTTGGCGAAGCTTAAAAGCACAGTGGCAAGAAAGCTCCGTTAAAAAACAAACCGGCCGGCTTTCGAAAAGCCGGCCGGTGGAATTCATCGCGCTGTCACACAATCGGGGCCGGCCGCGCCGGCCTGCCGGCTCAGCGGCAAATTTGGACGGTCCGCCAGCGGTAGCCGTAGCCTTCGATCCACACTTTGCGCTTGCCCCAATAGCAGCCGGGCCCCAGTTGGGCGTAACCCGGACCGGGCGGCGGGTAATAGGCAGCCGGCGGAGGGGGCGGCGCATAATAGCCGGGCGGCGGCGGCGGCGGGGGGCTATTGGCAATGGCGCTGCCGACAATGGCGCCGGCGGCGATGCCACCGAGGACGCCCGCGCCGACCGCGCAGCCGACGCAATAGGCGTTTGCCGGCGCTGGCGCAGCCACGGTAGCGAGCCCAAGGCTGGCTGCCGCAGCGAGGCCAATCAGAGTTTTCTTCATGTGATTTCCTCTTGCGACCGGCCGGGTGCCGATCTGGAACCTTGGATGAGCGGGAAGCCCCGGAAACCCCCGAACTTAGGTCGAAGTCAGTCGCATTGAAGTTCGACTATTTGGCGGAAGTTTGGTTGACGCCGCCTAAATTTTCGCGCCAACCATCCGCCGCCGTCCGGCGGCCGCCAAGCACAAGGACCGCCAGAAACGCAAGAATTGCTCAGACGCAAGCCCGGACCCAGGCGTAGCCGTTCCACCAGCGCCGCCAAATACACGGTCGGCCGTAATAAGGCGAAGGATAGCCGTAATACGGGGAATAGCCGTAGGGGTAGTAATACGGCGAGGCCAGTGCACTGCCGACCAAGGCCCCGGCGACGAAGCCGCCCGCGCCCCAGCCC
>JBAQHW010000283.1:0-1846 GCA_049288525.1 Xanthobacteraceae bacterium
GCCATGGCGCGGCCATGAAGCCGCTCGCGTTGCCTGCTGCGCCGCGCGTGCTGGTCGTGGCGTTGCGCCGTCTCGGAGACGTGCTGCTCACCACTCCGCTCATCCGCAGCGTCAAGCGGGCCTTCCCGGCGAGCGCCATCGATGTGCTGGTGTTTGCCGGGACGGAGGGGATTTTGGCGGGCAATCCCGACCTTGCGGCAATCCGCACCGTCCCGCAGCGTTCGAGCGCCGGTGAATCGCTCGCACTCATTGGGCGGCTTTTCAAGCGCTACGATTTGGCGCTGACGACGCAGACCGGCGACCGGCCGACGCTTTACGCGGTGATGGCCGGCCGGCACAGCGCCGGTCCGGTGCAAGCGGACGGCACATCTGCCGCCATCAAGCGTCTGGCATTGAGCCGCCATTATGTCAGCGACCGCCACGCGCACCGCGTAGTCGATCTGTTGCGGCTTGCCGAAGCGATCGGCATTGCGCCGCATGACGAAATCGTGCCGCCCGCGGGCGGCACGCGGCCGGCGCTTGCTCCGCCGCAGCCTTATGCCGTGATCCATGCCGCGCCGATGTTCAGATATAAGCGCTGGACCGACGACGGCTGGCGCGCGCTCGCCGCCGCTCTCTCCCAACGCGGACTCGGCGCCGTCGTCACCGGCGCGGCAGACGACCGCGCTTATCTCGACAATGTCTGGCGGGACAGCGCTGTGGTACGATTGGACGGCAAGATTGCGTGGCCCGATCTGACCGCCCTGGTCGCCGATGCGGCGGTTTATGTCGGTCCGGATACGGCGATCACGCATCTCGCTGCGGCGACGGGGACGCCGACGGTCGCGCTTTATGGCCCGACTGATCCGCGGCTGTGGGGGCCCTGGCCGCGCGGCGGGCTCGATCGCCTATGGGCGGCAGCCGGCACGATCCAGCAGCGCGGCAATGTCTGGCTGGTGCAAAATCCGCTGCCCTGCCTGCCATGCCAGTTGGAAGGCTGCGAACGCCGGCTCGACAGCCACAGCCAATGCCTCGACGAGCTTTCGGCGGCGCAGGTCATGACCGCGGTCGACCAGGCCTTGCGGGTCCGCCAAGCCGCTTAGCGCGACTCCTTTTGCTGTTCGCCGTTCTGCTTCACGTTCTAATAGAGCGGCGACTGCACCGGCGGGGTCGGTTGGCCGAATTGCCCGGTGAGCAGATCGAATGGCGTATAGGTTTGGCTGGCGCAGGCGTCGGTTTCGACCGCATAGCGGCCGTCGACGACGGCATTGTCCTGGATGAAAATCGCATAGGTGCGCAGTTGGCCGCGATCCTGAAAATTGACACAAGCGAGCCACGCCCATCCCTTCATGGAATCGACCCAGCGCAAGCCGGAAATGGCGAAGCCGCTATAGGCGGAGCGGTCCTTCAGCGCTGCCAATAAGTATTTAGCGGTCAGCGCTACGTAAGGCGGCTGGCTGGCCGGCGGCGATGCCGCCTGGCTCGATTGCGCCAGTTCGCTGCAGGCCGCCGCGCCGAGAATTAACAGCGCCAGTGCGGCGAGGCGGACCGCTTGTAGCACCATCTGCCGCGCCCCTCGCCACAATGTCCGCCGCCGGCGCCCGCGTCCGGGCCATGGTCCCGCCACGAACCCCGTCCACTGGGTCCTGTCCACTGGGGATATGCCTCCCGCCGGCAGGAAATGTAAACTTCGGTGTCTTAGGTTTCGGCGCGGCTGGCGACGGGGTCGCAGACCAGGGCAGGGGCATGGCGGCACCGCTAGCAAACGATTTTTCGGTTCGACAAAACGGCGAACGGCAGGCGATGCGAGTTGCGAGTATCAACCAAGTGACGAGCCGCATTACCGGCTGGCGCCGGATTGCCGTGC
>JBAQHW010000284.1:0-30870 GCA_049288525.1 Xanthobacteraceae bacterium
TCCACCGGCGCGATCGGGCCTGGCTCACAACGCCACGTGCCGCCGCTTCGCGACCAATACGTCGTTAGAATCGATTCAGTGAACGCCGGCAGCTGAAACGCGAGCGAACGGTCGCCATTCAAGGCGAAAGAGGCACCGTCGAATACCAATTCATCCTGGCCGCCGACCTGATTGACATAGATGAGCGGCAAGCCGGCTTCGGTTACGCGCGCGACCGAAACGTTCAGGCGCACGTCGCCCTTTCCGCGGTAATACGGCGAACCATTGGGGACGACGAGGATCTCGGCGCCGGTTTCACCCAGGCATTCGACCACGTTTTCGTAGTCGCCCCACTCGGTCCAGATGTCTTCGCAAACGGGCAGGCCGAGCCTTACGCCGCGGAAACTCACCGGACCCGCAATAGGGCCGGCGGCAAAGACGCGCTTCTCGTCAAAAACGCCGTAATTGGGCAGATTGACCTTAAAACGGATGGCCTCGATGCGTCCGCCGCCCAGCAGTGCGTAGGCATTGTAGAGCTTGCCGTCCTCGACCCAGGGCGTTCCCATAAGCACGGATGGGCCGCCATCGGCCGTCTCGCGGGTCAGTGCCTCAACGGCGCCGCGGCAGGCCTCCTGAAAGGCCGGCTTGAGCACCAAGTCCTCCGGCGGATAGCCAGCGATGAATAGCTCTGAAAAGGCGATGATATCGGCGCGATCGGCGGTCGCCTTTAGGAGCGCTTCGCGGGCGAGTTTCAAATTGCCGGAAACATCGCCGACAATCGGATTGAGCTGCGCGACGGCAATGGCGAGACGATCGGCGGGACGCTCGTTCATGGCCCAAGGTCTAGCGTGTCGTCCGCCTTCGCGAAAGCGGGGACCCCGGGCATTGCCACATCGTCAGGCGACCACGCTTTTGGTTTCGGCAGTGCCGCTGTTACAAGCCTGCAACCGCCGGCAACGGCGTCGCGATGCCTTCGCGCTTGGTCTTGAGCAGATCCGCGAGCAAAAAAGCGATATCGATCGACTGCTCGGCGTTCAGGCGCGGATCGCACACGGTATGATAGCGATCGTTGAGGTCCTCGTCGGTGATGGCACGAGCGCCGCCGGTGCATTCGGTAACGTCCTTGCCGGTCATTTCCAGATGCACGCCGCCGGGATAAACGCCCTCCGCCGCGCATACTTGAAAGAAGCCCCGAACCTCCTTGAGGATCTGATCGAACGGCCGCGTCTTGTAGCCCGTCACCGACGTAATCGTGTTGCCGTGCATCGGATCGCATGACCACACCACGTTGCGGCCTTCGCGCTTCACGGAGCGCACCATGGCAGGCAGCAGATCGCCGACCTTGTCGGCGCCGACGCGGCAGATCAGCGTCAAGCGGCCGGGCTCATTATCCGGATCGAGGATATCGATCAGCTTGAGCAACTCGTCGGGCTTTTGCGTCGGACCGGTTTTCAAGCCGAGCGGATTCTTGATGCCGCGGCAAAATTCGACGTGCGCATGATCCGGCTGCCGGGTGCGGTCGCCGATCCACACCATATGACCCGAGGTGCAGTACCAGTCGCCGGTCGTCGAATCGACGCGGGTGAAGGCCTGCTCGTAACCGAGCAAGAGCGCCTCATGGCTGGTGTAGAAATCGGTGGTGCCGAGACTGGAATCGACCGCAAAGTTCAGACCGCAGGCGCGCATGAAATCGAGCGCGCCGGAAACACGATCGGCCAGGTCGCCATAACGCTTGGACTGCGGAGAGCCGCGAACCGACTCCAGCATCCAGCGGTGCACGTTGTCGAGGCTCGCATAACCGCCCTTGGCGAAGGCGCGAAGCAGATTGAGCGTCGCGGCCGATTGGCGATAGGCCTCCAATTGCCGGCGGGGATCCGGCGTGCGCGCTTCCGGTGTGAAATCGGTGCCGTTGATAATGTCGCCGCGATAGCTGACGAGTTCCACGCCGTCCTGCTTTTCGGTCGGCGACGAGCGCGGCTTGGCGAATTGGCCGGCGATGCGGCCGATCTTGACCACCGGGCATGCCGCCGCATAGGTGAGAACCACCGCCATCTGCAGGAAAACGCGGAAGAAATCCCGGATATTGTTGGCGCCATGCTCGGCGAAGCTCTCGGCGCAGTCGCCGCCCTGCAGCAGAAAAGCCTGCCCGGTGGCGACCTTGGCGAGTTGAGCTTTCAAATTGCGTGCCTCGCCGGCGAAGACCAAAGGAGGAAAAGTGGCAAGCTGCGCCTCGACATCGGCGAGCGTCTTTGGGTTCGGATAATCCGGCACCTGCAGGATCGGCTTAGCGCGCCACGACTCCGGGCTCCACTTCACAGCGTTGAGCATTCTTGCCATACGCATCTCCACATCAACATTCCGGAGCGCGGGTGCAAGCCGCGAGCCAAGATCCATACTCACAAACACTGGCTATGGATTCCGGGCCCTAGCCGCTATGCCGGCTCGACCGGAATGGCGGCACTTATACACGTTGCCGTCGAGTTATGACAACCTGCACATGAGGGCGGAATCCGGCATTTTCAGCTATTCGGCGGCTTGCCGGGCAAAGCTCGCGGTCCTCTTGCGCATGGTGACCAATTCCTCGGCGGCGGTCGGATGCAGGGCAATCGTGGCATCGAAATCGGCTTTGCTGGCGCCCATTTTCACGGCGACGGCGGCCAGTTGCGCCATCTCCGCGGCGCCTTCGCCGACGACGTGGCAACCGACCACCCGGTCGCTCAGTCCGTCGACGACGAGTTTCATCAGGATCGCCGTATCCCGTCCCGACAGCGTGGCTTTCAGCGGCTTGAACATCGCCTTGTAGATGTCGGTTTGCGCCAACTGTGCCCGCGCCTGCTCCTCGGTGAGACCGACCGTACCCACCTCGGGTTCCGAGAATACGGCGGTCGGCACGCTGGCGTGATCGACGGCAGTCGGTTTGCCACCAAAGACCGTGTCAGCGAAGGCATGTCCCTCGCGAATGGCAACCGGGGTGAGATTGATGCGATTGGTGACATCGCCGACGGCATAGATGTTTTGCGCGCTGGTGCGCGAAAACCGGTCGACGGCGATGCCGTCGTTCTTGGCCATCTCAACGCCCGCTTCCTTCAAGCCGAGCTTGGCAACATTGGCATGCCGCCCGGTGGCGAATAGCACGCGGTCGGCCGGGACGTGATTGCCGCTCGACATCCGCACTGAATAATGTCCGTCGGCTTTTTCGATGGCCGCAACCTTGCAGCCGGTCAGGACGCGAATGCCGCGCGCTTCCATCTCGACCCGCAAGTGCCTGCGGACATCGTCATCGAAGCCGCGCAAGATCATGTCGCCGCGATAAACCAGCGTCACGTGAGAGCCGAGTCCGGCAAAAATACCGGCGAATTCCACGGCGATATAGCCACCGCCTTGAATTACGATTCGGCTCGGAAATTCCTGCAAATGAAATGCTTCGTTCGACGAAATGGCGTGCTCGATACCGGGAATTGGATCGCCATAGCTCGGTGCGCCACCGGTCGCGATGAGGATGGTGGCAGCGCGCACCCGATCGCCTGTCGCAAGCTGGACGGTATGGGGGTCAAGCAGAACGGCGCGGCTTTTTGCGACCGTGACGCCGGCTTTCGCCAGCGTCGACCCGTAGGCCGCTTCCAGCCGCGCGATTTCGCGGTCCTTGTTGGCGACCAGCGTCCCCCAGTCGAACGAATTCCGCGACACGGTCCAGCCATAGCCGGCGGCATCCTCGAACTCGCCGTGAAACCTGGAGGCGTAGACAAACAGCTTCTTGGGCACGCAGCCGCGGATCACACAGGTGCCGCCGAGCCGGTATTCCTCCGCCACCATGACGCGCGCGCCGTACTCGGCGGCAATGCGCGCCGCGCGCACACCGCCGGAGCCGCCGCCAATGACGAAAAGATCGACGTCGCAATCTGTCATGGCGTTATCGCATCACATATCGTGGCCGCGTTTTTTCATTTCTTCGCGCATGCTGGCCATTACTTCCTGGGACAGATTGTCTCCCCAGGTGCCGGCGTATGCCATCGCCTGGTCTAACACTTTGGGTTCTTCGGCCAGCGCCTTTTTGCCGATCGGCGATTGGTAGAACGCCAGCAGCTGACGCAATTCCTGCTCGGTGAAATGCTGGGCATACATGCGCGCGGTGGCGTCGACCAGGTCGTTGACCCGGGGCGCATATTTTTTCTCTTCGATGACCGCGATCTCGTCGAGGTCCTTCTGCCACATGAAGTTGGTTTGCATGAACATTTGCTTGGTCTTCACCACCACGCCGCGAACGAGCGGAGCGAATATGTTCTGCACGCCTTTGATCTCGACGATTTGCTTGGCCAGCAAAATCGCGGCCGGCGACGGCTGCGCTATTGCCGGGGCCGGCGTTTGGGCGCTTGCCGGTTGAGCGAAACCGATCAAATTTAACGCGAGCAACGCGGCCATCGCGCAAGACATCGTGGACGGACGGGCGGTCATAGGCGCACTCCCTTGGTGCTTGAGATTAAGGCCGTTCGACAAGCCGGACCCCGTCGGGGCCGGCCAGGATAGCAGTACCGGCGAGACCGATGAACAAGCCGTGTTCCATGACGCCGGGAATGGCCGACAACCGACGCGCTAGATCCGGAGGGTCGGCGATACGCCGTAACTGTGCATCCAGGAGCCAGTGCCCGCCATCCGTGACGAAAGCGTGGCCGCCGGCGCCCGGACGCAAGGCGGCCGGCCCGGGGCATCCTGCCGCGACCGCCGCCACCTCCACCGCGCGGCGGGTTGCAGCGGCGCCAAACGGCAAAATTTCGATCGGCAGCGGGAATTGGCCAAGGACTGGGACCCATTTCGACTCATCGGCAATGACGATCATTTTCGTTGACGCCGAGGCCACGATTTTTTCCCGCAAAAGTGCCCCGCCGCCGCCTTTGATCAAGGTGAGATCCGGGGCGATCTCATCGGCGCCATCGACGGTGAGATCCAGTTCGGGAACCTCATCCAGAGTGGTGACCGGAATGCCAAGCCGGAGGGCCTGTTCGCGCGTGGCCTCCGAGGTCGGCACAGCAACGATTTTCAGTCCGCCATGAACCCGCTCGGCCAATAGCTCGACAAAGGCTTGCGCGGTCGAGCCGGTCCCCAACCCGAGCCGCATGCCCGAGCGGACAAATTCGACGGCGCGCGCCGCAGCGGCTCGTTTATAGACCTTGGTATCCATCAAGCGGTGTGTAGCCGCCTTCCGAGATCGAGCCTAGTCTTCCAAGTCCAAAGCTTGCAACTATGGGGCGCGCTCAGTTGCGAACCTCAGAATCGAAAAAACGCTGGCAACGTATTGATCTAGTGTGGTTTTGGTTGAGAACTCTCGCCACGACCCAGCGGATCGCGCGGGATTCTGAACCGCCGCACTGACAGCCTTGCGCGGGCGCGCCATCGGCTTTACGCGATAAGTCATGCTGACCATCGTCTTCGACCTCGACGGCACCCTGGTTGATACCGCGCCCGATCTCATTTCGACGCTCAACTTGATCCTTGCCCGGGAAGGTTTACCGCCGGTCGATTACGACGCCGCGCGGCAGATGATCGGCGGAGGCGCGCGCGGCATGATCGAACGGGCGATTGCCGCCGAGGGCCGCGATTGCGGCAAAGCCGAGATCGACCGGATGTTCGCGGCATTCATCGAGCATTATGCCGAGCATATTGCCGACCAATCGCGCCCGTTCCCGCAGCTTGAGGAGACTCTCGGGCAATTGGCCCGCGAGGATCATCGCCTGGCGGTATGCACCAACAAGCTTGAATGGCTTTCGGTACGGTTGCTCGACACGCTCAATCTCTCGCGACACTTCGCCACCATCTGCGGCCAGGACACTTTCGGGGTCCAAAAGCCCGATCCGAAAATGCTGCGGCTGACAATCGAGCGCGCCGGCGGAACACCGGACCGAGCCATCATGATCGGCGATTCCGCGACGGATATTCATACCTCGCGGGCGGCAACAGTGCCGGTTATCGCCGTGGACTTCGGCTACAGCGAAGTACCGATCGCAACGCTGCGGCCTGACCGCATCGTCAGCTCGTTTGCAGACTTGCCGGCCGCCATTCGCGCTATCGAGGATGGCCGCGCCTAACCTTCAAACTGTGATCCCGTGGCCACACTTCGCTAAAGGATTCGTGAATGCTAATCGCATTGCAGGCGCCAAAGCAGCGGACGCGACGTAGCTTAACTTATTGAACTAAAACAATTTATCCATCAATTTCGGCGTCCATTGCCAAATCTGGCAACGTGACGTGCCGGCCATCGCAATGCGCCGAGCCGCTTTACCGAATAGAGCGTCGGGCCTAGGTTCGAGAGAGGGACTGGGAGTGCGTTATGTTGCGTGTTCGGCTGTTGGCCGTCACTCTGATTCTGACCGGGGTTGCATTGGCGGGATGCACGGGCTCAGGCTCGTCCATGTCCGATATGTTCAAGCCATCGCCGCCGCCGCCCGAGGTTATGCAATTCCAATCGGTGCCGGCAGGCGCGACGGTCCAAACCGCACAAGGCCAAACCTGTTCGACACCGTGCTCGCTCGCGTTGCCGGTTAACGCCCAGGCCGTGTCGTTCTCGCTCTCCGGCTATGTGCCGCAAACGGTGCAGCTCGGGGTGCATCAGGGCGCAGGTTCGATATTCAGCACACCGCCGCCGGATTTGGTGCCCAATCCCGTGGTCGCGCAGCTCCAAGCAGTCCCGCCACCGCCGCCTCCTCGCAGGGTGGTCAAGCCGCGGCCGCGGAAGATGGTTGCCAGACCTGGAGCGGCGCCGCGGCCAGCGTCCATGTCGGGGCCGACCCGACCGTCGATCGCAGCTCCGGAGCCCGCGGCGCCGGCGCAGGACAACGTCTTCCCTCCCCCGCCCCCAATGTCAGCATCGCCTTTCCCGCCGCCTCCGCCAACGCGATAATGGCGGCCCGCTGGGGCCGGGCCTGACCGAAAGCTTCTGGACCCTCAGGGCTTTATCCGGCACATTCGACTGATTATCTAGCGGCTTATGGACAGCGTCTCAGCGAGCTTGCCAAGCGTGGAACTCGGCGTCCAGAACGGGCGGGAACTGGTCGATCCGTTCGGTCGCGCCATCACCTATCTGCGCGTTTCGGTGACCGACCGATGTGACTTCCGCTGCGTCTATTGCATGGCGGAAAACATGTCGTTCTTGCCGAAGGTTGATGTCCTGTCGCTGGAGGAACTCGACCGTCTTTGTTCGGCGTTCGTGTCACGCGGCGTCCGCAAGCTTCGGCTCACTGGCGGCGAGCCGCTGGTGCGGCGCGGTATCTTGACGCTCTTTGATTCGCTATCGCGGCATTTGCGTTCCGGCGCGCTTGACGAGCTTACCTTGACGACCAACGGCTCGCAGCTCGCCAAATATGCCGATGCGCTTGCGGCGGCGGGCGTCCAGCGTCTCAACGTTTCCCTCGACACGCTCGATCCGGAAAAATTCCGTGCCATCACGCGATGGGGTTCGCTGGATCAGGTTTTGGGCGGCATCGACGCCGCGCAGGCGGCCGGATTGAAGGTCAAGATCAATGCAGTCGCCCTCAAAGGCGTCAACGACGATGAGTTTCCGCGCCTCATTGTCTGGGCTCATGGCCGCGGCATGGATCTGACGCTGATCGAGGTAATGCCGCTCGGCGAAATCGGCGAAGAGCGTCTCGATCAATATCTGCCGCTGTCGCTCGTTCGCGCGCGGCTAGCAGAAAAATTTGCGCTGGAAGATATCGATTATCGCACCGGCGGTCCGGCCCGCTACGTGCGAGTCGCCGAAACCGGTGGTAGACTCGGCTTCATCACCCCGCTGACGCATAATTTCTGCGAATCCTGTAACCGCGTGCGCGTGACCTGCACCGGCACGCTTTACATGTGCCTGGGCCAGGAGGACGCCGCCGATCTGCGCAAGCCGTTGCGTGCCTCTGAAAGCAATGAGTTGCTGTTTGACGCCATCGACGAGGCGATCGGACGTAAGCCCAAGGGCCACGATTTTATCATCGACCGGCGCCACCGGCGCCCGGCGTTAGGACGCCATATGAGCGTCACCGGCGGTTAGAGCGCCCACAATCACTTCTGTTTGTCAGCCACTTCTGTCTGTCAGTCTTGCAGCGCGCGGAGCACTGTCGCTGCCGCCTGAAATTCGGCGAAGCGAAACGCCCGCCGTTCCAGCGCCAGCTCGTCCCGGCCCCACTGCTCCATATTCCAATCCTCATCGACGTGCGCTGCCTGCCACGCCTGTTCGAGCGTGATCGCGCCCCTTAACAGGGCGAGCGCGATCAGCGCCGAGCCTGTCAACGTCGTCACCGTGTGCAGCGCGCCAATGCGCCAGGGATCGCCCGGCATGGCGGCGGCCGCTGCGCGTAGCGCTGCATCCGGCTGGGCGACATAAATAATGCCCTCGCCAAGCTTGAAGTCGGCGCCGAGCGCATTGCGCGCCCAAAGCAGGATCGGGTCCCACAGCGCCGCCTGGCGATCACGCAGCCGTTGCGGTGCATCGGCGCGATAGAACAACAGATCGGACGCGAGGTATTTTTCGATTTCCGCTGCGACCGGGGCGGGCGTATCGGCCACGCCGTCGATGATCGCGTTGGCGAGCCGCGTCAGCGGCATTGTTGCCGGGTCGATGACCTCGCGCTGTGCCCGCCATTCGTCGGCGATTACCTGGGCCAGCGACCCCGTCGGGGCGGCCAGTATACGACGAGCGGGCGTGCGCACGGGTTTGCCGTCCACAGTCACGCAATGACCGTTGGAGCCCTCTTCGACCCCCGCGTCATCGTAACTCCGCCGTTGGAACTCCCTCCGGACGCTCCGACGAGCGGCTGCACGGGGGTCGTCGCGTGGAGGAGCTTCGAAGACGTCGCGCATTATTGACAATTTATCCTACATTTTCAGTATGTTATCTATTAACTTACGATCGGCAGATGAACCGGAGATATGCGGCGGACGGTTCTCCTCAATCGCGCGTTTTCTCAATGAACGGCACCGGACAAATCCTTGTTAAAACAAGCAGAAGCGGTGGAAATCCGGCCCCTTCTCGACTAGTATCCGCCACCGGACTCGGCTACGGGATTGCCGGAAGAGGAAATTCACGCAGCAGCGTTCCTACCGCCGCGTCAAGAGCGGGTGCTGCGTGCAAGAGGAGTCGATGAAACCCACCGATATTTCGGTCCCGGACTATTTCCACAAAGTCGTGGATTGTCAGTGGGCCTGCCCGACGCACACGCCGGTCCCAGAATACATCCGTTTGATCGCCGCAGGCCGTTACAGCGACGCCTACATGATCAATTGGGAATCGAATGTGTTTCCGGGAATTCTCGGACGCACTTGCGATCGGCCTTGCGAGCCGGCGTGCCGACGCGGTCGCGTCGAAAAAGAGCCGGTTGCGATCTGCCGATTGAAGCGTGTCGCCGCCGACTTCAAAGACGATATCCGCGGCCGATTGCCGAAGCCTGCAAAGAAGAACGGCAAACGCATCGCACTCGTCGGCGGCGGGCCGGCCTCGCTTGCCGTGGCACGCGACTTGGTACCGATGGGGTATCACTGCGTCGTATTCGACCAGGATCCGAAATCCGGCGGCATGATGCGTACGCAGATTCCGAAATTCCGCCTGCCGGAAGTGGTCATCGACGAGGAATGCAGTTATATCCTCGATCTCGGCGTCGAATTCGTCGGCGGCAAACGCATCGACAGCCTCAAGGCCCTGCTGGCGGAAGACTTCGACGCCATTTTCGTCGGCTGCGGCGCGCCGCGCGGCCGCGACCTCGACATTCCGGGCCGCAAGGAAGCGGTCAAGAATATCCATATCGGCATCGACTGGTTGTCCAGCGTTTCGTTCGGGCACATCGACAAAATCGGCAAACGCGTCATCGTGCTCGGCGGCGGCAATACCGCGATGGACTGCTGCCGCTCCTCGCGCCGCCTCGGCGGCGAGGACGTCAAGGTCATCGTGCGCTCCGGCTTCGAGGAAATGAAGGCGTCTCCTTGGGAGAAAGAGGACGCCATGCACGAGGACATCCCGATCTTCAATTATCTGGTGCCGAAGGAATTTACCCATAACGACGGCAAGCTCGCCGGCGTGCTGTTCGAAAAAGTCAAAGCCGTACGCGACGCCAATGGGCGCCGCGAGCTCGTTCCGACAGGCGAACCCGATCAGCTTTTCCCGTGCGACGATGTGCTGGTCGCGGTCGGCCAGGAGAATGCCTTTCCCTGGATCGAGCGTGATATCGGCATCGAATTCGACAAGTGGGAGATGCCCAAGGTCGACCCCAAAACCATGGCGTCGGCAAATCCGAAGGTGTTCTTCGGCGGCGACGCCGCATTCGGCCCGAAGAATATCATTTGGGCGGTCGCGCACGGCCACGATGCTGCGATCTCGATCGATCGGTTCTGCCGCGGCGAGGATATTGCCGTGCGGCCGGACCCTCAGGTCGCCGTGACCAGTCAGAAGATGGGCATCCACGAATGGTCGTACGACAACGAGATTGCGCTCGATAAGCGCTACCGGGTGCCACACCGCGAGAAGATCGTGGCGTTGCGCGACATCAAGGCGGAAGTCGAGCTCGGCTATGACGTCGAATTGGCGCTGAAGGAGGCCGAGCGCTGCCTTAATTGCGATGTGCAGACCGTGTTCACCGGCCAACTCTGCATCGAATGCGACGCCTGCGTCGACATCTGCCCGATGGACTGCATAACTTTCACTGCGAACGGCGACGAGGCCGATTTGCGGCAGCGGCTGCAGGCCCCCGCGAAGGACCTCGGCCAAGACCTCTATATCGGCAATAACCTCAAGACCGGGCGCGTCATGGTGAAGGACGAGGACGTCTGCCTGCACTGCGGCCTTTGCGCCGAGCGTTGCCCCACCGGCGCGTGGGACATGCAAAAATATCTCATCGACATGACCCACGCGGAACAAGCATGCCAGCACAGAACCCAATCCGCAGCGTAAACAACTTCGTCATCCGCTTTGCCAACGTCAACGGCTCGGGCTCCGCGAGCGCCAACGAACTGTTCGCGCGAGCCATTCTGCGCATGGGCGTGCCGGTTTCGCCGCGTAATATTTTCCCTTCGAACATCCAGGGTCTGCCGACCTGGTACGAAGTGCGCGTATCGGAGGCCGGCCATCTCGGCGCCCGCGGCGGCATCGATATGATGGTGGCGATGAACCCGCAGACCTGGGACAAGGACGTCGCGTCGATCGAGGCCGGTGGCTATCTGCTTTACGATTCGACCAAGCCGATGCCGAAGTCTAGGTTCCGCGACGACATCACCGTCATCGGCGTGCCGCTCACCGCGATCACCAATTCGACTTATACCGATCCCCGCCAGCGCCAGCTGTTCAAGAACATCATCTATCTCGGCGCGCTCTCCGCGCTGCTCGACATTGATCCGAAGGTTATCGAGCAGCTCATCGGCGAGCAATACAAAGGCAAGGAAAAGCTGCTTTCGTCAAACGTCCACGCGCTGCATCTCGGCCGCGATTACGCGTTGCAGAACCTGAAATGCCCGCTCGGCCTGCGCGTGAAGAGTGCCGACAAGGTCGGCGACCGCATCTTTATCGAGGGCAATTCGGCGGCCGCGCTCGGCGCCGTCTATGGCGGCGCCACGGTGTGCGCCTGGTATCCGATCACGCCGTCTTCGTCGCTGGCGGATGCCTTCACCAGCCATTGCAAGCGGCTGCGCCACGATCCGCAGACCAAGAAGGCGAAATACGCCATCGTCCAGGGCGAGGACGAACTTGCTTCGATCGGCATTGTCATCGGCGCCGGTTGGAACGGCGCCCGCGCTTTCACCGCAACCTCGGGCCCCGGCGTCTCGCTGATGCAGGAGTTCATTGGATTGTCCTATTTCGCTGAAATCCCTGCGGTGATCATGGACGTGCAGCGCGCCGGCCCCTCGACCGGCATGCCGACGCGCACCCAGCAATGCGACATCATCAGCGCCGCCTACGCTTCGCATGGCGACACCAAGCACATCCTGCTTTTCCCGGAGGACCCGGCCGAAGCGTTTGAAATGGCGGCACAGGCCTTCGATCTCGCCGAACGGCTGCAAACCACGATTTTCCTCATGCTGGATCTCGATATCGGCATGAACCATCGGCTATGCCGTCCGCTCAAATGGGACGACGCCAAGCAATACGACCGCGGCAAGGTCATGACTGCCGCCGCGCTCGAAGCCGGCGCCGATTTCGGCCGCTATCTCGACGTTGACGGCGACGGCATCCCCTACCGCACTTACCCCGGCACCCATCCGACCAAGGGTTCGTTCTTCACCCGCGGCACCTCGCGCGACCGCTATGCGCGCTATACCGAGGAAGGGGCCGCTTATCAGGACAATATGCAGCGGCTCCTGCGCAAATTCGAAACGGCTAAGGATCTGGTGCCGCGCCCGCTGCAGGCCAATGCCGGCAAGCCGACCAAATACGGCGTGATCTATTTCGGCTCGACCTCGCCGGCGATGGACGAGGCCATCGAGCTTCTGGGCGCGCGCGGTCACGAACTCGACCGGCTGCGCATTCGCGCTTTCCCGTTCCATTCCAGCGTGCCGAGCTTCATCGCCGAGCACGACTTCATCTATGTTGTCGAGCAGAATCGCGACAGTCAGTTTCGTTCCCTGATCGTCAACGAGCTCAGCATCGACCCGGTGCGGTTGGTCCCGATCGTGCATTACGACGGCACGCCGATTACCGCGCGCTTCATCACCCGCGCCATCGGCGATCATCTCGATGCGCTGAAAATCACGCCGCTGCGGAAGGTGGTGTCATGACTTACGTCGTCAAGCCGAAATTTCACCACCCCGATCTGCCGAAAAATGCGCTGGGTTACACCCACCGCGACTACGAGGGCAAGATTTCGACCTTATGCGCCGGTTGCGGTCACGATTCGATCACGGCGGCGATCATCGAGGCCTGTTTCGAACTTTCGATCGAACCGCACCGGGTCGCAAAAATCTCCGGCATCGGCTGCTCGTCGAAGACGCCGGACTACTTCCTCGGCAACTCGCACGGCTTCAATTCGGTGCACGGCCGCATGCCGTCGGTGCTCACTGGCGCCAATCTCGCCAACCGCGATCTTATCTACCTCGGCGTATCGGGCGACGGGGATTCCGCCTCGATCGGGTTCGGTCAATTTGCCCATTGCATGCGCCGCGGCGTCAACATGGTCTATATCGTCGAGAATAACGGCGTCTACGGGCTGACAAAAGGCCAGTTCTCCGCCACCGCGGACCGCGGCTCGAAATCCAAGCGCGGCGTCACCAATACCGACAGCGCCATCGACATGGTCGGGCTCGCTTTGCAGCTGGGCGCCAGCTTCGTCGCGCGTTCGTTCTCCGGCGACAAGAAACAGCTGATACCGATCGTCAAGGCCGCGATCGAGCATCAAGGCGCCGCCTTCATCGACGTGATCTCGCCCTGCGTTGCGTTCAACAATCACGCCGGCTCCACCAAAAGCTACGATTACGTGCGCGAGCACAACGACGCGGTGAACTTTCTCGACGTCATAACAAGCCGGGCGCCGATTCATGTCGATTATGAGCCGGGTACGGTCGAATATGTCGAGCAGCATGACGGCACCACGCTGGCGCTGCGCAAGCTCAACGCCGAATACGATGTCCATGACCGGCTCGCCGCCATGACCTTCATCCAGCACCATGCCTCGCAGGGCCAGATCGTGACCGGGCTTCTGTATGTCGAGAGCGAGGCCAGCGACCTGCACGGCCATCTCAATACCGTGCCGGCGCCGCTCAATACGCTGGGCGAGACGGACCTCTGCCCAGGCTCAGCGGCACTCGACAAGATCAATGCGGCCTTTCGCTAAATTACTTCAGCCGCTTGATCGCTTCGATCATCGCCGTCGGCGCAGCCATGGCAATCGCCAGTGGCTTGCCGGTTTCCAACAGGCTCTTCAGGCTCGACAGGATCGCCGGCCAGCCGGTACGGCCGCCGGAGAGGATCGCCTCGGGCACCTCCCATGAATGGGATTCAGTCATCGTGAGGCGGACGGCATCGCCCGCTTGGGCAATCTCGTAACGGACCACGCATTCGGGCAGTTTGCGGAAATCCTCCGGCGAGACGACTTGCCAGGTGACCGACAGCTTGCGCGGCGGCTCCCAGTCGATGACCTTGCCCTGCACGTTCACGCGCCCATCCGGCAGCCGCAGCACGAAGGCGCCACCCGGCTTTGCCTCGATTTCAACGCTGCGGTCCCAGAAATACTTTCGCGTGAAGTCGGACGAGGTCAGCGCCTGCCAGACATTCTCCGGCGTGGCGGCGATGTAAGTCACATAGACGGTCTTCGGCTTGAACGCGGTCATCTATTTCATGTTCTCCGGCCAGCGCCGCGTCGCCACGAGCGATTCGCCGGTTTCCAAGAGGCTCTTCAAGCTGGAGAGAATGGCCGGCCAGCCGTTCGATGCCGCCTCGATGAATTTTGAGGGCGGCGGACAGTCGATTTGGTGCGTCAGCTTCAGCGTGACCATGTCGCCCTGCTGCTCAAGCTCATACGTCAGACGCGAATAGCCTTCCTGGCGCAACTCCGGACGGAATTCGTTGCGCCACGTCGGTACAAGCCGCCGATGCGGTTCGCTTTCGATGATCTCTCCAGAATCGGCGACCCGGCCATCGGGAATCATGATCCGCCACGGCGTGCCCACCTTCCAGTCCGACTCCTGCCAAGTGCCGGCCCAATACTGCCGGGTGATGTCGGGCTCGATCAGCGCCTGCCATAGCTTTTCCGCCGTGGCGCGGATGTAAATCATTAGTTGCCTGTCAAGCCGGCAAAATAGCCGCCGGACGGCCACTGGAGCGGGATTGTTCAATTCAATGGACGCAGCTGCCCATATACTGCTGCTGCTCCGTCCCCGGAACGTTGTAGAGGCCGGATTGAAAGGCACAGCGCGACGCCCGGTCCTGGAACGTCTCAGGGCCATGCGGCAGGTTGGGGACAGGGTTGGTTATCCCGGGCACAAGCGAGGGACCTTCCTCCTGCGCTACCGGCGGGAGCGTCACCCTGCCGCTGCCCTCCGGGGGGATGAGCGTCGTCCGCGGCAAGGACGTCGGCAGTACGGATCCGGAGGAGCCGCGGGTGGCGACAAAGACCCCGGGTCGCCGATGCAGTTTTTCTACAAACCGCTCATGGCCAAGGAGACTCGCGTGCCGGTGTGCCGGCGCCGCGACCCTTGTCTCATACTTTGCTGCACCACGAGGCGTGCCGCGCTCCGGCGCCATGATTGTATCGGGATAACCGGGATAGCCCTGGGCGACCGCATAACTGGGAGCGGCCGCAACGAGCGCCAATGCCAGCCAAATGCCATGCTGGATGCGCATAGTGATGCTCGAACCTGCTGCGCCCGCCTGACTAACCCTACGCGCCGGATAGTGTTCCGGCTCAATCCCCCGGCGCTTCCTCGATCGGGTCGTAGCGCTTGGGGTCGAGCCCAAGCAGATTCCACGATTGCTGCATATGCGGCGGCAGCGGCGCGGTGACGTCGATCACCCCGCCGCGCGGATGCGGCACGGCGATGCGCCGGGCGAGCAGATGCAGCCGGCTCTGCATGCCGCCCGGCAACTGCCAATTTTCCAGCGAAAAATATTTCGGATCGCCGACGATCGGATGGCCGATATGGGCCATATGCGCGCGCAATTGGTGGGTGCGGCCGGTCACCGGCTTGAGCGAAATCCAGGCCAACAGCGGCCCTGAGGTTTCCACCACGGCGTAATAGGTCACGGCGTGGCTCGCGCCCTTTTCGCCATGGCGGGCGATGCGCATGACGGATTCGTCCTCGCGCTCCTCTTTGGCGAGGAACGTCGAGATGCGGCCTTGCTGCACCTTCGGCACCCCGGCAACCAGAGCCCAATAGACCTTGCGCGCCGACCGTGAGCGGAAAGTTTTCGCCAGCGCAGCGGCGGCAAACCGCGTCTTGGCGACCAGAAGACATCCGGCGGTATCCTTG
This sequence comes from Xanthobacteraceae bacterium, assembly GCA_049288525.1. GTDB lineage: Bacteria > Pseudomonadota > Alphaproteobacteria > Rhizobiales > Xanthobacteraceae > BOG-931. Next base: position 15,901 of record JBAQHW010000284.1, read on the forward strand.
TCGAGCCGGTGCACCAGGCGCGGCCGCTGCCCGTGCGCGTCGCGATAGACTTCCAGCATGCCGTCGAGGTGACGCGTGGTACCGGAACCGCCCTGCACGGCAAGCCCCATCGGCTTGTTGAAGACCAGAACATCGGCGTCTTCGTATAGCGTGATCGATTTTAAAAACTCGCGGGTCTGGTCGTCGGCGGCATTGCCAGGCGCGCGTGGTTTCGGCGCATCGAGTCGCAATGGCGGGATGCGCACGGTCTGCCCGGCCTCGAGCCGGTTCTTCGGCTGCGTGCGCTTGCCGTTGACGCGCACCTCGCCTTTGCGAATGACGCGCTGGATGTGAGAGAAGCTCAAGCCTGGAAACTTGGCTTCGAAAAACCGGTCAACGCGCATGCCGGCCTCGTCGGCGGTGACCGCGACGTTCTGCACGGTTGTCGGCAGTGGCGCAGCCGCTACCGTCGCGGCTTGCACGGCCGGCGCCACCCTTCGTTGTTTCCCGTCATCCTGAGGTGCGCGCCGCTGGCGCGTCTCGAAGGATGCGGCTCGATCGGTTCGGCCGTCGCCCCGCCCGAAATTGGCCTTGGCCGATTTCGGAATGTGAGATCGCGAATCGGCATTAGCCGATTTGTCGGGCCGCTTCGCTCGCGTCTCAGGGTGACGCTGAACGGAATGATGCCGCGGGCCGGCCATCTGCCTGCCGCCGCCGGGTTGGCGTGGTCCGCGCGAGCCCCTCACAAGCCGCTCCGCTCGCGGCGCAGCTTCGCCCAATACTCCAGCCGCTTTCTGATTTCGCGCTCGAAGCCGCGCTCCGGCGGATCGTAGAATTGCTGCCGGCCGAGCTGTTCGGGGAAATAATCCTGTCCGGAGAAAGCCTCCGGCGCGTCGTGATCGTATTCGTAGTCCGATCCGTAGCCTTCGGTTTTCATCAGCTTGGTCGGCGCATTGAGGATGTGCTTGGGCGGCAATAGCGAGCCGGCTTGCTTGGCGGTGCGCATCGCGGCGCTGAAGGCGGTATAGGCCGCATTCGATTTCGGCGCGGTGGCGACGTAGATGACCGCTTCGGCAATGGCGAGTTCGCCCTCCGGACTGCCGAGAAAGTCGTAAGCCTCTTTCGCCGCATTGGCGACGAACAGCGCCTGCGGGTCGGCGAGGCCGACGTCCTCAATGGCCATCCGCACCACGCGGCGCGCCAAATAAAGCGGATCCTCGCCGGCATCGAGCATGCGGCAAAGGTAATATAGCGCCGCGTCGGGATCCGAGCCGCGCACCGACTTGTGCAGCGCGCTGATCAAATTGTAGTGGCCATCCTGCGCCTTATCGTAGATCGGCGCGCGGCGCTGCACGACCTCCTGCAGGGTCGCGGCGTCGAACGTCTCGCCATGGCGCGCGGCGCGCCAAACTTCTTCAACCAGCGTCAGCGCGGCGCGGCCGTCGCCGTCCGCCATGCGGATCAAGGATATACGCGCCTCGGCGTCCAGCGGCAGAGCCTTGCCTTCGATTTCTTCGGCGCGGGCGAGCAGCTTTTCGACGGCGTCGGCGTCGAGCGACCTGAACACCAGCACCCGGGCGCGCGACAGAAGCGGCGCAATCAGCTCGAACGACGGATTTTCGGTGGTGGCGCCGACCAGCACAATCGTGCCGTCCTCCATCACCGGCAGGAAGGAATCCTGCTGGGCGCGGTTGAACCGGTGAATCTCGTCGACGAACAGGAGCGTCCCGTGCCCCGTCTCGCGGCGGCCCCGCGCCGCTTCGAACACCTTTTTCAGATCGGCCACGCCGGAAAAGATCGCCGATATCTGCTCGAAATAAAGCTCGGTCGCGTGTGCCAGAAGCCGCGCCACGGTCGTCTTACCGGTGCCGGGCGGCCCCCAGAAAACGAGTGAGCCGAGCGATTTCGTCTCCAGCATACGGGTGAGCGCGCCGTCGGGGCCGAGAAGATGATCTTGCCCCACCACTTCGGACAACTTGCCCGGGCGCAGCTTGTCGGCAAGCGGCCGCGGCGCGTCATGTTCGAGGCCCGCCGCGGCGAACAGGCTCGATCCCTTCCCTTTGGGACGCGAGCTCATCCGGAAAACATCACGGAAATCTTCTGCCCGCCCCGCATCAGTGTGATGCGCCACTGCCGGCCGCCGGAGCCGGCGACACGTTGCAGATCGGCGGGTTTCTCGATCTTCTGGTCGTTGACCGAGGCAATGATGTCGCCCTTCTGGAAGCCGATCGATTGCGCCTCCGAGCCGCCGGCGACGCCGGTGACAACGACGCCCTGCGTGCTTGGATCAAGCCGCATTTCGTCGGCGAGCGCCGGCGAAAGATTGGCCACCGTGACGCCGAGGAACGGCGAACGGCCGCGGATTTCGAGCTCCTCGCGCGGTGCATCGGGCAGGCTCTGCAGCGTGACCGGCACGACGATGGAATGACCCTGGCGGATCACGCCAAGCTGTGCCGCGGCGCCGAGCGGCTTGGTCGCAAAGCGATAATTGAAGGCTGTCGGATCGTCGACTTCCGTCCCGTCGACGCTGACGATGACGTCGCCGGTCTTGATGCCGGCGCGCGCGGCCGGGCTGTCGGCGGCGACGTTTGCGACCAGCGCGCCGCTCGGACGGTGCAGGCCGAGGCTGTCGGCGATGTCGGGCGTGACCTCTTGCAGCTTGGCGCCGAGCCACGGGCGCTTCACCGCTCCGCTGCCGGCTTCCGCCGAGGCGACGACCACCCGCACCATGTTCGCAGGGATCGCGAAGCCGATGCCCTGCGAGCCGCCCGAGCGCGAATAGATCGCCGAATTGAGCCCAACCATGCGGCCGCTCATATCGACCAGCGGGCCGCCGGAATTGCCTGGATTGATGGCAGCGTCGGTCTGAATGAAGAACTGATAGTCGCTGATGCCGATGTCGGTGCGGGCCACCGCCGAGACGATGCCATGGGTGACCGTCTGGCCGACGCCGAACGGATCGCCGATCGCCAGCACGACGTCGCCGACCTGCAAGTCGTCGGAATTGGCGAACGGCAGGGTCGGAAAGCGCTCCTTGGCGCCCTTGATGCGCAGCACAGCAAGGTCGCTGCGCTGATCCTTGAGCACGACATCGGCGGCGAATTCGCGCTTGTCGGACAACGCGACCTTTATTTCGCTGGCGCCCTCGATGACGTGATAGTTGGTGACGACAAGACCGGCCGGATCGACGATGACGCCGGAGCCGAGCGAGCGCTCGATCTGCTGCCGCGGCACCACGCCGAAGAACTGGCGGAAGAACGGATCGGCAAGGAACGGATTGTTGTTCTCGACAATATGTTGGGCATAGACATTGACGACCGCGGGCGCCACCCGCTTGACGATCGGCGCAAAGGAAAGCTCAATCTGCTGCGGCGAGGTCGGAACCGCTCGCTCCTGGGCGTTGGCGCCCGGGATCGAGACCGCTGCCAGCGCGACAGCGACTGCCAAAATGGCTGGGAAGGAAAAGCGCGGCATAACAACCCCGATCAATGCGCCCGGATATAGGCATCTTACCGAGGCCGCAGAAGAGCGACAGCGCCGCCCGAGGACGGGCCCTCGACTAGGCCGGAGCTGCCGCTTCGGCATCGCTATTGCGCGCCTGAACCGGTCCGGAATCCTTGCCTCGCGCCTCGACATCGCGTTCGACGAATTCAATAACCGCCACCGGCGCCGAATCGCCATAACGGAAGCCGGCCTTGAGCACGCGGAGGTAGCCGCCATTGCGCTCTTTGTAGCGCGGCCCGATGACGTCGAAGAGCTTTTTGACCATGGCGATATCGCGCATCTGCGAAATCGCCTGACGCCGCGCGTGCAGACCGCCGCGCTTGCCGAGCGTGACCAGTTTCTCGACGATCGGGCGCAAATCCTTCGCCTTTGGCAGCGTCGTGACGATCTGCTCGTGCTTGATCAACGATGCGGCCAAGTTCGCCAGCATCGACTTACGATGATCCGAGCGGCGGTTGAATTTGCGGTGTGTCTTGGCGTGACGCATTTCAGACTCCAGATGACGGGTGACGGAGGACAGATGAAAGAGAACTTGCTTATCCGTCCTCTGACGTCCGTCGCCCGTCTTCTGCTCAGTAATGGTCCTCGAACCGCTTGGCCAGTTCCTCGATATTTTCCGGCGGCCAGCCCGGCACTTCCATGCCGAGATGCAGTCCCATCTGGACCAGGACTTCCTTGATTTCGTTGAGCGACTTGCGGCCGAAATTCGGCGTGCGCAGCATCTCGGCTTCGGTCTTCTGCACTAGGTCGCCGATGTAGACGATGTTGTCGTTCTTCAGGCAGTTGGCCGAGCGCACCGAAAGCTCGAGCTCGTCCACCTTCTTGAGGAAGGCGGGATTGAAGGCCAGATCGGGGATCGCCTCGTGCGTGGTCTCGCGCTTGGGCTCTTCGAAATTGACGAATACGTTGAGCTGATCCTGCAGAATGCGCGCGGCGTAAGCGAGCGCGTCCTCCGGGGTTACCGCACCGTTGGTGTCGATCGACAGCGTCAGCTTGTCGTAGTCGAGAATTTGCCCTTCGCGGGTGTTCTCGACCTTGTAGGAGACTTTGCGTACCGGCGAGTAGAGGCTGTCGACCGGGATCAATCCGATCGGCGCATCCTCGGGCCGATTGCGTTCGGCCGGCACATAGCCCTTGCCGGTATTGACGGTGAATTCCATGCGGATTTCGGCGCCTTCGTCCAGCGTGCACAGAACGAGGTCGGGATTAAGCACGACAATGTCACCGACCGTCTGAATATCGGCTGCGGTGACGGTGCCAGGACCCTGCTTCTTTACCACCATCCGCTTGGGCCCGTCGCCCTGCATCTTGATGGCGATGTCCTTGATGTTGAGCACGATGTCGGTGACGTCTTCGCGCACGCCGGCGATCGAGGAAAACTCGTGCAACACGCCGTCGATATGCACCGACTGAACGGAAGCGCCTTGCAGCGAGGAGAGCAAAATACGCCGCAGCGCATTGCCGAGCGTCACGCCAAAACCGCGTTCGAGGGGCTCGGCGATAACGGTCGCCGAACGCCGCGTATCAGCTCCAGCGCTGACCTGCAACTTGTTGGGCCTGATCAGTTCCTGCCAATTTTTTTGAATTGTCACGTTATCACCCATGGTGTTGCGCGGCGCCAAAGTCTCGCGCGGCCCGCTCCGCTCCGCGGGGCTAAAATTCGTTTCATGTTCAAGCGGCTGCATATGTTCCATCTGTTCCATCAACCGGATGTTCCCTATACCCGCCGCCGCTTGCGCGGGCGGCAGCCGTTATGCGGGATCGGAGTTACGTCGCGTATCGAAGTGATAGTGAAGCCGGCGGCCTGCAGCGAGCGCAATGCCGACTCCCGTCCAGAGCCCGGACCTGCGACTTCGACTTCCAGCGTCCGCATGCCGTGCTCCTGCGCCTTCTTGGCCGCATCCTCGGCGGCGACCTGGGCCGCGTAAGGCGTCGACTTGCGTGAGCCTTTAAATCCCATCGTGCCGGACGACGACCAGGCAATGGTATTACCCTGCACGTCGGTGATCGTAATCATGGTGTTGTTGAACGACGCGTTGACGTGCGCGACGCCCGAAGCGATGTTCTTCCGTTCGCGTTTGCGAACGCGCGTGGCTTCCTTACCCATTCTGAACCCTTTCGCGGAGCGGCGCCGAGCGCACCGGCACGGTCACGTAATGTTGTTCCACGCGCTATTTCTTCTTGCCGGCGATCGCCTTGGCCGGGCCCTTGCGGGTCCGGGCGTTGGTATGCGTACGCTGACCGCGCACCGGCAGGCCGCGACGGTGACGCAGACCGCGATAACAACCCAAATCCATCAGCCGCTTGATATTCATGGCGACTTCGCGCCGCAGGTCGCCTTCCACCATATAATCGCGGTCGATCATTTCACGCAGTTGCAGGACCTCCTGATCGGTCAACTGCGACACCCGGCGCGATTCCGGAATCGACACCTTGTCCAGGATCTCGTGGGCTTTGGCACCGCCAATGCCATAGATGTACTGCAACGCAATCACGATGCGCTTATTGGTTGGCAGATTGACGCCGGCGATACGAGCCACTTCAGCTACTCCTTGCCCCGACCCAGCCGCAGAACGTCCGTGGCGACCGGCCGCTTTCCGTTGGTTCCAATGTCACCTGAGAAGGCCACAAACGTAAAAAGACAACGCCTGCCTGCCGCTACGGCTTGGCATCGCTGTTAATTCTCCGACTGGATATTGGTGGCTTATTAATGGATTCAAAGCGCGTTCGTCAACCTCAGCGAGGCCTTTCTTCTGTAAACTTGGTCACCGGGCCCCGGGTGCGGCCTGTCTTGCGTCCCGTCGGCATGGTCTTGCGAGTCTCCCGCCGTTTCCCCGCCGTAAGGGCCCGTTTCGGGCGTTTTGCGGATTTTTTTCCTATCGCTGACTTTCCTTTGCCGCGGGCAGGCCGCGCTTTCAGGTGCTGAGCTCTTCGCTTTTTTTTTGAGCCGTCGCCCCCGCGAGCGGCCGATCTGACGGCAGCGTCCGATCGATGGCGGCCGTCACATCGGGGATGGGCGCCATGCCATTCACCGAGTGCAAGACGCCCCGATCGCGGTAATAGGCGATCAAGGGCGCCGTCTGCTCCCGGTAGGCCTTCAACCTATTTCGCAGCACTTCGGGATTGTCGTCGGCCCGCAGGTCCTCGCCCCGCGCCTGCATTTCAGCGATGCGGTTCTCGATGCGCTTGACCAGCGCGTCCTCGTCAACCCGCAATTCGATCACCGCACCCAGCCCAAGACGCCGAGCCGCCAGCATGCGATCGAGCGCCACAGCCTGCGGCACCGTGCGCGGAAAACCGTCGAGGATGAAGCCCTTGCGGGCGTCGGGCTGTTCGATGCGCTGGCCGACAATGTCGACGACGACGCTATCGGGCACCAGACCGCCTTTGGCCATGATTTCCCGGACTTGGCGTCCTATCGGCGTGCCGGCCTTGACGGCCGCCCGCAGCATGTCCCCGGTGGAAAGCTGAACAATTCCGTATTTGGCGACGAGACGCAGGGCTTGCGTTCCCTTTCCAGCCCCCGGCGGGCCGAGCAGGATCAGTCTCATCTCCGGCGCCCCCTCAATTTCGATCTTTTAATCAGGCCCTCGTATTGGTGAGCCAAGAGGTAGCCCTGGACCTGCGCCACAGTATCCATGGTGACGCTCACAACGATCAAGAGCGATGTGCCGCCAAAATAGAATGGCACCGCCGCATAGGAGATAAGGATTTCCGGGAAAAGACAAACAATCGCCAGATAGGCGGCGCCGATAACCGTAATCCGCGAAAGCACATAGTCGATATATTCGGCCGTCCGTTCGCCCGGCCGGATACCCGGGACAAAGCCACCATGTTTCTTCAGATTATCGGCGGTTTCCGTCGGGTTGAACACGATCGCCGTATAGAAAAAGGCGAAAAACACGATCAGCCCGACATAGAGAATCAGAAACAGCGGCCGCCCGTGAGCCAGCTGCGTGGTGATGACCGTCAGCCAGCCTGGGCCCTGCCCGGCTGTAAAATTGGCCACCGTCGTCGGCAACAGAAGCAGCGACGAGGCGAAGATCGGCGGAATCACACCCGACGTATTGAGCTTGAGCGGCAGATGCGAGGACTGCCCCTCGAACATCCGGTTGCCGACCTGCCGCTTGGGATACTGAATCAGCAGCCGACGCTGCGCACGCTCCATGAACACAATAAAGGCGATGACCGCAATCACCATGAGGATCACGACCAGGATGAGGCCGGTGGATAGGGCGCCCTGGCGACCCAGCTCTAGCGTGCCGGCGACCGCCGACGGTAATTGGGCGACAATGCCGGACATGATGATCAGCGAGGTGCCGTTGCCGATGCCGCGCTGCGTTATCTGCTCGCCGAGCCACATCAGAAAGATCGTCCCGCCAGTGAGCGTTATCACCGTCGAGATGAGGAAGAATAACCCAGGGTCGCTGACCACGTGGGCGGCGCCCTCGAGGCCGACCGAAATGCCGTAAGCCTGAAATGCCGCCAGCACCACCGTAAGATACCGGGTGTACTGGTTGATCATCTTGCGGCCCGCTTCGCCTTCCTTCTTGAGCTGCTCAAGGGTAGGCGAAACCGTCGTCATCAGCTGAATGATGATCGACGCCGAGATGTAAGGCATGATGTTCAGCGCAAAAATCGCCATGCGGTGGATGCCGCCGCCGGCGAACATGTTGAACATGCCGAGGATGCCGCCTGCCTGGGACTGAAATATCTGATCCCAGGCGTTGGGGTCGATGCCGGGCAGCGGAATGTAGGTGCCGAGCCGATAGACCAGGAGCGCGCCGAGCGTGAACCAGATGCGCTTCTTCAACTCTTCGGCCTTGGCGAGGGCCGAGAAGTTGAGGTTAGCCGCCAGTTGTTCTGCCGCAGAGACCATCAGGTGCTCCGTATCCGTCCCGGCCTATATGGGCATCAGGCCGCCTGCTCGCTCGCCTCCGCTTTAGGCGCAAGGATTTCGACCGTCCCGCCGGCCTTCTCCACCGCGGTGACCGCCGATTTCGAGGCGCCGTACACGGCGAGGGCGATTTTGGTCTTGATTTCGCCGCTGCCAAGCAGCCGAACGCCGTCCTTCGCCCGGCGCAGGAGTCCCGCCTTGACGAGCGCCGCGGCATCAATCCTGGCGGTGCTGTCGAGAGTGCCGCCATCGATCGCAGCCTGAATGCGGCCGAGGTTCACTTCGTTGAGTTTTTTGGCGAACTTCGTGTTCCTGAAACCGCGCTTGGGCAGCCGGCGGTGCAGCGGCATCTGGCCGCCCTCAAAGCCCTTGATACGCACGCCGGAGCGCGCGGTCTGACCCTTGCCGCCGCGGCCGCCAGTCTTGCCCTTGCCCGAGCCGATGCCGCGACCGATGCGCTTGCGTGTCTTGCGGGCGCCGGGGCGGCCGGCGAGTTGATGCAGCTGCATCGGTTACTTCTCCACCACTTCAATGAGATGGGCGACCTTCTTGATCATGCCCCGAGTTTGCGGGGTATCGGCAAGCTCGGCGACGCGGCCGACCTTGTTGAGCTTCAAACCGATCAGAGTTTCGCGCTGGGTATGTATCCGGCGCGACGGGCTTCCAGTCTGCCGGACCTTGACGATCTTGCCTGTCTTTTTATCGGCGCTCATGGCCCGCTCCGTCCTTATTCCGCCGTCGCTTCGGCATCGACGTCGCGGCGGCGCGCTTGCAGCGCCGAAACCTTGATGTTGCGGCGCGCCGCCACTGAACGCGGCGAGTCCTGGCGCTTGAGCGCATCGAAAGTGGCGCGCACGACGTTGTAGGGGTTTGACGTCCCGATCGACTTTGCCACGACGTCCTGCATGCCGAGCGTCTCGAACACGGCCCGCATCGGACCGCCGGCGATGATGCCGGTGCCGGGAGGCGCCGCGCGCAAATAGACTTTGCCGGCGCCGTGCCGGCCGGCGACGTCATGATGCAGCGTACGACCCTCGCGCAACGGCACCCGCGTCAGCCCCCGCTTCGCCGCATCGGTCGCCTTGCGGATCGCTTCCGGAACTTCACGCGCCTTGCCGTGGCCGAAGCCGACCCTGCCCTTCTTGTCACCGACGACGACGAGCGCAGCAAAGCCGAAGCGGCGGCCGCCCTTCACCACCTTGGCGACGCGGTTGATGTGCACGAGCTTGTCGACGAACTCGCTGTCGCGTTCTTCGTTTCTTCGCTCGCGGGATTCACGTGCCATAATTGTTCGCCTTTATCGATATCGCGCGTTTGCCGTTATCAGAAATTCAATCCGCCTTCGCGGGCCGCCTCGGCCAACGCCCGAACCCGGCCGTGGTAGAGATAGCTGCCGCGATCGAACACGACGTCTTTGACGCCCTTTTCTTGCGCGCGTTCGGCGATGAGCTTGCCGACCGCCTTCGCGGCATCGACGTTGGCGCCGGTCTTGAGGCCATCGCGTGTGGCCTTTTCGATCGAAGACGCCGCAGCAAGCGTGACACCGGCATCGTCGTCGATGACCTGGGCGTAAATGTGCTTGGACGAGCGGTACACAGTCAGCCGCTTGCGGTCGCCCGCGGCGCGCCGCAGAACGCCGCGCACGCGGCCCTGTCGCCGCACGTTTCTGTCGCTGAGCTTGGTCATCGCGCGCCTGCCTTACTTCTTCTTGCCTTCCTTGCGGAAGATCCGTTCATCGACGTATTTGATGCCCTTGCCCTTATAGGGTTCCGGCGGACGGTAGTCGCGGATTTCGGCGGCAACCTGCCCGACCTTCTGCCGATCGCTGCCGCTGATGACGATCTCGACAGGGCGCGGGGTGGCGATCGTAATGCCTTCCGGGATCGGATAAACGATGTCGTGGCTGTAGCCGAGCGCGATCTGCAGGTTCTTGCCCTGCACTGCCGCTCGATAGCCGACGCCGTTGATTTCAAGGCGCTGCTCAAAGCCTTTGGTCACGCCGGCAATGAGATTGGCGACAAGCGTACGCGAGGTGCCCCATTGCGAGCGGGCGCGTTTGGTCTCGCTGCGCGGCGCGACCTTGATCTGACCGTCTTCGAGCTTGACTTCGACCTCGTCGTGCAACGCCACCGACAGCGCGCCCTTAGGCCCTTTGACCTTAACGGTCTGGCCTTCGACATTGGCGGTAACGCCCGAAGGCACCGCGACGGGCTTTTTGCCGATACGAGACATCAGAACACCTTACAGAGGATTTCGCCGCCGACATTGGCGTCGCGAGCGTCGTGATCGGCCATCACGCCTTTCGGCGTCGAAACGATGGTGACGCCAAGGCCGTTGTTGATGCGCGGCATGTTCTTGACCGACGTATAGACGCGGCGGCCCGGCTTCGATATCCGCTCGATTTCACGAATCACCGGCGCGCCGTCGAAATATTTCAGCTCGATCTCGATCTCAGAACGGCCGTCCTTTTCGACCACCGCATAGCCGCGGATATAGCCTTCGCTCTTGAGCACTTCGAGCACGCTCTCACGCAGCCGCGAATTGGGCGAGCTCACTTTCGACTTGCTGCGCATCTGCGCATTGCGAATGCGCGACAATAAATCGCCGAGCGGATCGTTCATGGACATTGCGATCCTCCTTTACCAGCTCGACTTCACCAGGCCCGGGATCAGCCCCTTGGACCCGAGCTCCCGCAACGCAATGCGCGACAGCTTATGCTTGCGGTAGTAGCCGCGCGGCCGTCCGGTCAGTTCGCAACGGTTGCGGATCCGGGTGGCCGACGAATTGCGCGGCATTTCGGCAAGCTTCAGCGTGGCGGCGAAACGTTCCTCCACCGGCTTCGACTTGTCTTGGGCAATCGCTTTGAGCCGCGCCCGTCGCCCCGAAAACTTCTTCGTCATCCGGCGGCGCCGGTTGTTCTTCTCAATCGAACTCTTCTTCGCCATCTCGTTCTCCAAACCGTTTCCGCGTTTGAGGCTTCAAACTCACTGCCGGAACGGAAAATTAAATGCTGCCAACAGCGCACGCGCTTCGTCGTCATTGCGAGCGGTGGTGCAGACGGTGATGTCCATGCCCCACACATCGGTGGTTTTGTCGTAGTCGATCTCCGGAAACACGATGTGCTCCTTGATGCCCAGCGAGTAATTGCCGCGCCCGTCGAAGCTCTTCGGATTGAGGCCGCGGAAATCCCGCACCCGCGGCAACGCAATATTGATGAGCCGATCGAGAAACTCATACATACGCGCCTGGCGGAGCGTCACTTTGCAGCCGATCGCCTGACCGGCGCGCACTTTATAGGTCGCGATGGACTTGCGTGCTTTAGTCACCACCGCCTTCTGGCCGGAGATCAAAGCGAGATCGGAGGCGGCGCTATCGACCTTCTTCTTGTCGGCGACGCCTTCACCAATACCCATATTGATAACGACCTTGTCGAGCGTCGGCACTTCGAAGCGATTCTTGTAACCGAACTGCTCGGCAATCTTGGCGCGAATCATCTCTTCAAACTGGACCTTCAGGCGCGCCGGCACACGCTGCTCGGGCTCGCGCGCGGCCGCCGGCTTGCCGCCACCCTTCGGCTCGGCGGCAGCCTTATCGGTGCGCGCTTGCTTCGCGGCCTTCTTGTTGTCCTTCTCGGCCCTAGCGGCCTGTTCAGGCGTTGGCGGCCGCGCGGCCTTGTCGGGCCTTTTTGCCTGCTTCTCGTCCGTATCAGCCATCGATCTCGACTCCCGAACGCTTGGCGACGCGCAGCTTCTTACGCTCCTCGCCCTTGCCGACGATCTTGAACCCGACGCGGGTCGGCTTGCCGTCCTTAGGGTCGGCAAGCGCCACGTTCGACAGGTGGATCGCCGCTTCCTTGGAAATGATGCCGCCCTCTTGCGAGGCGCTCTGCCGCTGATGCCGCTTGACCAGATTGATCCCGCGCACCACCACGCGCCCGTCGTCGCGGCGCATTTCGATGACTTCGCCGGTGCGGCCCTTGTCGCGGCCGGCAATGACGACGACGTTGTCGCCCTTTTTGATCTTTGCCGCCATCACAGCACCTCGGGCGCAAGCGAGATGATTTTCATATGGTTCTTAGCCCGCAGCTCGCGCGGAACCGGGCCGAAAATGCGGGTGCCGACCGGCTCCATCTGCGGATTGATCAGCACAGCTGCGTTGCGATCGAAACGAATGACCGAGCCATCGGCGCGCTTGATGTCCTTGGAAATACGAACAATCACCGCCTTCATCACGTCGCCCTTTTTTACGCGGCCCCGTGGAATCGCTTCCTTCACTGAGACGACGATGACGTCGCCGATGGTGGCGTATTTGCGCTTGGAGCCGCCCAGCACTTTGATGCACATGACGCGGCGCGCGCCGGAATTATCCGCCACGTCGAGATTGGTCTGCATCTGGATCATGGGTTACCCCACTCTTTTCCTTCGGGCCGTATCACGACTTACGACGCTTTCTTCTTCTCGCCCCGCACCACTGCCCAGCGCTTCAGCTTGGAAATGGGACGGTGCTCTTCGATCCACACCATGTCGCCGACTTTGAATTCATTATTCTCGTCGTGCGCGTAATACTTTTTCGAACGGCGAACCGTCTTCTTGAACAACGGATGAGTAAAGCGGCGCTCAACCCGCACCACCAATGTCTTCGCCTGTTTGTCGCTCACCACGACGCCTTGGAGCGTTCGCTTCGGCATGTCGGTCCTCTTTAACTCTTGGCCGGGGTGCGCTTGCCGCGCGCCACGGTTTTCAATCGAGCGATATTGCGCCGAACCTCGCGAACGCGCGCGGTGTTTTCCAATTGTCCGCTGGCGCGCTGGAAGCGCAGATTGAACTGCTCCTTCTTGAGCTTGAGCACTTCGTCGTCGATCTGATCGATCGTCATCGGCCTGATATCCGCAGCTTTCATGGCACCGTTACTCGCTGATCCGTTCGACGAAGCGGGTCTTGATCGGCAATTTGGCGGCGGCCAAAGCCAGCGCCTCCTTGGCGATCTGGGTGGTCACGCCGTCGATCTCGAAAAGAATCCGACCGGGCTTGACGCGGGCCACCCACAATTCCGTGGCGCCCTTGCCCGAACCCATGCGGACTTCGAGCGGCTTCTTGGATACCGGCACGTCGGGGAACAACCGAATCCAGACGCGGCCCGAGCGCTTCATGTGCCGCGTCAGCGCGCGGCGCGCCGCCTCGATCTGGCGCGCGGTGACCCGCTCGGGCTCGAGCGCCTTGAGGCCGTATTGGCCGAAGGCAAGGCCGACGGCACTCGAGGCCATGCCGTGAATGCGGCCCTTGTGCGCCTTGCGAAATTTCGTCCGCTTCGGTTGCAGCATGACTTACGCCTTTATTCCTTTTGTCCCGCTCACGCCGCGTCGCGGCGCGGCCGGCCGACATCGCCTTCGGCCATCTTCTTGTCTTGCGCCATCGGGTCGTGCTCCATGATCTCGCCCTTGAAGATCCAGACCTTCACGCCACAGGTGCCGTAGGTGGTGAATGCAGTGGCCACGCCGTAATCAACGTCGGCACGCAAAGTATGCAGCGGCACGCGCCCCTCGCGGTACCACTCCATGCGCGCGATTTCGGCGCCGCCGAGCCGGCCCGAGCAATTGATACGAATGCCGCCGGCGCCGAGCCGCATCGCCGACTGCACCGCGCGCTTCATCGCGCGGCGGAACGCAACACGCCGCTCGAGCTGCTGCGCGATGGATTCGGCGACCAATTGCGCGTCAAGCTCGGGTTTGCGGATCTCGACGATATTGATCACCACGTCACTGTCCGTAAGCGCGGCAACCTTCCTGCGCAATTTCTCGATGTCGGCGCCCTTTTTGCCGATGACGACGCCAGGGCGGGCCGAGTGGATGGTGACGCGGCACTTTTTGTGCGGCCGCTCGATCACGATCTTGGACACCGCCGCCTGCTTGAGCTCGCTCATCAGCGCCTTGCGGATTTCCATGTCCTCGTGCAGCAGCTCGCCGTAGCTCGCTTTGCCGGCGTACCAGCGCGAATCCCAGGTGCGGTTGATGCCGAGACGAAGCCCGAGAGGATTGACTTTTTGACCCATAATATCGTCCTCGCTGCCCCCGTTACGCCTGCTGCGCTTCGACTTCGCGCACCACGATGGTGAGATGTGCGAACGGCTTGAAAATCGCGCCGATGCGGCCGCGGGCGCGCGGCGAATGCCGCTTGAGCACAATGGCCTTGCCGACATGAGCCTCGGCGACGACCAGATCGTCGACGTCGAGGTCGTGATTGTTCTCCGCATTGGCAATCGCCGATTCCAGGCACTTGCGAACGTCCCGGGCGATGCGTTTGCGCGAGAATTCGAGATCGGCAAGCGCCGTCGACACCTTCTTGCCGCGAATAAGCTGCGCCAAAAGATTGAGCTTCTGCGGGCTGATCCGCAGCATCCGGGCAACAGCCTTCGCCTCGTTGTCGGCGAGCGTGCGGTCGCGCTTTTTCTTGCTCATCGATACGCTCCCAACCTCACGATGCCCCGCCCGCCGGCGCCGCGGCCGGCGCTGGTGCGGCACCGCCGCCGTCGCTGCGTTTGGCCTTGCGGTCCGACGAATGGCCGTAGAACGAGCGGGTCGGCGCGAATTCGCC
>JBAQHW010000285.1:0-8731 GCA_049288525.1 Xanthobacteraceae bacterium
CCCAAGCTCTGCTCTCCGACCAATTCGCCGTGAGCTGCATGCCCCAGCGCGGCACATAAGCGGCGATGCGCTGCGCCTCCGCCTTCGGCGCCAGGATCAGATTGGCGAGCCGCGTGCACGGCACGCCTTGCGGAATCGTGGTCTCCGCGGTTTTCGGCGGCGAGGCCGAGGCCCAATCGTCGACCGTCCAGCCGGTGATGATAGCGACGTAATTGCGGGTTTCGCTGGGCAGTGGGCGCTGGCTGGCCAGGAAAGCCGACACGCGGCCCGGCCCGGCATTATAGGCGGCCGCCGCAAGCCCTAGATTGCCGAATTTCTGCTGCAGATCGTGCAGATAGCTCGCCGAGTGCTGCAGCGCTTCGATCGGGTTGAAGGGGTCGACCAGTCCGCGGTAATCCGCGGTCGCCGGCATGAACTGGGCGATGCCCTCGGCGCCTTTTCTCGACACCGCCTGCGCGTTGAAGCGGCTTTCCTGCCAGATCACGCGAGCGAAGAATTCGACCGGCAATTGGTTCTCCGCCGCATCCTGTTCGATGGCGCGGCAGATGTCGTCCGAGGTGGGAGGAGATTTGGGGGCGGGTGCTGTCGGCGTGCTATGCGGCGCGGCGGATTGATTGGCGGACGCCTGAGTGGCCGTCGCCGGTGTGGCCGGAAGCGCATTCGCAGGAGCCTGCGCGTAGGCCTGTGCGCTCCACACGGCGAAAGCGATGACGACTAACGGCCCGGCACAGCGCGGCATGGCGATTCAACGTAGGAAATTGCGAAAGGTGCCGCCAGATTGTAGTGCGTCCGATCTGTCCACCTATGGTACCGGCGCCATCGTCATGGCCGACGGGGGTTATCGAGTCGTCTGACGGCCCATCCTGGCGCCACGCAGCGCCGCCGCGATGCATTGAGCGTTAGATTAGATTTTTCCTCCGCGGAACGGCAAGATCGTTGCCATCGGCCGGGGAAGCTCGCACGCCGTTGCCGCGCCCACTACGGACGGCTCGGCCATACGCTGATCCGCTTCAAGCGCCGCCATTCTGAAAATGTAAGCCAGCGATTCGAAGCGATCCTTATCGGCAAGCGCCGCGAGTTCGCATGACGTCTCGCGCAGATATTCGAGAACATCCATCATCGTCCCCCCGCAGGCCCAGTGGTATGCGAGTACGACACGATGCCCGACCGGGTGCTGTGACCAAGGTCACACGCGCGGAAAGTGCAGCCCAGTTGCAGGGACGAAACACCGGCGCTCCTACAAGCGCAGTCTACTTGGCCTTCATCTGGTCGGCGGATTTCAGGATGATCTCGGGCTTGCCGCGATAGAGGCTGACTGCGCCGGTAATGTCGACGGTCTTGCCGTCAAGTGACTTCACGTCCGGAAACTTGCTCCGGTCGGCGGCAAAAATCACCGCGGCAAAACCATTGTCGGGATAGCGGCCGCCGATGTCGATGAATACGGTGCCGGAGTTGCCGGTTGCGACATTGCCGACGGCGCCTTCGACGGTGACGGTCTGGCCGACATAAGCCTTGGCATCGGCCGGCGTAATCGTTTGCGTTTCCGCCCTCGCCGGTGCGACAGCGACAAGACAGCAGGCCAAGGAGATGCAGGCAAAGCAAATGCAGAGCAAAGAGCTGCGAGCTAAGCAGAACGGTTTCATCTTCCCCCTCCGACGGCTGATTGGAACATAACGAGAACATATTTTCAGAGGATGGTCAAGTTGCAATGCGCCCCGCCGCTGCGCCGCCATGGTGCGCCGCTTTCCATTCGCCGCAGTGGTTCGTCACTTGCCCGCCGCCTTACGCAGCGCGGCATTGATGCGATCCTGCCAACCGGGACCGTCGCCTTGGAAGAAATCGAGTACGTCGCGGTCGATGCGCAGCGACACCGTTTCCTTCACGCCGGGAAGCGACGGCGGCAGCTTCGGCGGCGCTTCGACCGTTTTGGTGGTCACCGCCTTGAACGCTCTTTCGGCCGCGCTGCGGGCGTCGGGTATTCGTCGGGTCATGAGGTCTCCATAGATGCTGCTTTACACCAAAAATCGTGGATCATTTTTCCGCGGCATCGTCGATTGCGCGCAATAGCGCGAGGAACGCGGAATTGAGCGGCGTGGCGATGCCGTGCCGTGCGCCGGCAGCGACGATGGCGCCGGTCAGCGCGTCGACTTCGAGATGCCGGCCGGCGAGGCGGTCGAAATACATCGAAGTGCCGAGCTCGCCTGAAAACGTGAACAAGGTCGCCATCGCCCGCGCCGGCTCGTCGTCGGCAAGCCTGACCCCTTCGGCGCGCGCCACCGCCACTGCTTCGGCGAGGATGGCATGGCACAGCTGCTGCACGTCCGGCCGGCGCAACACTTCCTGCCGCTGCAGCGTCAACGTCGTGATCGGATTGGCGACGGCATTGATCAGAAGCTTGCGCCAGATCAGCGTGTCGAAATCGTCGCTGAGCAGAATGCGTAACGGCGTGCCCTCGAACAACCGCGCGAAAGCCTGCCCCGCCGCGTCATCGGCGACGGCGATGTCCGGGTCGGCGCCCTGGCGCAATCTCACGCGGTCAGGCGCAAGCCGTTCGCCGTTATAATAGACGATCACGGGCAGCACAGTGGCGCCGTTGGCCAGCGGGGCGACGCGCGCGACATGACCGATGCCGTTTTGCAGCACGGCGACCCGGGTCGCCGAGCCGCACAGCCGCTTCAGCCACGGCGCCGCAGATTGGGTTTGCTGGCTTTCGGTACAGACCAGCACCCAATCGGCCGGGCCGGCCTGCGCGGGATCGGTCAAGACGCGAAACGCAACCTCGACCGCGCCGTGTGGCCCTTCCAGCGTCAGCCGCTCAATTGGCTGGCGCACGCAAGCGATCACCTCATGGCGGCCCGCTTCGGCCAGGCATCCCGCGACAACGCCGCCGATGCTGCCCAGCCCAATCACTGCCACGCTCAAGCGGGGTTCTGCCGCCATACGGCCATGGTCAGGCAGATTGCATGAAAGTCAAATAGACTTCGTGGCGTAGAGTTGATCTACCAGCCGCCCGAAGGCTGCCGTGCCCCGGCGCTGCCGCTACAAGGTTGACCGTAAGTGTCGCCGCCGCCGTTGCGTGCCGGCCCATAGTTCGGCTGGCTTTGCGCCAATACCGCAGGTGCTGACGCTGGCAAGCAGCGCCAGCGCCAGAATAAATTTCTGCTACGTCATCGCTGCGACTCCGCGCTGTTGCCGCGCCCGGGGCCGTCCACGCGGTCGTTGTCGTACCAATTGTTGCCGTAACCCGGCGAAAAATCATAAACGCCGTAGCCCGGCGCCGAATCATACACGCCGTAACCGGGCGCATAATTATATGTGCCAGAGCCGTAGGGCTGGCCGTAGCCGTAACCCTGCGCCATGGCGGCAGAGGTTGCCGCGATGGCCAAACCGGCGGCGAGAACAAGTTTCTTCATGTTCAATTCTCCAATTTTATGGCTTTTCGAAAAACGACTGCCGGCCGTTTTTGTTCATGGCGTTTTCGGGGAATTGGAGGGAACAATTGGCGGTTCAGCCGGAAATCGGCGGGCGATCATGCGAGATTATGATGCGCACCACGCCTGCCCTCGGATGTGAGGAGGAGCCGGCTTTCCGAAAAGATTGTGCTTCATCACAATGCGGGCGCGCGAATCGAATCCATTTGAAGCGATTGCGCTGTAAAATCGAAGGGACCGCGGGCCATGCCAGATTATCTCGAGGTCGATCCGGCAACGGCCGAGCGGCGCCAGGTCTACCGCCTACTCACCGGCGCGGTGGTGCCGCGGCCGATCGGCTGGGCTTCGACGGTCAACAACAAAGGCATCGCCAATCTGGCGCCGTTCTCGTTCTTCACCGTGGTCTGCGTCGTCCCGCCGATGATTTCGCTGACCATCGCCCGCAATCCCAACGGCAGCGAGAAACATACGCTCAAGAACGTGCGTGCGACCGGCGAGTTCTGCTTCAACGTGGTGACGCATCCGGTGTGGAAGGAGATGGTCGATTCGGCCAATGGCTTTCCCGAGGATGACAGCGAATTCACTGAGACCGGCCTGACGCCTATTCCGTGCGTGAAGATCGCGGCGCCACGCGTCAAGGAAGTGCCGATCCATTTCGAATGCAAGCTGCACCAGGTGATCGAGCTCGGTCCCAACCGCCATCCGCTGGTCATCGGCGAAGTCGTGTTCATGCATGTCGATCGGGCCTGCATGACCGACGGCTATATCGACATGAAGAAACTCGATCCGGTGGGTCGCCTCAACGGCTTCTTCTATGCGACGCTGGGCGAGATTTTCGAGCGTCATTTCAACGACGGCCAGCCGCGATGACCCCGTTCGATGCGGTGGTGACCGCCGCGGTCGTCCAGCTTGTTCAAGTCACAGGCGGCAGACCGAGCATCAGGTAGATCAATATGCCGCCGGCGATGATGAGCCCCATCAGCAGCAGAGGCGTCAGCAATCTCGTGTCGTTTTTCCGGTCGGTCTCGCGCTGGTTTGGCATGACTCATCCCTTCACCGGGTAACGCGCGGGCGCCGGCAAAGTTCTTCACGCCAAGATTCGTCACGCCAAGCTTGCAGCGCATTGCCGCGAGCTGCCGCGGCAATGCGGACCGCAAGCTGCGGGGCTACCAATAACGATAATAGGTGTGGCAGCGATAGCGCCCGAAGATGAGATCGCGATAGCATTTGGTGATTGTCCGGCGGCCGCGGCGCTCGGCATATTGCGCTTTTTGCACGGCGGAAGCCGCAGTCGCGCTTTGTCCGATCGCCGCGGCGTTGATCGGGAAGGCGTTCGCGCTTGGACAGCAAATCAGGCCGAGGCCGGCAGCAAGGCTTAAGGCAGCCAGTGTATTTCGCATGTTTTCCTCCACATCGCCCGACCGCTAACAGGGCCGGCCGGCTGTGGTTCCGGAAGTTTTTTGCGCCACTGCGTCGCAGATCACGTCTTGAAGGCCTCGATGCGCAACGGCAGCACCGCGCCGAACCAAGCCGCGTGCGCGGTATGGTCGATCAAATCGTCGCCGGTTTCCGGATGCAGAAGGATGGTCAGGCCGTCGCGGTTGAGCATCATCCACGGCACGAAGGCGGCCAGCATGCCGGTTGGAAACGCAATCTGATACATCGATTGCGGATGCGGGCCGACCAATTCGTCGTGCCAGCGTCCGAGTTTGGCTTGCGGAAACGCCGCAGCAACCCGCTCGCGTAGGCGCTCGGCCCGATCGCGGCTGTTCGCTGGGTCGTAATAGATATGCGCGTGATAATCCTTGATCGCGCTCGGATTCATGGTGTGACACTCGGCGGGGGGGGGCCGCATTGCGCATCTTTTCGCAATGTTTTGCAAGCGATGGCCAGCCGGCCGAGAACGAGCCAGCCCGGACAAGCCAGAGAGACCTAGCTTCCAGCCAGCCAAGTCCTAGCCAGCCAGGTACTGCCGCGGTCCCGCGTACAGATTGGCGATCAGCACGGCGAGGATGCCGGTGAGGAAAATGCCATCAAAGGTGCCGGCGCCGCCGATCGATGCGACGGGCGCGCCCAGCCCGCGCACTTTGTCGAGATTGGTCAGATCGGCGCCGATCAAAGTGCCGAGCGCACCGCCAATATAGGCCAGCGGCGCGGCGTCCTGGCGCGACAGAATGAGCGCTACCGCGGCCGTCACCACGACCGGCACGAAAACCGGAATGGCGATGCCGAGACCGGGAACCGGATTGGCAAGCCAGTGCAGCACCACGGCGACGATCGCGGTCGCGATCGCGCCCTTCATCCACAAATCGCGCTTGATCAGGAGGTACAGCGACAATAGCGCCGGGATAACGGCGCCGCCGATATTGACGGCGATCACCGTGCCCTGCCAATGGGTCACGATCGGCACTTCATAATGCATGCCGAAGAAATCGACGATTTGGTCCGACATCACCCGCTCCGGCGGCAGCTGCACGATCGGGATGTTGAAAACGCTGCCGATCAGCGAGGCGGCCAACAGCAGCACTGCCGCGCCCGAGCTGATGCCAAGGCTGGTGTAGGCAAAACGCAGCGTTTGCAGAATCAGGACGCCGACGAAAATAACGACAAGGATGGCGAAGAAGCCCGGCGCCAGCGGCAAGTAATGGTATTGGCTCATTTGCATCGCTATCGTTCCTGTCCTTGGCCTTTACCATTCGGCCACTGGGGAAGCCGGCCGCCTTGCACCGCTAACGCGCAAGCTTATAATCGGGCGCTTCCTTTGCGCAGGGAATTTAGCCGTGGCGCCGCCGGAAGCGGAAACCAGACCCCCTGATAAAATGGTGGCCATTATCATGGGCAGCCAGTCCGACTGGCAAACCATGAAACACGCCGCCGTGACGCTCGACGCGCTCGAGGTCTCCTATGAGACGCGCATCGTGTCCGCCCATCGCACGCCTGAACGGCTTTATGCCTTCGCCAAAGGGGCGAAGGCGCAAGGCTTTAAGGTCATCATCGCCGGTGCGGGCGGCGCGGCGCACCTGCCCGGGATGACCGCGGCGCTCACCAGCCTGCCGGTGTTCGGCGTACCGGTGGAATCGAAAGCGCTGGCGGGACAGGATTCGCTTTATTCGATCGTGCAAATGCCGCCCGGCATTCCGGTCGGCACGCTCGCCATCGGCCAGGCTGGCGCGATCAATGCGGCGCTGCTCGCCGCCAGCGTTCTGGCGTTGAGCGATCAGGCGTTGGACGAGCGGCTGGTGGCTTGGCGGGCCAAGCAGACCGCCGCCGTCGCCGAAGCGCCCAAGGACCTGTCCAAGGACGGCGCGTGAACCATCCGTCCTATCCTGCACAGCCCATGCTCGCCCCCGACGCCACGATCGGTATCCTCGGCGGCGGCCAGCTTGGCCGCATGCTGGCGCTGGCCGCGGCCCGGCTCGGCTTCAAATGCCATGTGTTCTCGCCCAATCCGGATTCGCCGGCATTCGACGTCGTGCGGCGCGTCACGCAAGCCGATTACGGTGACACCGAAGCGCTGGATCGCTTCGCCGAAGATGTCGACGTCGTCACCTACGAATTCGAAAATGTGCCGGCGGAGACCGCGGCGTTCCTTGCCGCGCGGGTGCCGGTATTGCCCGATCCGAACATCCTCGCGACCACCCAGGATCGCCTCGCCGAGAAGACCTTCGTCACCGCGCTCGGCATCCGCACCGCGGCCTTCGCCGACGTCGGCTCGGCGGCCGAATTGGCGGCGGCCGTCGAACGGATTGGGCGGCCGGCGGTCTTAAAGACGCGCCGCTTCGGCTACGACGGCAAGGGTCAGGCCACGATCAAAGACGGCACCGATGCCGACGCCGCCTGGCGCGATGTCGGCGGCCAGCCTTGCATTCTCGAAGCCTTCGTGCCGTTCGAGCGTGAAGTCTCGGTGGTTGCCGCGCGCAGCCACGACGGCACCGTCATCAGCTTTGACGTCACCGAGAACGAGCACCGCGATCATATCCTCAAGACCTCACGGGTCCCCGCAGCGCTTGGCCAAGCGGCGGCCAATGAGGCGTGCCGCATCGCCGCGACCATCGCGCAGAAATTTGCCTATGTCGGGGTGCTGGCGGTCGAGATGTTCGTGTTGAGCGACGGCGGCCTCCTGGTCAACGAGATTGCGCCGCGGGTGCACAATTCCGGCCACTGGACCATCGACGGCGCCTCGGTCTCGCAATTCGAGCAGCATATCCGGGCTGTCGCGGGCTGGACACTTGGCAGGCCCGTTCGCCGCGGCCGCGTGGAAATGACCAACCTGATCGGTCATGACGTCGACGATTTCCGCCGCTGGCTCGGCCTGCCCGGAGTCGCCGTTCACCTCTACGGCAAGGCCGCCATCCGGCCCGGCCGCAAAATGGGTCATGTCACCCAAGTTTTTCCGGATTAGGCGAATTTTCCGGATTAGGCGTCCTTCCCCCGGCTGATTTTGGCGGCGGGAGTCCCCATATTCTGCCGGTCGGTGGACTTTCCGGCGGGCTTCTGCTACACGCCGCGCCACGGCGGTGCGGAGCGAATTCGCTACGCTGCCAAGCAATTCCATGAACCGACTGCAAAGGAGCACGCGTGCAGGTTCTTGTCCGTGACAACAATGTCGACCAGGCCCTCAAGGCGCTGAAGAAAAAGATGCAGCGCGAGGGCATTTTCCGCGAGATGAAGCTCCGCGGTCATTACGAGAAACCATCCGAGAGAAAAGCCAGGGAGAAGGCGGAAGCGATTCGCCGCGCCCGCAAGCTTGCGCGCAAGCGTTTGCAGCGCGAGGGCCTGCTGCCGATGAAGCCGAAGCCGACCACCGCCGGTGGTCCGGGCGCGGGCGGCCGCTCCGGTCCGCCGCGGGCGCCCCGGTTCGGCTAACATCGTCTTTCCGGTTTGAAGGATGGCGCGGGTGTTTGGCCCGCGCCGTTTTTTTGGCATCTGGCGGTGTTATCGTTGCGCCCA
Source organism: Xanthobacteraceae bacterium (assembly GCA_049288525.1). GTDB lineage: Bacteria > Pseudomonadota > Alphaproteobacteria > Rhizobiales > Xanthobacteraceae > BOG-931. The sequence continues at coordinate 8,382 of JBAQHW010000285.1, forward strand.
TGACCCGGAGAGCCGCCGCAAAGCCCACAATGACCAAGACAGCACCCAGGATTCCGGGTGCCGTGGTCATTCCCGGGTTCATTCCAGGTCTCGCAGTCATTCCACGCGTCGCAGTCATTCCACGCGTCGCAGTCATTCCACGTGTCGCAGTCTTGGCGGCGGCGCTCGCGCTCGCCGGCTGCGCAACGTTCGGCAATCCACCGGCCTCGGATGCCGGCGCCAACGATGCCATGCTCGCGACCTCGCAAACCAATCTCACCTCGCTCGGCGAGGTCATAACCAAGCACCCGGACGATCCGCAGGCCTACAATATGCGCGGTACGGTCTATGGCGAGGCCGGCCGCGACGAT
>JBAQHW010000286.1:0-10432 GCA_049288525.1 Xanthobacteraceae bacterium
GGGCGCTTTTGAGGCCTCGCCCCAGCGCATCGACTTCGGCCACGGAAAGCTCTTGATCACTGCGGGCAAATTCTCGCCGATCACCTCGATCGCCGCGCGGCCCGGCTTCTCGATCACCGCAACATAGAAGTCGCCCTTTTTGTCGGGCTGCACCTTGGCTTCGGCGATCGACGTCAGCCCGGCACCTTTCAGAAAGCCGGCGATCGCCGGCTGTGGCGCGCCGACGCGCGGGCCTTTTTTCTCCTCGCGGATGTCGGGCTGGCGCACCGGCACGCCATGCACGGCAAGCGTCAGCCGCCGCGGCGTGACGAAAGCCTTGGCGCCTTCATAGACAAGCCCGGCCTCGACCAGGCGGTCGGTGACGCCTTTACGCAAATCCTCTGCCGCGCGGGCCTGCATCCGCGCCGGGATTTCTTCGGAAAACAGTTCGAGCAAGAGGTCAGGCATTACGGCAGATTCTTATGACTGCCGTCGCACATCGGCTGGTGCTGCGAGCGCTTGCAGGCGCAGAACCAGACTTCCTCGGTCGCAGTCGCCTTCCATTCCTGCGGGCGGAATTCTGTGCCCTTATGCGAACCGTCGCAGAACGGCTGCGATTTCGAGCGCCCGCAGGCACACCACCAATAGCTTGCGCCGGCCACGACATTGATGGGCAGCGGACGCCGCCCGCCGATTTCAGGGTCGCTCATGTTGCCCTCTCCACTGCGTTCATGCTTATCCCGCCGCCTTCGGTCGCCAGCCATGCTTGCCCGCACGCCCGCGCCAGCTCGCGCACCCTTAAAATGTAGCTCTGCCGTTCGGTGACCGAAATCACTCCGCGCGAGTCGAGCAGATTGAAGACGTGGCTCGCCTTGATGCACTGATCGTAGGCCGGCAGCGCCATCAGATGGCGGCCGCGCTTGCGGCCTTCGCCCTCGCCGCCGTCGTCCTGCCAGCCGGCTTCGAGGTATTTCCTGCAGGCGCTCTCGGCCATGCGGAATTGCTCGAACAGCATGTCGGTGTCGGCATATTCGAAATTGTGCCGGGAATACTCCTGCTCGGCCTGCAGGAAGACATCGCCGTAGCTCACTTTTTGCGCGCCGTCGCGGCCGTTGAAATTAAGCTCGAACACGTTCTCGACGCCTTGCACGTACATCGCCAGCCGCTCGAGGCCGTAAGTCAGCTCGCCCGCGACCGGTGCGCATTCGTAGCCGGCGACCTGCTGGAAATAGGTGAACTGCGACACCTCCATGCCGTCGCACCAGCATTCCCAGCCCAACCCCCAGGCGCCGAGCGTCGGGCTTTCCCAGTCGTCCTCGACGAAGCGGATATCGTGGATTTTCGGATCGATGCCGATCGCATAGAGCGACTTCAGATAAAGCTCCTGCAGGTCGTCCGGCGACGGCTTAAGGATGACCTGGAGCTGATAGTAGTGCTGCAGACGGTTGGGGTTCTCGCCGTAGCGGCCGTCCTTGGGCCGCCGCGACGGCTGCACATAGGCGGCGTTCCACGGCTTCGGCCCGAGCGCGCGCAGCGTCGTCGCCGGATGGAAGGTGCCGGCGCCGACCTCCATGTCATACGGCTGCAAAATGACGCAGCCCCAGTCGGCCCAGTAGCGCTGCAGGGCGAGAATGAGCCCCTGGAACGAGCGCTCGGGACGCATATGCGGCGGCAAGGCTTCGGTCATAGGCCGTTGTTGGTGGAACGCCACGGCAAGGTCAAGCCCGGCCGCGTGGCAGGGTACCGGGGATCAAGGATCAAGACTCGCTGGCGGATTCCTGATACCGGATTCGCGAAAACCAAAATCCATAACGACCTTAAGGGAGGAAAGCGTGACTAGGATTCGAGCCGCCCTGATCGGCATGGCCGCGCTGCTGGCGGCCGCCGCACCGCAGATCGCCAAAGCCCAGGACTTTCCCACCCGGCCGGTTCGCATTGTCGTGGCCTTCCCGCCCGGCGGCCCGACCGATTTCGTCGGCCGCGTCGTCGCCGACAAGATGACCCAACTGCTCGGCCAGCGCGTCTATATCGATAACAAGCCTGGAGCCAACGGCACGCTCGGCGGCGGCGATGTCGCCAAATCAGACCCCGACGGTTATTCGCTGTTTCTCACCACCGCCGGCGCGGTGACGGTGTCGCCCCACATCCAGGCCAATATGCCTTTCGACACCTTCCGCGACTTCGCACCGGTCGCACTCGTCACCAAGGTCACCGAAGTGCTGGTGGTGTCGCCGAAGCTCGGCATCAAATCGGTCAAGGAACTGGTGGCGCTCGCCAAGGCGAAACCCGGGACGGTGACCTTTGCCTCGACCGGTATCGGCTCGCCGCCGCATCTCGCCCAGATCATGCTGGCGAATGCCGCGGGTATCAAATTCCTGCACGTGCCCTATCGTGGCGCCGCACCGGCGCTGACCGATCTGCTCGCCGGCCAGGTGCAGGTGGTTTCGCTCGACATGCCGGTGGTGATCGCCCAGATCAAGGCCGGCAATCTGCTGCCGATCGGCGTGGCCTCCGACAAGCGCGATGCGCTGTTGCCCGACGTGCCGACGCTGGCCGAGCAGGGCTACCCAAACACCGACGCCTCGAACTGGTACGGACTGTTGGCACCGGCGAAGACGCCGTCGGCGGTAATCGACAAGCTCAACAAGGCCGTCAACGACGCGCTCAACGATCCGGCGGTGCACGCCAAGCTGGTCAACGCCGGCGCCACGCCGGTCGGCGGCACGCCGCAAGCGTTCGGCACTTTCCTGAAAGCCGAATACGACAAATGGGGCCGCCTCGTCGCCGCGAACGGGATCAAAGAGCAGTAAAGCCTCGGTTCCGTCATCCTGAGGCGCGAGCCATAAGCGCGTTTACGCGCGTCTTCCACGCCCTATGGCGAGCCTCGAAGGATGCGGCCGAAGCGTCGGGGACATTCATCCTTCGAGGGCCGTCTCGCGGCCACCTCAGGACGACGGTGAACGTTACCCCGGCCGGTACTCTCCGGTCTTCGGATCGGGTTTCAATTTCGGCAAGTTCGAGCGGTCGAGCGGCTCCGCCGGCGCTCTGGCGCGAACTTCGTCGAGTTCGCTATTGACACGCTGCACCTCGCGGGCGCACCAGCGCACCACCACGGCCGCTCCCATCACTCCAAGCGCGAACAGAACGAGCGGCGGCATGCGAGACGACCTCCAGACAGCGGCGATCAGAGACCATAACGCGCCCAGATGGCGCGCGCTTCAAGAGCCGAAATCAAATCTTCGGCAAGCCCAATGCGGCCGCCGATCTGCATCGCCTCAGCCGGAGCAACACCCAAAAGGCGGCGGCCCAGAAAGCTGCGTTCGGCCGCGATCAAGGGCGTCGATACTTTGTCGCCAAATCGTCGGCGCAGCACCGCCCGCAGGTCGCCGATGGCGTCAACCAGTCCGAGTTCCAAAGCCTGGCGGCCGGTCCAGTATTCACCGGAGAATAAGTCGTTTTCCGGACCCGTCAGTTTGGCGCCGCGCCGCGATTTGACCAGCGCAATGAAGTCCTCGTGAATGGCGCGCTGCAATTTCTTCAGGCGTTCGACGTCATCGGGGTCTTCCGGCAGAAACGGGTCGAGCATCGCCTTGTGCTCGCCGGAGGTATAGAGCCGGCGCTCGACGCCGATCTTGGCAATGAGCTTATCGAAGCCGAAAGAGCCGCCGACCACGCCGATCGAGCCGACGATGGAGTGCGGGTCGGCGACGATTTCGTCGCCGGCGCAGGCGATCATGTAACCGCCCGATGCACCGGCGTCTTCGATGAAGGTAATAACTTGCCGCTTGTGCTCCTCGGCGAGTTCACGGATGCGCCGAAAGATGAGGTGCGACTGCACCGGCGAGCCGCCCGGCGAATTGATCGAAACCGCCACCGCCGCGGCGCGACGCGTGCCGAAGGCCCGCTCGAGCGTACGCGCGACGCCGGCAAGCGACAGTCCCGGGCGCAGTGGCGTCGAGAACCCGATCACGCCGGTGAGCCGCACCACCGGAACAACCGGACGGTCAAAGCGAAAACGCTGGGGAATGAACGGCGAAACCGCGGCAAAGGCGCGGCGGGCGACATCGCGCACGCCATTTTGGCGGTCGCCGTCTTGATGGACGCCGTTTTGGGTTGCTGCTGTCGGCCCGGTTTCGGTCATGAAAAAATCAAATACGACTGATCACATTAACGCTCAAGTAACCGTTTCTTAATCCATGGAACGCTTTTTGCTTAGTCAGGGTTTGCCCTAAACAACGGCGGAGTCGAAGACGTGAGCAAGATCGAATTCCTGGTGATGCTTATCAGCGTATTTGTTGCTCTTTCTTATATTCCGATCCGCACCGAAGCCAAGAGAACCGTATCGAGCCGCTCGACTCGCAACCGGCATGATGCCTAAGGGCTGAGCAGCCATAGGCATTGGGCTGCACCTATCTAATTCCGCTTGTCGGCGTCCAGTTCCAGTCACGTCTTAGTGCTTCAAGTTGGTGCTCGAGGAAATCTGGTTCTCAGGAAAATGCCAATGCGGCGCCATCACGTAGCACCGCCTCGGCTTCGGCCGTCGGCACGCCGCCCTTATCAGCAAGGATGAGGCCCGGCAGCAGCGACAAGGGCGCCTTGCTGTGCTTGACCGCGCGCATCAGGACGCGGATCGCGGGCGAGTCCGGCTTGCCATAAACCGGCATTATCGCAATCGCGGCAAAGTCCGCGGCGAGGGCCGCCAATACGTCGCCCAGCCCGTCGGCGCGCCAGATCAGCGTCACCGTGCCACCGGAAACAAGAAGCCTTGCCGCGGCGCGCAGCCAAACCGCAAGCAAGCCGGGTGAAGCCGCATGTGCCATGCGGCGACTCTCGTCGGGCGATGAATTTTGCCGGGTGTTGAATGGCGGATTCATCAGGACGCGGTCGGCCGATCCGGGCGGCAGACCGGCGGCGGCGAAAGTGGCTGGCGGCGCCGTGACGTCCAGGCAGACTGCGCGCACGCGTGCGGCAAGGCCGTTGCGCGCCGCATTGTCTTTCGCCAGCGCCACCAGCGCGGGATCGATCTCGACCAGCGTGACCGAAAGCCGCTCGACGCGCCGCGCCAATGCGAACCCTGCCGCACCGACGCCGGCGCCGAATTCGACCGCGCGCTCCCCCGCATGCGCCAGCGTCGCGGCGGCGAGCAAAATCGAATCGTGACCAAAACGGTGCCCGCGCCGCGGCTGGCGCAACATCAGCCTGCCGCCGAGAGCGGCGTCGTCGCTGGTCGCGCCACCGTCAGCAGTCATCGGGGCGCAGTTCATGGCCGAAGCCTGCGTCCTGCAACAGCCGCCGCGCCACGCCGATCTGTTCGTCGGCAATCAATATGCGGCGCGGAAAGATGCCAATCGAGCCTTCCATGACGCTCATGTTCTGGTCGACCACCATGTGATCGATATGCGCGCCGTCAAGCAGCGCTCCGATCGCGGATATCACCACCGCGTCGTTGGTGCGAACGAGCTCGCGCATCATTCAGCCCCGTAGCCGTTTCTCGCCGGGCGAGCACAAGGCGAGATAAGCCATGAGCTTCGCCTCGCGCCGGCCGCGCGTCACCGTATCGAGAATGAGGCCGCAGGCAAACGACAGGAAGGCAAGCAGCATCGGTCCGGTCGAAAGCACCGCGGTCGGCAGCCACAGCACGAAGCCTTCCTGGGCACAAGTAATGACGATGGGGATGGCGAGCCCGATCGACATGAAGACCGGCGCCGCGCCGAAGACGCCGAACAACGGCAGCGGCCGCTCGGCGCGGCAGCGCTTCAGCAAAGTCCACGGGATGCGAAGGCCATCCTGCCAGGTCGACAATTTCGACGCCGAGCCGGCCGCCACCGTGCCGTCGGTCGAATTGTTGTCATAAGCATAGACCGCTGCAGCAAAGACCGCTGCCGCCGGTAGTGCGGCATGAAAGTCGGCAACCACTTTGGCTATGGCGTGTTCTTCGTTGTAGCAGGGCGCCAGGACCGCCACGTCCAACCGACTGACGTCATGCCGGCTAATACCTATGCGGTCGGCGAGGTCATTGCTCGACATGGCGTTTTCTTGCCCCTCCAGCTCCGGCCTATGGCATGAGCGTCACCGATGGATTGACCTGACGCCGACCAAATTATACATGCCGGCACAGCGGCGCCGGCCATACTTGTCCTGTCACCTTAGCGTTTCTATGCTTCGCCGTCCTGCCTGGAGAGTGCTCTCGTGGCCGTAATCGTCCCGTTCGAAGCGCGCGAGCCGTCGATCGAGCCACTGGTCGATCTGGTCGCAGGCGACATGGAGCGTGTCAACGCCACCATCATCTCGCGTACCGGCTCGGACGTGACGATGATTCCGGAAGTCGCCAATCACCTGATCAATTCCGGCGGCAAGCGCCTGCGGCCGATGCTGACGCTGGCTCTGGCGCGGCTCGCCGGCTATGGCGGCCATGGCCATATCAAGCTCGCCGCGGCAGTCGAATTCATGCACACCGCGACGCTTTTGCATGACGACGTGGTCGACGAGAGCGAGCTGCGGCGCGGACGCCTTGCGGCGCGCATGCTATGGGGCAACGAGGCCAGCGTATTGGTCGGGGATTTTCTCCTCGGCCAAGCGTTCAAGATGATGGTCGAGGTCGGTAGCCTTAGAGCGCTTGAAATCCTGTCGTCCGCGGCGGCGGTGATTGCCGAAGGCGAAGTCATGCAGCTTGCCGCCGCCAAGAACACCGCCACCACCGAGGACGAATACATCGCGGTGATCCGCGCCAAGACGGCCGAGCTGTTCGCCGCGGCTTGCGAAGTCGGCCCGGCGCTTTCGGCGCGGCAGAAAGCGGAAGCCGCCGCCAGCCGGTCGTTCGGAATGAATCTCGGCATCACGTTCCAGTTGGTGGACGACGTGCTCGACTATGGCGGCGCCGCGGCCCGGCTCGGCAAGAACATCGGTGACGACTTCCGCGAGGGTAAGATTACGCTGCCGGTCGTGCTGGCCTTCCGCCGCGGCAGCGACGAGGAGCGCGAATTCTGGCGGCGGACGCTCGAGCGCGGCGAGACAAAAGACGTCGATCTCGACCGCGCCATCGGGCTCATGATCAAACACCGCGCGCTCGAGGACACCATCGGCCGCGCCCATCATTACGGCGCCATTGCCCGCGATGCGCTTGCCTTGTTTGCCGATTCCACCATGAAGGCGGCGCTGGTCGAAACCGTCAATTTCTGCATCGCCCGGACGCATTAGCCCGGTATTCCAGGCTTTCCTCTTAGAAATGAATGGCTTATCCACCGTGGCGACGGGAACTCGCGCGGCTTACGGCGCGTTGGGTCGCAAGCAGAGCCATTGGCGGGAGCCGGCCTTATGCAATCGGAAGACCCGCCTCGGGAAGCGCCTGATGACTCGCCCGTGGCGGAGCCGCAAGCGGCCGCGACGGCGGATAATCCGGACAGTGCCGCGGAAAAACCGGACAGTGCCGCGCTCGATGCGCTGCCGAGCTTGCTGTTGCTGAAAGCCCTCGCCAAGCGTGCCGTTGCGTTCGCGCATGACCTTACGCGCAGGAGCGCCGACAACGCCGCGCGGCTCCGCTTGGCGGTGCATCGGCGGCGTGCGCAAGGTCGAGCAGCAGTGGGCACTGCGGCCGCTTGGACATTTCGCCCGCGTCGGGGCCTCGTTATCGCCGCCGCTGTTTTTGCGATCCCGGTCGCCTATCTCGCATATTGCCTCGCCACAATACCCTTTGCCGGCGGTGCGCCGGTTCAGACCGCGCCGAGCGCCATGGTATTTGCAGGCGCCGACGGCCGGCCCTTTGCGACCCGCGGCGTTGTCAAAGGCCAGGCCATTACCGCGCAGCATTTGCCGCCGTTGCTCGCCAAAGCCGTGGTCGCGATCGAAGATCGACGATTCTACGAGCATGGCGGCATCGACCTGCACGCCATCGTCCGCGCCGCCTGGAACGACGCGAGCGGCCACAATCTGCAGGGCGCCAGCACCATCACGCAGCAATTGGCGCGCCGGCTTTATCTGACGCCCGACCGCACCCTCAAACGCAAGGTGCAGGAGGCGGCGCTCGCCGAGTGGCTCGATCTACGTTACCCGAAAAACGAGATTCTCGCGCGCTATCTCAATACCGCTTATTTCGGCGACGGCGCCTACGGCGCGGACTCCGCCGCGCAACGCTACTTCGGAAAAACCGCGCAGCAACTTTCGCTCGGCGAAGCGGCGTTGCTGGCCGGCCTCATCAAGGCGCCGTCGCAGCTCGACCCCGACCGCAACCCGGCCGGAGCGCAACAGCGGGCCGCAGAGGTGCTCGATGCGATGGTGCAATCCGGCGCGATCACGCAACAGCAGGCGGACGCAACGCGCCGGGAGCCGGCGGTCGTCCGCTCTGCCGCACAGACGCCGCTGGGAGCCAACTATTTTCTCGATACCGCGGCGGCGGAGGTCAAAGCGCGGGCCGGCCAAACGACCGACGATTTGGCCGTTGCGACCACGCTCGATCCGCAGTTGCAGCGCATCGCCGAACGCGTCGTTGCACGGCATCTGGCTGTTGCGGGGAAGGCGAAAAACATCCAGCAGGCCGCGCTTGTCGCCATGCGGCCCGACGGCGCGATCCTCTCCATGGTCGGTGGCCGCAATTACGACCAGAGCCAGTTCAACCGGGTGACGCAGGCGCGGCGGCAACCCGGCTCGCTATTCAAGGCCTTCGTCTACTTGACCGCCTTGCGCAAAGGCTACACGCCGGATTCGGTCATGGTCGATCAGCCGGTCCGTATCGGCGACTGGGAGCCGGATAATTTCGGCGACCGCTATCTGGGACCGGTGACGCTGCGCACCGCCTTCGCCCACTCGCTCAACAGCGTCGCCGTGCAGCTTGGGCAGGCCGTCGGCATTCAAAACGTGATCGACACCGCCAAGCAATTCGGCGTCCGGTCCGAAATTCCCGCGGTGCCGAGCGTGGCGCTCGGTTCGGGCGCGGTCACGCCGCTGGAAATGACCCGCGCCTTCGCCGCCATCGCCACCAACACCGTCGGCAGCGAGAGCTATACCGTCCGCTCGATCAGCCAGGACGGCAAAGTCGTCTACACGCGGCCTCTGGCGGCAAACACCACGATCGACAATCCGACGATCCACGCCGAGATGCTCGATCTGTTGTCGAGCGTGGTGCGCGGCGGGACCGGGACGGCGGCGCGCCTGGACCGCCCGGTCGGCGGCAAGACCGGCACCTCGGAAGATTATCGCGACGCCTGGTTCGTCGGCTTCACCTCCGATCTGGTCGTCGGCGTGTGGGTCGGCAATGACGACAATTCGCCGATGAACGGCGTTGTCGGCGGCAGCGTGCCGGCGGCAATCTGGCACGATTTCGTCGGCGCCGCGGAACCGCGCGTGCAGGCAACCGATGCCCCGGGCCCCGCGGCCATCAGCTTTAATGATGCCGGGGAGACGGCGGGCAACAATTTCAGCAACAACGAAAACTCCAATCGCTTTCCGTTCGGCGGCCGCCGTCCATTCCGCCTGTTCTGGTTTCGGTTTTAACGCCTGATCCGGAAAAAGCCTGTCCTCGGACTTGATCCGAGGGTGGAAAATGGTTTTCCGGAAAAACCCATGCTCCATCAAGATACTGGAGTGACAATCGATTCAATCTGAAGCGATTGCCGCTCCGGTCAGCCGGCGGCACCGAGCTGACAGGCTTGCACCCACCAGCGCGGATATTTGCCGCGCAGCGCGAGCGCCGCTGCTTGCGCGATGGCCGCTTCATCGAAAATCCCAAAGCAGGTCGCACCGGAGCCGGACATGCGGGCAAGCCGGCAGCCTTGCTGCGCGTGCAATGCGGCGATCGCTTCGGCGATCACGGGCGCAAGCTTGCGGGCCGGCTGCTCGAGATCGTTGCCGTCTTGCGCCAGCAAATCGACCAGCGACATCCGATCCTTGATTGCCCCGATGGCGGCGAGATCGAGTGGCGGCGCCGCCGCGGTGTTTTGTGTCCAAGCGGCGAACACGTCCTTGGTCGCCACCGCGACACCCGGATTGATCAGCACCGCCGCAAGCGGCGGCAGGTCGAGCGGCGGCGATAGCTTCTCGCCGATGCCCCACATCAGCCGTGGCCGCGGCTCGAGACAGACCGACACGTCTGCGCCGGTGGCGCGGGCAGCGTCATACAGGCGCGGATCGTCACTGGCGAGCCGGTTCGCGCGCGCCAACAGCCGGAGCGCCGCTGCGGCGTCGGCCGAGCCGCCGCCGATTCCCGCGGCGGCCGGCAAATTCTTCTCGAGATCGATTGCACCTAAGACCATGCCGGGCAGCCGCGACGCCAGCGCGCGAGCCGCCTTGAGCACGAGATTGTCGGCGAGACTGCCGGCATCGGCCGCGCGCGGCCCGCCGACCGACAGCGTGAGTTCGCCGCCCGGCGTCAACGTCAGCCGGTCGGCGAAATCGGCAAATACGACGAGACTGGCGATCTCATGATAGCCGTCGGGGCGGCGACCGAGCACCCGCAGCGTCA
>JBAQHW010000287.1:0-6060 GCA_049288525.1 Xanthobacteraceae bacterium
TGACAAGATTGCGGTCGGGAGACTTGGCATGAGCAGTTTCAAAGCCATCGTCATCGACAAGACCGACGCCGGCCAGACGGTGCGGCTTACCGATTTCGACGAGAAGGACCTGATGGACGGCGACGTCACCGTCCGGATCGACTATTCGACGGTGAATTACAAAGACGGGCTCGCCATCACCGGTAAGGCGCCGGTGGTACGCCGCTTTCCGATGATCCCCGGGGTCGATTTCGCCGGCACGGTGGAGACGGCTTCGCATCCGGCCTGGAAGCCGGGCGACAAGGTCATCCTCAATGGCTGGGGGCTGGGCGAAACCCATCTCGGGGCTTATGCGCAAAAAGCCCGCGTCAAAGGCGACTGGCCGGTCGCGCTGCCGCCCGGCATGACGACGCGCCAAGCCATGGCGATCGGCACCGCCGGCTACACCGCTATGCTCGCCGTCATGGCCCTGGAGCGCGCCGGTCTTGATCCGTCGCGCGGCCCGATCGTCGTAACCGGAGCGGCGGGTGGCGTCGGCTCGGTTGCCGTCGCGCTCCTTGCCAAGCTCGGCTACCGCGTCATTGCCTCGACCGGCCGGCCCGAGGAGGCGCCCTATCTGAAGGAACTCGGCGCCGCAGAGGTCATCGAGCGCAAGGAATTGACCGGCCCCGTCCGCCCGCTCGGCAAGGAGCGCTGGGCCGGCGGCATCGATGCGGTGGGCTCGACGACGCTCGCCAACGTGCTGGCGATGACCCGCTATGGCGGCGCCGTCGCCGCCTGTGGACTCGCCGGCGGGATGGACTTGCCGGGCTCGGTCGCTCCGTTCATTCTACGCGGCGTTTCGTTGCTCGGCATCGACTCCGTGATGTGTCCGCTGCCGACCCGGCAGGAAGCGTGGCTGCGGCTTGCGGCCGATCTCGCGGCGGACAAGATCGCCGCGATGACCGAGGAGATCGGGCTTGAGGACGTCGTCGCCGCGGCAGGGCGTATCGTCGAAGGAAAGGTGCGCGGGCGCATTGTGGTAAAAATCGGGTAAAGGCCGCGAAAGCCGCTTGCAAATTTTGGCCATCTTGTGAGGGCGCTATGGTAAGGGGACGGTTAAGAAGTCTTGTTAACATTGCGCTTAAGTCCACAGTGGAGTTGTCAATGTTGCGGCGCGTTGTTGGTGTCGGTGCTTGCGTGGTGGTGGCTGGAATTTTCGGAGCCGGCGTGGCGCTGGCGGAGAATCTTGGACCCGAACAGGCCCGCGCCTTCGTGGTCGGAAAGCTCTTCACCTATACCTGCTTCGAGGGCACGTCCGGCGCCGGGCGCATTTTTGCCGACGGCTCGGTGGTCGGCACCGTCAAGTTTCGCGGCCAGGGCCAGACGCGCTTTGCCACTCTGCCGGCGGGAACGATCAGCGCGGGCGGCGGCTCGATGTGCGCCCATCTGCCTGGCCTGCCGATTACCCCGTGCTTTCGGGTGGAGAAGACCGGCTACCGCAGCTTTCGCGGCTCGCTGTCCGGACTGGGCTTTGCCTATTGCGACTTCTACCAGCACAATCCGCGCAGCGAGTTGACCAAGCGCGCCGAGACCGAAAGGGATGCGACGCCGATCCCGACTCCGCGCACTGAGCTCGCCAGCAAGCGCCCCGAGCCGCATGCCGAGGCGACACCGATCGCCAATACGCGGCCGGTGCTGCGGCCCTCGCTGCAGGAATAACGCCTCACTCGAGATCGAGCCGGAACGGCGTCGCCTCCGCGGCCAGAACGCCGCGGCCGATTGTTTCGACCGCCGCGATCATGCGGCCGTCGCGGCCGAGCAGGCGGTCGGCAAGCGAGACAATGCGGATATTCGGTGTCGCCGTCGGCGAGGCGCGGCGCAGTGCCTGCGCGATGCTGGCTTCGGTGCGAACGGGGTTGAGCGCGCAGACCGCTGCGAAGGCGCTCGCCGTCGAGCGGCTGATGCCGGCGAAGCAATGCACCACCAGCGGCGCGCGCCGGTCCCAGCCACGCACGAAATCGAGCAGACCGGTGACGTGCTGCTCCGCCGGCGCGATATATCCGTCGAGCGGTGCCGCAATGTCGTGCAGGCGCAGCCATAGATGATTTTCCGGCGCGATGCCGTTCGGCCGTTCGATCGAGGCCTCGTCGCCGAGCAGCGACACGACATGGCGCGCACCGGTCTCATCGACGGTCTCTTGCAGGCGCGCGAGCGAGCAGACGTGAATCATGGATCGTTTTTACCGTGCTTTGCCGGCGTTCGGCAAAGCCCGCGGCGATGAAGCGCGCGTTGTGGAACCGCTGCGCGGCGCAACTGTGACATTCGCTTTTATGAGTGGTCTGGTTCAGGCCGGCCTTGTTCCGTTTGCAAACTGGGAAATCGGCTCAATATTGGCCCTTATGGCGTAGCTCGGCGGTAGTTAATGCTCGTTAAGCCTCGTGCCAAAGCGGTTTAAATTCAGAGTTGCAAGCGCCAGGCAAGTCCAGTAATGACGACATTCGAATTTTGGCCGGACAATCAGGCCGTTTCGCCTTCGCTGAATGCTAGGCGCACGCTCAGACCCTCCAAACATCGAAAAAACGGGCGCAAGACACGCGGCAGCGTGGCTTGGGCTCAAGTGCACCCAGCTCAGCGAAAGGATACTCCAAATGACTACGGGCACCGTGAAGTTCTACAACGATCAAAAAGGCTTCGGCTTCATTCAGCCGGATGACGGCGGTAAAGACGTTTTCGTTCATGCCACCGCGCTCGAACGCGCCGGAATGCGGGGCCTGGCGGAAGGCCAAAAGGTCACGTTCGATACCCAGGAGGATCGTCGCACCGGCAAGATCGCCGTGGGTAATATCCAAGCGGCGTAACGCCTGCGAACAACGAGACGAGACCGCCCTGCGGGCGGTTTCGTCGTCGCCGACGGTCATCTTTCACGCATCGAAATTTGCATTTGGACTTAGAACGAGGCTCGCAGGAAAATCGGTCGGTCGCGTTCGGAGCAAGCCGGACATGACGCTCGCTATCAGCCCGGATCATGGTTCCACGTGCTAGCTCGTAAGCTTCTTGAACCGCTCGTAATAGCGCGTCTGCGCAGTCTCCGCCGGCCAGGGTTTCAGATAGTCGCGCTCCAGCGCGGCGGAGAACACCGGCGGCTTGCCGAAGAAACGGCGCGCCTCGGTGGGTTCGAAACCGGCGAGCCGCGTCGATTCGAGATAGGCGGCTTGGTGGTCGGCGGTCTTGATCAAATCCTGAAGTTCCGGCGGCGACTGCGGCGGCAATCCGAAGCGCAAATGGATGGCGGTGAGCAACCGAAGCTCGACCGCCTTATAGGCGTCGCCGATCACGACTTTGAACGGCGAGATCATGTCGCCGATCACGTATTCGGGCGCATCGTGCAATAGCACCGCAAGGCGGCGGCTGCGATCGAGACGCGGCACTTTCGCGCGCGCCAAAGCTTCGACCAGAAGGCAGTGCTGCGCGACCGAGAAAATATGCGCGCCGCTGGTTTGCCCGTTCCAGCGCGCCACCCGCGCCAAGCCGTGCGCGATGTCTTCCATTTCAACGTCGAGCGGGGAGGGATCGAGCAGATCGAGGCGGCGCCCCGATAGCATCCGCTGCCAGGCGCGCGCGGCAGTGCGCGCGGGTGACTTTGCGCGCATCGGTCGTTCAGGCACCGGCTTGATGCCCGAGCTTCGCCACCGCCTCGTGCCGATAGCAGCTTACGAGATGGTCGTTGACCATGCCGACCGCCTGCATGAAGGCATAGACGATGGTCGGCCCGCAGAACTTGAAGCCGCGCGCGGCAAGCTCTTTGGACATGGCGCGCGAAATTGCGGTTTCCGCCGGCACCTGGCTGGTCGAACGAAAATGATTCACTTTCGGCCGGCCGTCGACGAAATCCCACAGCAGTTTGGCAAAGCCAGGGCCTTTTTCGATGGCCTCGAGCCAAGCCCGCGCCGAGAGCACGGTGCCTTCGATCTTGGCGCGGTTGCGCACAATGCCGGCATCGCCCAGCAGGCGTTCGATTCTGGCCGGACGGTAGCGGGCGATTTTTTCCGGCACGAAGCCGTCGAAAGCGCGGCGGAAATTTTCGCGCTTGCGCAAGATGGTGATCCAGGACAGTCCGGCCTGGAAGCCGTCGAGCACGAGCTTCTCATAAAGCGCGCGGTCGTCGTATTCCGGCACGCCCCATTCCTCATCGTGATAGGCGATATAGAGCGGGTCTTCTTTGGGCCAGGGACAACGTTTGATGCCGGAGGCATGCGACAGCGGGGACGGTGCAATCATCCGGTGGCCTTTGTGACGCCAGCCGCGGCCTCGCCGGGAAAAGCAAAGTGCGCCCAAGCCGGCTTGACCAGCCGGACCGGCACGCCGGCGGCGGTGAGCGTGCCGCCGTCGGCAATCGCCTCCGCGGCCCGATCGAGGCGGACCAGTGCCATGCCCCGCCCGCCTGCGGCCGAACCCATGGTGCCGATCTGCTTTTCGCCGGCGGTGATCGCCGCGCCGGCGGCGGGCACGGCGTCGTCGTAGCGGATCGGTACCACGCGGGTGCGCGCCGTGCCGCGATGCTCCATCCGCGACACCACTTCCTGGCCGACATAGCAGCCCTTGTCGAAATCGACGCCGCCGAATTGGTCCATGTCGGTCTCGTGCGGGAAGGCATCGCCGTATTTGAAATCGCTTGCGCCTTGCGGCACGCCGAGCGCGATGCGATGCGCGTCGTACGCGCTCGCCGCGATCGGCGCGGCGCCGAGTTCGGCTGCCGCCTCGGCGGCACGATGCGGCGGTATCAGGATGCGAAGTCCGAGCTTCGGCAGGCGAGGGTCGGCGAAGCCCAGGCCGATTTTGCCGGTGCCGGTGGCCACGTCTGTCGAAGCGTCGCTCCACGCGGCGAGCACGCCGAGGACGTCCGACAGATCCTCGATCAGCACCTTGGCGCGCAATTTATACAGGTTGAGTTTTTCGATCAGCGTGCCGATCAAGGCGCGCGGCACATCGATAAAAAAACCGCCGCCGTCGGCGGCGGGCGCTTCGGCGACAAAGAAATCCGCGATGATCTTGCCTTGCGGCGTCAACAGCGCGCAAAAGCGCGCCGTACCGGGCGTAAGCTTGAGCATATCGGTGGTGACAAGACCGTGAAGGAAATTCCGCGCGCCGTCGCCGGCCACTTTGACGACGCCGCGATCCGGGAGCAAAGCCGCTTTCATGGCAATTATGCCTATGCCTGCGGCACCGTCATCGCAAGGTCATTTTAGAGCAGGCCCATGCCGTTACCGAGCCCGAACAAACCGGCCGGCCGGCGCCAACGCATCCGGTGTGGAGGCGTCTTGCGCAGATGTGTTATTGCCGCTGCAGCGCGATGGAAAACTCGCCGTTGCGGATGCGCGGGCCGAAGTTTTCCGTAAAGCGCGCGGTAGCTTCCTCGCCATAAGTCGAGATCAGTTCCGACAGCGCTAGAAACAGCGCGGTCTGTGCCAGGCAGTCGCCTTCGATCCCGTCATGGGAGGCTTCCGTCCACGCCCCCTGCAGGTGAGCAAGCGCAAGCCGTTTTTGTTCGCGCTCAGCCGACTGCTCGTCGAGCGCAAGGTTTTGGGTCGCCGTTCTCATTGTTGTCACTTATCGCCGCCAGCCCGCGGCGTCCCCTGTCCGAGCGGCCACGTTAGCACGGCATGTTTGGGCTTTTGAGGGCGAAGTTTAAGGCAGGGTTAATAGCGGCGGCTTTGCCCGCTTCCGGGCCCGGAGGTCCCGGTCAGACGCGGCCTTGGTTGTTTCGGGAGCGGCGGCGAGCGGGCAAGCGCCTAATTGGCGTAGCGGGCGGTGATGTCGCGGGCGATTTTTGCACCCTCTTCGAGATAGCGGTGAATGACGACATTGGCGGCCGGGGTGCAGGTCCGATAGCTCTCTTGAAAGCCGCGATAGCCGCGGTTGAAGCTCGCAACCATCTCGTCATGCCGGTTTCCGGTCGGCGCCTCGGCCTCGATCAAAGCCTGCGCTTCGTCGCGCCATTTCTGGCCTTCGTCGGAGTTGCAGATGCCGCGCAGGAAATGCAGCGCGCCGAGAATTTCGGCAAGCCGCTGCAGGTCGGGATCATAGGGTGCGGGTATCTCC
>JBAQHW010000288.1:0-3474 GCA_049288525.1 Xanthobacteraceae bacterium
CAACGCTAGCCCCCTTCGTATTACCGCGGCTGCTGGCACGAAGTTAGCCGGGGCTTCTTCTACGGGTACCGTCATTATCTTCCCCGTCGAAAGGATTTTACAACCCTAAGGCCTTCATCATCCACGCGGCATGGCTGGATCAGGCTTGCGCCCATTGTCCAATATTCCCCACTGCTGCCTCCCGTAGGAGTCTGGGCCGTGTCTCAGTCCCAGTGAGGCTGATCATCCTCTCAGACCAGCTACTGATCGTAGCCTTGGTGAGCCGTTACCTCACCAACAAGCTAATCAGACGCGGGCCGCTCCTTCAGCGATAAATCTTTCTCCTTACGGACGTATCCGGTATTAGCCCAAGTTTCCCTGGGTTGTTCCGAACTGAAGGGTACGTTCCCACGTGTTACTCTCCCGTCTGCCGCTCCCCTTGCGGGGCGCTCGACTTGCATGTGTTAGGCCTGCCGCCAGCGTTCGCTCTGAGCCAGGATCAAACTCTCAAGTTGAAGAGAAATTTGATCTCGGCTGATCACACGTTTGACGAGGTCCCTACACGTCTGACCGCTTGCACGGTCAACAGTGTAGAAAACCTTGAAACGTAGACCGCCGAAGTCTCTTCAGTGGCCGTTTTCATCTCACAAGGAGGGCAAGCCCTCCCCGTTCGCGAAAGCGGCCCGCAAGGACTCCGCCGTCCACGTTTCTCTTTCTTCCGATTCACCTGTCAAACATCCCGGAGCCTTGCGGCTCCGTCCCCGGATCGCCCGGAGCGGAAGACCACCCGCGCATCCAGCATGGCCAGAAGTCATGGCCGGATGTCACCGTATAAACAGTGAGGGGCTTCGCGGACGCGCCATCGCGCCAGGCGGCGGCGCGTCCAAGAGGGTCTATATAGGCTTCACCCCGGCTTATTGTCAACCGCCGAAACGCAATAGTCGTCTCGACAACAGCAATTTTTACGGCGCGCGCTCTGGCGCGGCACAAACCTGGGTTAGGCCAGACACGGAAATCCCGCAAGCCCGCTAGATGGCGGTCCGCACTGGGTTTTTCGCACGCCGCCAATCGCGCCCGCGCCGCACTGCGGCCACATTCCTCCGCCGTTCTTGGCGCCCAGAACGATTTCGCTGTCGCGCTCGGGGGGAAGCGACAACACCACTTAAACTGAGACGCCGCGGCAGGACCGGATCGATTGACGGTGCGGCGATCGTCGGGGCATCGTCTGCGCGATATCGCTCGCGCAGACGAGCGGACCAAGAACCTGCGACCAAGAACGTGTGACCAAGAACCTGGGGACGTAATCTTGGACCAAGCTAGGCTGCGCGGCGCACGGGAGCTGCAGCATCGGCGGCTGCAGGCCGAGGTGATCGATCTTGGCAACGAGCCGCCGCTGTCGGTGGATGGCGGCGCCGGCACTTTGGTCGACCGGCGCCGGTTGTCGGTGCAATGGTTCAGCGGAACGATACTCACCGGACTGTGCGGCGCGGCCTTGATGGGCGGCGCCGTTTTTGCCTCGCTCGATGGCGAGGCCAATTTTGCCAGCGCCCCCGAACAGGTCGAAAGCGTGCTGCGGGGCGCGATTTCCTCGATCGGCGACCGGCTCGGCGGCGCCCACAAGACCGACCGCCTGCCGGCCTTCAGCGAGCCGGCGGTGGCGCGCGAAGTCGTGCGCGTGCCGATCTCCTCGCGCGTGCGCAATCGTGAATTGGTGCGGGTGCGCTCCTATGAGCGCGTCACCGGCAATCTCTCGCTGACGACCAGCGATCTCTCCGCGAACATTCCGGCGTTCAATCCGCAAAAGCTGCTCACCGACGCCATTGCCGGCGACGATCAGACGCCGGCCGCGGAACCGGATGCCGAAGTGTCGTTCGTGACCTGCGATCTGGCGTCGCCGCCGAAGGCGGCCAAGGCGGTGGTGTCGCCGGCGGTGTGCGATCTCAATTCGTTGCTGTCGAAGGTCAAGCCGTCGACGCTGCTGCCGCTTGACGACGTGCTCACCACCGTCCGCGACGCCGCGATTTCCTCCGGCATCGGCAAAACTCTCCTCGCCAACGCCGCTTGGACGCCAAGTCTGAAGCTCGCCTACGCCCCCGATCACGATGAGGATAACTATTTCGGCTTCGGGCCGCGCGTGGTTCCGGAGAACGTGACGCTGCTGCCGAAAACCAACAGCCAGATCAACGGCGGCGGCGACTGGAGCGAGCGCCAGGTTGCCATCAAAAAAGGCGAGACGGTCGGCTCGATCCTGCGCGAGCTTGGCGCCGGTCCCGACGAGATCAAGAGCATCATCGGCGTCATCGGGCCCGCGGCGCTCGAAGGCGGCGTCAAGGAAGGCGAAAAGCTCCGCGTCCTGATGATGCCGGCCGGGCTCGGCCATATGGAGCCGCTGCGCGTCATCATCGCCGGCGATTCCGGCATCACCGCCGCGGTCGCTCTATCGGATATGGGCCAATACGTGCCCGT
The DNA here is from genome assembly GCA_049288525.1 of Xanthobacteraceae bacterium. Taxonomy (GTDB): domain Bacteria; phylum Pseudomonadota; class Alphaproteobacteria; order Rhizobiales; family Xanthobacteraceae; genus BOG-931. The sequence continues at coordinate 2,446 of JBAQHW010000288.1, forward strand.
CGACATCCACAATATCGATACCGAAACCACCGACACCGACGACGACGAGGCCAGCCAGACCGATACCAGCGGCGTCGCCCTTTATCAGAGCCTGTGGGAGACCGGACTGCGCAACAGCGTGCCCAAGGCGGTGATCGAGGATCTGATCCGTATCTATTCCTACGACGTCGACTTCGAACGCAAAGTCCAGCCCGGCGACAGCTTCGACGTCTTATACGCCAACGACGAGAGCGGCGAAGGCGCCAATGAGGTGCGCTACGCCGCCCTCACCATCGGCGGCGACATCAAGAAATATTACCGGTTTCAAACTCCGGATGACGGCACCTACGACTATTACGACGAGGACGGAGTGAGCGATAAGAAGTTCCTGGTGCGCAAGCCGGTGGCGACCGGCATCGAAACCTCGCCGTTCGGCTGGCGCACCAATCCATTGCTGCATGTCAGCGAGATGCATACCGGCGTCGATTGGGGCGCGCCTTTTGGCACGCCGATCTTTGCCGCCGGCAACGGCGAGATCGAGGACATCGGGCCGAAGGGCGGCTATGGCAAATATGTGCGCATCCGCCATGCCAACGGCTATGAGACGGCCTACGGCCACATGACCGCGTTCGCGCGCGGTCTGCAGGTCGGCAGCCACGTGCGGCAGGGCCAGATCATCGGCTTCGTCGGGTCGACAGGATTGTCGACCGGCTCGCACGTGCATTTCGAAATCATCGTCAACGGCCGTTTCGTCGATCCGATGCGGGTCAAGCTGCCGCGCGGCCGCGTGCTCGACGGCGACGCGCTGGCAAGTTTCGAGAGGGACCGCACCCAGCTCGACGCGGTGCTGGCGGCCGCACCGCTGGCGCACGTCGCGCAGGCGCGCTAGGATCTATCCCGATTTGATGTAACCGGGATACGCTCCTAGTGGAGCGGATTTGACATTCGCTACCCACCCAGCCGCAAACTCGTGAAGCGAATGTCAAATCCAAAAGCTCCACTAGGACTGACATTTGCTAGTGGTCCTTTGATTCTAACATTCGCATAATG
>JBAQHW010000289.1:0-23131 GCA_049288525.1 Xanthobacteraceae bacterium
AGGTTGTTGCCGCCCCAGATGTCGAGCGCGCCTTGCTGAAACAAATAGGCGAATCCGATCGTCAAAAGCACCTGGCGGAGTGGATCGAAGCCGAGCGGACGCAGGAACAACCGCTCCATCAACAGGCCGATCACGGCCACCGCGAGCGCGGCCAGCGGTAGCGACAGCGCCCACGAGCCGGTCGCCCCGATCACCGACAGCGCGATATAGCCGCCCCAGAGAAAATAAGCGCCATGCGCCAGGTTGACGATGCGCATGACCCCAAAAATCAGCGACAGCCCGGCTCCCACCAGGAACAACAGCGCGCCATAGGAAATGCCGTTAAAGGTCTGAATCAGCCAGAACTGCGCATTCACGCGTGCTGTCCCCCCTTGGCTCCTACCGCCAGCTTACCCCAGGTCCGCAGGGCGGAAATAGCCGCGGGTTGCGACCGATTGATCCGGCCGTTTCGGCGGATATCGCCCCCAACGGCCGGGCTTGCGGACATATAGCGCCGGCCGAATTCGTGATATTGCAGAGCCGCATCACTCGAAATCTCAGCACCAAAGGACCTTCGGAAATGGCTAGCGTCCTGTTTTCCCCCATCACATTGCGCGGGCTTACCCTTCCCAATCGCGTCGTGGTTTCGCCGATGTGCCAGTACAATTCGGATAACGGCTCGGCCAACGATTGGCATCTGATGCATCTCGGCAACATGTCGCTTGGCTGCGCCGGACTGGTGATGTGCGAGATGACCGATGTCAATCCTCAAGGGCGCATCTCGCCGAAGTGCGCCGGCATGTGGTCGGACGATAACGAGAAGGCGCTCAAACGGGTGCACGATTTCTGCCGGCAATACGGCGTCGCCAAGCTCGGCGTGCAATTAGCGCATGCCGGCCGCAAGGGTCCCACCACGCCGCCGGCTGCGGGCGGCAAGCCGATCCTCGATGGGCCGGACGCGTGGACACCGGAAGCGCCCTCGGCCATTCCCTACGACACCGGCTGGCCGGTGCCGCACGCCATGACTAAGGACGACATCAAGCGCTGCATCGGCGAGTTCGCCGCGGCGGCAAAACGCGTCGACCGCATCGGTTACGACTTGATCGAGCTCCATGGCGCGCACGGCTACCTCGCCCACCAGTTCCTGTCGCCGCTGTCCAACCAGCGCACCGACGAATACGGCGGCTCGACCGAAAACCGCATGCGCTTTGCCATCGAGATGTACGAAGCGGTGCGTGCGGTGTGGCCGGAGCACAAGCCGCTTGGCATGCGCGTTTCCGCCACCGACTGGGTCGACGGTGGCTGGACGCCGGAGGAAACGGTGCTGCTTGCCAGAGAACTGAAGCAGCGCGGCCTGGACTATATGGACGTCTCGACGGGCGGCCTCGATCCGAAGCAAAAAATTCCGCTGGCGCCGGGCTATCAGGTGCCGTTCTCCGAAAAGGTGAAAAAAGAAACCGGGTTGACCACCATGACGGTCGGCCTGGTCGCCGGCTACCGGCAGGCCGAGGACATCGTGGCGTCAGGCAAGGCCGATATGGTCTGCCTCGCGCGTGGCGCGATGTGGGACCCGCGCTGGGCCTGGCATGCCGCACAGGAGCTCGGCGCCGAGACGCCCTACGCGCCGAAAATGGCGGGCTGCAATCCAAAACTGCGGCCGCAAGTCTTCCCGAATGGGCTGCCGATCGCTTGAGCCGACCTCAGCTTTCGAGATCGACGCCCTTGGTCTCCGGCGTGCGGATGATCGCGATGATGGCTGCCACCGCGTAGCCCATGATCAGCAGTCCGATATAGAGATACGCGTCCTTGACGCCGTAGGCGCGCAGGATCTGCCCGGCGATAATAGGGATAAGCCCGCCGCCATAGACTTGCGCGATCTGATAGCCCGCGCTGGCGCCGGACGCGCGATAGCGGGTCGGGAAATTCTCCGTATAGAACGTCGGGATCGCGCCATAGCCGAAGCCGAAGACGAAACCGAAGCCGATGACCTCCGCGACCGTCGCCCAGAGAAAGCTGCCGGTATTGACGAAGTGAAAATACGGCAGCGCGAACGCCAAAAGCACGACGGCGGCGATCAACAGGATGGTCCGGCGATTGATGTAGTCGGCGAGGAACGAACCGACGATCATGAAGACCAGCATGAAGCCCGCGGCGATGAGCCCAATCTCCTCGGGCTGGTTTCCGGTAAATCCGACCGCCTTCATGTAGCCGGTGCCGAACACGAAATAGAGGAAGAACGCGCCGCCGAACATGGCGTTCACCAGCGAGGTGCGCAGAATGGTCCACGGCATTTCGCGCCACACTTGGCTCGCCGGATGCTTCAGGATCATTTGCGCCTTGTGCTGCTCGAACACGAAGCTGTCCATGGTCCGGGTGCGGATGATGAGCCCGACGATCGCCACCAGAAAGCCGATAAAGAAAAAGATGCGCCAGCCCCAGGCGGTAAAATCCTCCGGCGACATCGACGATTTCACCAAAATCACCGAGCCGAAGCCGAGCAACAGGCCGATCGGGATAGCGAAGCCGACCCAGGCGCCCCAGAAGGCGCGGTATTTCGAGCGCGCGGCTTGCTCGACGACCCAGGTCGAGGCAGTGCCGAATTCGGCGCCGAAACTGATACCCTGGCACAGCCGGAACACGATCAGAAGGATCGGCGCGGCGACGCCGATACTGTCGTAAGTCGGCGTCAATCCAATCAACAGTGTCGCGACGCCCATCAGCACCAGCGCATAGACCATCGCGTCCTTACGGCCATAGGTGTCGGCGATGTGGCCGAAAATAAAGGCTCCGACGGGGCGGATGATGATGCCGAGGCCATAGACACCGATCGCGGCGGCGACCGCGGCAAGGCCCGGCAGCTTGAAGAAAATGCCGCCCCAGACAGTCGCTGCGATCACGCCGGTGACCAGGAAGTCGTACTGCTCGATGACCGAGCCGACGATGCTGGCAAGCGCGACTTTGTAGATCTGGCTCGTCGTCGGGGTATTACCCGGTGCGGCGGCGATAGCGCTCATGGTCCACTCCCCAGCTTTTAATTTCTATTTTAAAACGTTGGGCAACGACTGCCAGCCTTCGATTAATATAGCCGCAATAAGCGCACGCAGCGATAACGTTCGTCAACCGTCGAGCGGCTCGGTTCCGGTGATTTCGATGCCGAAGCCGGACAATCCTACATAGGTCATCGGCCGTGAGGAGGTGATGAGCTTAATCGATTGGACGCCGATATCCTTGAGAATTTGCGCGCCGAGACCAATCTCGCGCCATTGCTGTGTCCGCGCCTCGCCGGACGCGGTATCGGACGATTTCGGAATTGAAATCACCGGCACGCCGGCGGTGCCGTCGCGCAACAGTATCAGAACGCCCCTGCCCTCCGCTTTGAAACGCGCGAGGGCCTGATGGATCGACTTGGCGCCGCCGAACACGTCGGCGATGATGTCGGCGCGGTGCAGCCGCGTCAGCACGTTATGGCCGTCGCCGACGCGGCCATAGACGAAGGCCATGTGATGCACGGCATCGAACGGCGTGATGAAGGCATAGCCGGTCAATGTGCCGATTTCGGACTCGACAGGGAATTCTCCAACGCGCTCGATAAGCTTATCGCGGGCCTGCCGGTAGGCGATCAGTTCGGCGATGGTGATGCGCTGCAGCTTGTGGCGTTCCGCGAACGCCGCGAGCTCAGGCCCGCGCATCACCGTGCCGTCGTCGTTCATCATTTCGGCAAGCACGCCGACCGGCGGCAGGCCGGCGAGCCGGCAGAGATCGACGCAGGCCTCGGTATGCCCCGAACGCATCAGCACGCCGCCCGCCTTCGCCACCAGCGGAAAGACATGGCCGGGGCGCACGAAGTCGGCGGCACCCGAATTGCCGTTGGCCAGCGCCCGCACAGTATTGTTGCGCTCCTCGGCGGAAATTCCGGTGGTGAGACCGTGGCGGACATCGACCGAGACGGTAAATGCGGTGCCGAGCGGCGCATCGTTCAGCGCCACCATCGGATCGAGACGCAGCCGCCTCGCCTCCTCCGGCGCCAGCGGCGCGCAGACGATCCCGGACGTATTGCGAATGATGAAAGCCATCTTCTCGGGCGTGCACAGGCTCGCCGCGACGAACAGATCGCCCTCGTTTTCACGGTCGTCGTCATCGGCCACAATGACGATTTCACCGCGGGCAAAAGCGGCGACGACGGTCTCGAGACGTTGATGGATTTCGTTCATTGCTGTTTCGGTGGAAACGGCCACGCCGGCGTTTCCCCGACCTGCCCCCGCTGGCGTAAATAATGATCCGCGATCACGCACGCCACCATCGCCTCGCCGATTGGCACCGCGCGAATGCCGACGCACGGATCGTGACGGCCCGTGGTCGAAATTTCGGTTTCACGGCCGTGACGGTCGACGGTGCGGCGCGGAATCAGAATCGACGACGTTGGCTTGACGGCAAAGCGGGCCACCACCGGCTGTCCCGTGGAAATACCGCCGAGGATGCCGCCGGCATTGTTTGATAGAAACAGCGGCCCTCCGTCGTTGCCCATCCGCATCTCGTCGCCGTTGTCTTCGCCACTGAGTTCGGCTGCGGCAAAGCCGGCGCCAATCTCGACACCTTTGACGGCGTTGATGCTCATGAGGGCTGCGGCGAGATCGCCGTCGAGCTTGCCGTAGATCGGGGCGCCAAGCCCCGCCGGGACGCCTTCGGCGACAACCTCGATCACCGCGCCGATCGAAGAGCCGCGCTTGCGCAACCCATCGAGATAGTCGCCGAGCGAACCCGCGAGCTTGGCATCCGGACAGAAAAACGGGTTCCGTTCGACTTCGGCCCAGTCCCAGCGCGAACGGTCGATACGATACGGCCCCATCTGCACCAGCGCACCGCGCAGGTTGAGGCCGGGAACGACCTTGCGCGCGACCGCACCCGCCGCAACCCGCACCGCCGTCTCGCGCGCGGACTGACGGCCGCCACCACGATAGTCGCGCAGGCCGTATTTCGCATCATAGGTATAGTCGGCGTGACCCGGACGATACTTGTCCTTGATGTCGGAATAGTCTTTCGAACGCTGATCGACATTATCTATCAGCAGCGCGATGGGTGTGCCGGTGGTCACCTGAACCCCGGCTTCGTCGACGAAGACGCCTGAAAGGATTTTGACGGCGTCCGGCTCCTGGCGCTGCGTCGTGTAACGCGATTGGCCGGGCCGGCGGCGATCGAGATAGGGCTGGATATCGCTTTCGGACAGCGGAATACGCGGCGGACAGCCGTCGACGACGCAGCCAATTGCCGGCCCATGACTTTCGCCGAAGGTGGTGACCCGGAATAAATGACCGAACGTATTGAACGACATGACGCGCCGATGACGCTGAAAATCGGAAGCAAGGCAAGCGGGGCTTGATCGTGGGGTTGGTACCCCGCGCCCTGCGGCGGGTCAAATAAGGCCCTCGTCGAGCGCATCGCGCGCAACTTCAGCAAAACGGCGCTCCAACTCGCCGCTCACGCGGGCGCCGCTGCAGTTTCTGCCGGAAAAATGCGCAGCGCCGAATTCCGCATCGCAACAAATGTTCATGCGCTATTCATGTCGCTGAACGGCCCTTCATGAAAACCTGAATGTCCGTTAAGTTACGGAAAAATATAGGTTATTTTCGCTTTTTCGATTGCGGGCCCGCTGCTGCTGTGGCAAGGTCCACGGTGGTAAGGGGGCGCGGGCCCAGGGGATCGATCTATCCTGCGACTGAACCAACCCTGCCGTAGGTTCATCACAAACACCAAGGTGATCATCATGGCCATGAAGAAAAAGAAGATGAAGAAGAAGAAATCCAAAATGTGAATGCGCGGCCTCGTATTGGGGCCTTGCTACCGACTTTGGATTTCGTGGGATCTTCGATCCTGCAAAGCGGCCGGACAGCGTTCGGCCGCTTTCGTTTTGAGCGGCAGCCATTCTTGAACGACGGCCATTCGCCGCGGCTTCAGCCGTAGCGATCCATCCTGCCATTGGCGAACACATAGACGACGCCCTGCGCGATTTGCGCGTGTGTGGCGTCCTCGCGCGGCAATAGTCCGAACATGGCGATGAGCGCGCGCACACCGCCGCCATGCGCCGCGACAACCGTGTCTTGTGTCAGCCCCTCGTACCATTCGCCGATGCGCCGGGTCAGGACGCGATAGCTCTCGCCGCCCGGCGGCGCAAAGTCCCACTTGTCCCGCTCGCGTTCGGCCAGCATGCCCGGCATGCGGGAGTCGATTTCCGGCAGTGTCAGGCCTTCCCATCCGCCATAGGAGATTTCCATCAGCCGGTCGTCCAGCGCGTAGGCGTGCGCATCGAGGCCGAGCGTGGCGCGCAAAATCTCCATAGTGGCGCACGCACGCTGCAGCGGGCTCGCCATATAGGCAAAGTCAGCTGCCTCACGCCGGTCACGCGCGAACAGATCGCGCAGTAATTCGCCGCATGCTCGGGCCTGGTCGCGGCCGCGGGCATTGAGCGCGACATCGCGGCGGCCCTGCAGGCGGCCTTCGACGTTGTAATCGGTCTCGCCGTGACGGATGTAATAGAGGACCGGCATGGCTGTTCGGCCGCTCGGCGTCAGTCCTTGCCGACGGCGATATCCGGTGCGTCGGGGTGCTTCATGCCGACGATATGGTAGCCGGCATCGACATGGTGGATTTCACCGGTGACGCCGCGCGACATGTCTGAGAGAAGATAGGCGCCGGCCTGACCGACATCCTCGATGGTCACGTTCCGGCGCAGCGGCGCGTTGAATTCATTCCATTTGAAGATATAGCGCAAATCGCGGATGCCGGCGGCGGCAAGCGTCTTGATCGGCCCCGAGGAGATGGCATTGACGCGGATATTTTTTGTGCCGAGATCGGCGGCGAGATACCACACCGAGGCTTCCAGCGCGGCCTTGGCGACACCCATGACGTTGTAGTGCGGCATCCATTTCTCCGCCCCATAATAAGTCAGCGTCAGCATGGCGCCGCCGTTCGGCATCAGCTTCTCGGCGCGTTGCGCAATCGCGGTGAGCGAATAACAACTCACCAGCATGGTCTTGGTGAAATTGTCCTCGGTGGTGTCGACATAGCGCCCATCGAGCTGGTCCTTATCGGAAAACGCCATGGCGTGGACCAGGAAGTCGATGCCGCCCCAGGCCGACTGCACGGCCGCGAACACCGCATCGATGGTCTTCGGCTCGGTCACGTCGCAATGTCCGACGACGATGCCGCCGACCTCGTTGGCCAGCGGCTCGACCCGCTTCTTCAGTGCCTCGCCCTGATAGGTGAATGCGACCTCGGCACCATGCCCATGACAGGCTTTGGCGATACCCCAGGCGAGCGAACGATTGTTCGCTACCCCCATCACCAGGCCGCGTTTGCCGCGCATGAGGCCCAAACTTTCGGCCATCTTTTCGACCCCATATCGCGATTTCGAGCCCCAGCCTCCTATGACATAGGGTCTAGGGACCATCAAGCATCGCGCTGCCTCGCGATACAGCCAAAAATCGCGGTGTTGGAATAGGATGGGACGGGTGGTGTTGTTGAATGCAGCTAAGCCTACCGGTCCGGCTGACGCACTGAAGTTCTTAACACCGCCAAAAGGGGCCTGCTTGAGCGAGTTCCACGAGCAAATCAAGGCGGCGATTCCGGCATTACGCCGCTATGCCCGCGCGCTGACCCGAGACCCCGAGACGGCCGACGACATCGTTCAGGACACGCTGGTGCGGGCGCTTCGGTCCGAACACCTGTTCCACGGCGGAGATGCGCGTGCATGGCTCTACACGATCTTGACCAACCTCAACCGCAACCGGTTGCGCACTTTGTCGCGACGACCGGTGCTGGCGCCCATCAAGGACAGTGACGCGGCGACCGGCGGACCGGAAGCGGGCGGGCGCGACATCACGCGCGCGCTGGACGAACTCGCCGAGGACCAGCGCTCCGCTTTATTGCTCGTCGTCCTCGAGGGCCTCACCTATCGCGAGGTCGCCGAAATCCAAGGCGTACCTATTGGCACGGTCATGTCACGGCTTGCGCGTGCCCGCGGTCAGATAAGGACGTATCTCGACGGCGAACGACCGCCATTGCGCCGCGTAAAATGATCTAAAGAGAGAACGAACTATGATTGATCCAGACCACATTGTCGGCGAAGACGAACTCAATGCTTACGTCGATGGCGAATTGCCGGCCGATCGCCGAATGGTAGTGGAAGCGTGGCTTGGCGCGCACCCAGACGATGCGGCGCGAGTTGCCGCCTGGCGTCAACAAGCCGAATTAATCCGCGCGCGCTATGGCGCGCTTGCCGACGAGACTCCGCCGCAGCGATTCAATATCAGTCGCCTGACGCGCCGGCGTTACGGAGCGCTGGCGGCGGCCGTCGCCGCGACCGTTGCGGCCTTCCTGATCGGTGGTGCGCTCGGCTGGACCGCTCGCGGCATTGAAGCTGCACGCCCGACCGATCTCGCATTGTTTACCAGCGACGCGCTCGACGCCTATCGGCTCTACGTCGTCGAGGTCCGCCACCCGGTCGAAGTCCCGGGCGATCAGCGGCCGCATCTCAATCAATGGCTGTCGAAGCGGGTGGGATCGCCGTTGCGCGCGCCCGATCTCGACAAGATAGGATTAAAGCTGGTGGGCGGCCGGCTATTGCCGGGACCGACCGGGGCAACCGCCTTCTTCATGTACGAGACCCCGTCGGGCGAGCGCTTCACGCTGTATTGCGGACGCACCAGCGATCGCGACACGGCGCTGCGTTACACGACCGGCGAGCAGAATGCCGCCTATTACTGGGTCGACGGCGACCTCGCCTATGTGCTCTCCGGTCCGGCGCAACGCGACAAATTGCGCGAAATCGCGCAAGCCGCCTACGAACAGACCGATCGGCGGCAGCCCACCACGCAGGAGGGGGGCTGAGGCGAATTACACGCCTTTGCGTGGGTCGTAAGGCCTGTCGGACTGCCACTTTTTCATCAGCTCTTCAAACTCGGCGTCGCCGTTTTCGGGCAGCACGATGCGTACCGTGGCGAGCAGATCGCCGCGGCCGGCTTTGGCGGGAAACCCTTTGGCCTTGAGCCGGAAGGTGCGCCCGCTCGACGTCCACGGCGGAATCGCGATCTCGACCGGCTTGTCGAGCGTCGGCACGCGCACCTTGGCGCCGAGCGCGGCCTCATAAACCGTAATCGGCAGATCGAGCCGCACATCGAGGCCCTCCAGTTTGAAGACCGAGTGCGGCGCAATGGAAACCGTGATGATCAAGTCGCCGGCGCCGTTCTGTCCGGGCATGCCCTGACCGCGCAGTCGGATGTGCTGGCCGTCCAGGATGCCGGCGGGAATTTTGACGTCGACATTCTTGCCATTCGGCAGATGTAGCCGCTGCGTCGATCCGTTGGCCGCGTCCGGCAGCGATACCGACATTTCGGCCTGCACGTCGGCGCCGACGCCGAAGTCTTCGGCCTCGAAGCGGGCTTCGCCGCCGCGAGCACCGCGGCCGAACGCTTCTTTGAGGATATCCTCGAAGCCGCCGCCACCCCGGCCGCGCCGGGTTGCCCGGGTAAAGCCTTCCGGGCCGAAATTGAAGTTTTCGAAGTTCACGTCGGGACCGAAGCCTGGGCCCTGGCTGCCGCCCGGCCGGGCACCGCCGCCAAAGCCGCCATAGCCCTGAAAGCGCGGTTTGCCTTCCGCATCGATCTCGCCACGGTCAAACGCCTTGCGCTTGTCCTCGTCGGCAAGAAGCTCATGCGCAGCATTAAGCTCGGCGAAGCGAGACGCCGCCTTTGGGTCGTTTTTATTGGCGTCGGGGTGAAGTTTCTTCGCCAGCTTGCGGTAAGCGCTTTTGATATCGCCGGCGCTCGCCTTGCGATTGATGCCCAACACCTCATAGGGATCACGCATCCCCGCAGCACTCCGCGAAATTTTGGGCCGGCCCCGCCTGCCCACCGTGTCCAATGTGGGATTAAATCGCTCGCCACGCAATGCAACAGCCGAATTGGCACCACCGCGACCGATGATAACGGCTTAGCTCGACTTGAGAGGCGTTAGCCGCGTCACCTCCCAGCTGCCGCTGGCGGTCCGGCAGGCGGCGCCCCGCAACCAGTCCTGCGCCGCGCCATGCAGGTAGCTGGCGAGGAAATCGCGGCACGGCAGACCGTCTTCGCGATAGGACGTATCCAGCGGCAGAATATTGCCGCCGGCGCCGGTCTGCGGATTTTGCCAGTGTACGCTCGTGTCCTTGCCGGCATAGGCGAGGACATCGGAAGCAGCCGCGCGCGCATAGGCAAGATCCGTCGCGGCGGCCCGCACGGCTCTGCTCCCGGGATTGGCCTGTCCAGTGGCTGCGATCGACCCCGTGGCCACGGCGGCGGTGTCGTCCGTTGCGACCAGCGAGGCAAGCCGATAGGAACAGCCGGAAGCGGCCAGGGCGCTCACGATGGCGGCAACAACCGCCCCGCAGCGCAGCCCCCGAGATAGGCGCAAGCCCGCCGTTCCATTATATTGAAACCGGCGGCACCGTTTGCGATCACCGCACGCGAGCACCAGGTACTCCGAGTATGTCCGACGCAGCGTCCATAGAATACCCGGCGGGGTTAACAGGCGGTGATTTCACCGCCGCCGACGAGCCGTTGCGCCTGTTCGCCGCATGGTTCGGCGAAGCCAAGCGCTCCGAACCGGTCAATCCGGAAGCCATGACACTCGCCACAGTCGACGCCGCCGGCCGGCCTAATGCGCGCATGGTGCTGCTCAAAGGCTTCGACGAGCGCGGCTTCGTCTTCTACTCGAACGCCGAGAGCATCAAGGGCCACGAGCTTGCCGCCGCACCGAAGGCGGCGTTGGCGTTTTATTGGAAGGCGTTGCAGCGCCAAGTTCGGCTGCGCGGCGACGTCGAAGCAGTCTCGGACGAAGAAGCGGATGCCTACTTCGCGACACGGTCGCGGATGGCCCAGATCGGCGCCTGGGCGTCGAAACAGTCGGCGGCGCTGGAAAGCCGGCTCGCGTTCGAAAAGGCCGTGGCCCGCTTTACGGCGAAATTCGCGGTCGGAACCGTGCCGCGGCCGCCGCACTGGGTCGGCTATCGGGTCGTGCCCGCGGAAATCGAATTTTGGCAGGAGCGGCCGTTCCGCCTGCACGACCGCGTCGTGTTCGTGCGCGAGGCCGTGACCGCGCCGTGGACCAAGACCCGGCTCTATCCATGACCTTCGTCATTGCGGGGACCGAGAGCGCCGAAGCCAGAGCAGCCACCAGAGTCTGTGCACGCCGTCCTGGACTGCTTCGCTTCGCTCGCAATGAAAGCTAGGATGCAACGATGCCTACCAGCAACCAGCCACGCCGAACTCTGCTCTTGACCGGAGCCAGCCGCGGCATCGGCCACGCCACGGTGAAGCGCTTTTCCGCCGCCGGCTGGCGCGTGATCACCTGCTCGCGCCACCCATTTCCGGAAAATTGCCCCTGGGAAGCGGGACCTGAAGACCACATTCAGGTCGATTTATCCGATCCGGAAAATACCGAAGCCGCCATCGCCGAGACCAAGCGGCGTCTCAATGGCGAGTTGCATGCGCTGGTCAACAATGCCGCGATATCCCCCAAGGCCGACGGCGGCAAGCGGCTCGGCTCGATCGAAACCTCGCGCGACGACTGGCACCATGTGTTCCAGGTGAACTTCTTCGCGCCGATCATGTTGGCCCGCGGCCTGCTTGACGAACTGCAAGCGGCCAAGGGGTCGGTGGTCAACGTCACCTCGATCGCCGGCTCGCGCGTACACCCTTTCGCCGGCGCGGCTTACGGAACCTCGAAGGCGGCGCTCGCCGCGCTCACCCGCGAGATGGCGGCGGATTTCGGCGCGCGCGGCATCCGCGTCAACGCCATCGCGCCGGGCGAGATCGACACAGCCATGCTGTCACCGGGCACCGACAAGATCGTCGAGAATATTCCGCTGCACCGGCTGGGTACGCCGGACGAAGTGGCGAAGATCATTTACGTGTTGTGCACGGACACATCGTCCTACGTGAACGGCGCCGAGATTCACATCAACGGCGGCCAACACGTTTGAGCTAGACGTGTAGTTTTAATTCGGTCCCGTCGTTCGGCTAACAGAAATATCCGCTTCGCCCTCAAAAGCGGACATTAACTGCCGCCACGGCAATGTCTGCTTAGTGCCAATCGGCGACATATGCAGTGCAGCAAAACAAGCAATTATTCGATCACCTCGTCGGCAGCGACAAGAAGGGTTTGCGGCACGGTGAGCCCGAGCGCCTTGGCAGTCCTGAGATTGATCGATAGCTCGAACTTGGTCGGCTCCTGGATCGGCAGATCGGCCAGACTTGCGCCTTTGAGAATGCGGTAGATGTAACTTGCCGCTTGGCGAAACTGTTCGGCAATATCAGTACCAAAAGAAATCAGGCCGCCTGAATCGGCAAATAAACGGTTGAAATAAATCGCCGGGACGCTGTAGCGGGCTGCCAGCGCAATCGTCAGGTCACGGTTTGACGCATTGAATGGGTCCGGCAACACGATTAGGCCGCCACCCGGATTGCGCGCTTGCGCGGCGATAACGCCTTCGATCTCATCTTTGGCGTGAACGGGGACAGCATTGACCTGGATGGCAAAGGACGACGCGGCGGCTTGAATCGAAGGCATGAAAAGTTGAAGCGACGCGGCTGTGGCCGGATTAAACAGCAGCGAGACATCCCCTGTGCGGGGCGCGATCTCCTTCAATAGCTGCACCCATTTACCGCCTTGAACGCTATTCTCTACCGAGAAGCCGGTGATATTCCCGCTTGGGCGTGCAAGGCTCGTGGTGAAACCGCTGCCCAACGGATCGGTGACTTGCACAAATACAATCGGGATCGTCTTTGTCTCGCGAGCGAGCGCTCGAATCACTGCTGTGCTCTCACCGAGGATCACATCGGGGCGTAGAGCAACCAGCTCCTTCGCCAACATCCCGATCCTTGCGCCATTACCGTTGCCCCAGCGAACCTCTATCCGAAGATCGCTGCCCTCGATCCACGTCAGCTTCGCGAGGGCAGCCCGGAATGTCGCCAACAGAGTCTGCGCAAACGGATCACTCTCCGAGTACCCCATCAGCACGCCGATCAGCCGCACGCCTTGCGGCTGCTGCGCAAGCGAGGCGTAGGGCCAGCCTGCGGCCGCGCCGCCTACAAGCGTGATAAACTCGCGCCGCCTCATGGCTTAGCCCTTAGCTTCGAGAACCATAATCTAACATGTCGCTACGCAGATTGTGCATCACAGCACAAACGGGCTGCCCATGTCGCAGTTGGGTCAATCGCTACCGAATTGCGATGTCCGTGCTTAGTCCGATTTTCGCCCCACAGCGACCAAATCGCGGACATCAAGGTAATACAGTTCATTGCCAAGAACGACCGAACATTGTCGTTCGGGCTTCATTCGGGCGCCCTAATGAGTCTCGGGAACCCGGAACGTCGCGTTGTTCGGCGGCACCACTGCTAGTTCGGCATGCGGCGTGCCCGCAGGAATCCAGTCATATGGCACCGGTTGCGCGCGATAGGCCCAGTTCGTCACTATCTTTTCGCCGGCTGGACCGAACGGCGCTCCGCCGCGATAGGGGCTCACATACTCCCAGACAATTTCGCCCGCAGGTGTCACCTGGAAAAAACGCCCGTTCATACCCTCATCGATAAACGTGTTTCCGTTCGGTAGGCGGCGCACGTCACCGATGAAGGTGGTACGAAAAGTCCACGGCGCCTGATCGCTGTCGGTCGCGCTGTATTCCCACACGATCTGCTTCGTCACTGGGTTGATCTCAAGGACCCGGGAACCGCCGGTATAGCTGAGCGCAACTGGCGGAAAGCCGGCTTCGCCATGATCGTCGAGTAGAAGCAGATTGCCCGCACCGGGCAGGCCGTCGGGAATGATCTGCGGATCGTGCTGGCCGCTGATCTGATCGACGGGTGCCGGAAGCTTGCGCGGGCCGGGCTTCGCGGGCGGATAGTCGGGGCCGAGCCGCCACACAATTTTTCCCGTCTTTTTTGTCGATGATGGCTACAAAATTGGCGCTGCGCGAGCCGACGATGATGTTGTCGGGATTGAAGCGCGCATCGCCTGCATCGAACCAGTGGTTCTGGCCGACCGGCTTTGCAGAGCCCATGGAACGCGAGTGGAAGAACCGCTTTGTGCAGCACAGCAATATTGCAAGGCCGATGTCGCAGATGGGTCCAAAAGCGGACATCGCAGTCGAATTGCCACATGTCCGGTTTGGTTCGAAAAGCGGGCACCGTGTGCTTAGGGTCAAATAAGTAGCGGTCCTATCGCACCTGAAACACCAGCTTGCCGCGGAAGTGGCGGCTCTCGCTCAAGCGGTGCGCCTCGGCGGCCTGATCGAGGCGATAGAGCTTGATTTCGGGCGGCCGCACCGCGCCGGAGCTGATAAGTTGCGCGACCCGCTCCATCGCCGCGCGCGAGCGCGGCACCGGAGGCCGCAACGCCGTCACGTCGGACCGGTTAGGTTTCGGCGCTTGCATGCCGGACGCGATAAAAGCGGCGCGGCCGCCGGGCTTGAGCACCGCAAAGGATTTCTCCGCCACCTCGCCGCCAACCGTGTCGAAGACGGCATCGCAGCCGCTGACGATCGTGGTGAAATCATCTTTGTTGTAATCGATCACTTCATCGGCGCCGAGAGCTTTCACGTAATCGCGGTTTGCCGCGCTTGTCGTCGTGATGACGCGCGCGCCGAGATGCTTGGCGACTTGAATGGCAAAGCCGGCGACCCCGCCGGCGCCGCCTTGAATCAACACGGTCTCGCCGCGCTTGAGTTTCAATGTGTCCTCGATCGCGTTGACCGCGGTAAGACCGGTGAGCGCCAAGGCGGCGGCATTCACATGCGACAGCCCGTCCGGCTTCTTGGCGATGAGCGACGCCTTGATGGCCAGCTTTTCGCAGTAGGTGCCTTCCCGACCGACATCGAGCACGCCGAAGACTGCGTCGCCGATATTGAGATCCGCGCCGCTGCCGGCGGCACCTACGACGCCGGAAAAATCGCGGCCCGGAATTTGCGGAAATTTGACTTCGGAGTGCCGCCCATATTGCCCGGCACGAAATTTCCAATCGGCCGCGTTGACGCTGGCCGCAACCACATCGACCACGACCTCGCCGGCACCGGCCACCGGGTCAGGCAGGTCGCCGTATTGCAAAACTTCCGGTCCGCCGAACCGTTCGATATACGCAGCCTTCATTTGAGTTTTTCCTCCCGGGCCATTCGAGTCCGAATTGTCACTGGCATGACTATAGCCGCCTCGCCGATCCGCGACAAAGCGAGGCCGGGCTATCGGGAAAGACCGAAAACATTGGCCGGCGAGGCTTGCCGCGATTGCCCGATAAGATAGACTGATCCCACATCGCCATTTCGCGAAACGATGGCGTAGTTTCAGGGAGGTAATTTATGAGTAAGTCCATGAGCCGCGGCACGGCGGCGCTGCTATCGGCGGGCGCGGCCCTGTTCGCGGTTACGCTGGCAACACCCGGCCATGCGCAATCGAATGAACCGATCAAGATCGGAGTCATCGCCGAGACCACTTCGGTCGCCGGCTCCTCGATCCCACAGGCGGCCCAACTCGCCGCCGACGAAATAAACGCCGCCGGCGGAGTGGGCGGCCGCAAGATCCAGATCATCTCCTACGACGATCATTCGACGGCTCCCGAAGCCGTCCGTGCCTTCCAGCGCGCCGTCAACGAAGATCACGTCAACGCGGTGATCGCCAGCTACATCAGCGAGGTCGTGCTGGCGCTCGAGCCGTGGACCGGACGCCTCAAGACGGTGATGGTGACGCCCGGCGCCGCATCCGACGTCATTACCCAGAACATCGCCAAGGACTACGATCACCTCAAATACACCTTCCACGGCTATCTGACCTCGACCAGCCTCGCCGATCAGGTCTGTTCCGCCGCGAAGGATCTGCTTGTTACGAAACTGCACATGAAGTCGGCCGTGGTGATGAGCGAGGACGCCGCCTGGACCACGCCGCTCGACGCCGAATACTTGAAATGTCTTCCGCAGATCGGGCTGAAGGTCCTCGATCACATCCGCTTCTCGCCTGACACGACGGATTTCACTCCGATCTTCAACAAGATCGAGGGCGAAAAGCCGGACGTCATGATTACCGGTATCTCGCATGTCGGCACGCAGCCGACGGTACAATGGAAGCAGCAGGAAGTGCCGATTCCGATGTTCGGAATTTCGTCGCAGGCGACAAATTCGAGCTTCTGGAACGACACCAACGGCGCCACCGAAGGCGTGCTGTACCAGGCGGTCTCCGGACCCGGCGTGGCGGTAACTCCGAAAACGCTGCCGTTCGTGGCGGCGTTCAACAAGCGCTTCGGCAATAACCCGTCCTATGCCGGCTACACCGCCTACGACGAGGTCTATTACCTCACCGACGCCATCAAGCGCGGTGGCACCGATTCCGACAAGCTCGTCGCCGCACTGGAGAAGACCCACTATGTCGGCACGGTCGGCACCATCGAGTTCAAGGGCAAGGATTCGCCAAATCCGCACGCGCTCAAGATCGGCGCGGGCTACATCACGGGGCTGATGCTGCAATGGCAGGACGGCAAACAGGTCAATCTGTGGCCGGCCGACGCCGCCAACGGCAAAATGAAGTTCCCGAAATTCATCAAGGTCGGATCCGCCGACTGACGGAAGCGCGATCGAGAAGGCTGCAATCCCCTCCCCCGCCTGCCGCCGCATGCGGGGGAGATTGCTTGTGTGGAGTCTCTTGAGTGACGGTGTTCTGGCAAATCCTGATCGACGGCTTCGCCATCAGTTCGCTCTACGCCCTCGGCGCGACCGGCTTTGCGCTCATTTTCGGCGTGTCGGGCGTGCTTAACCTGTCGCACGGCGCCTTGATGGTGGCGGCAGTCGTCGCGGCCTGGGCCGCCGGCGATCAATTGCATGCCAACCCTTATGTCGGCGCGGCCATCGGCGTGGCGATCGGCTTTGCCATTTCTCTGCTGACTTATTTCATCGTCGTCCGGCCGCTGCAGCGCACGCGCAAAATCCGCGAGGAGGAAAAGGAGATATTCATCCTCACCGCCACGCTGATATGGGGCACGATGATCCAGCAGCTGATCGCCTATCTCTATACCGACAATGCCAAGACGGTGGCGCCGATCGTGCAGGGCGTCGTCTCGGTCGTCGGTGTGCGTACGCCGGCCAACGAAATCTTCACCGCCATCGTATGCTGGCTCGTCATCGCTTTGCTGTGGCTTCTGGTCAATCGCACGCGCGCCGGCAAAGCGGTTCTCGCCGCCTCGATGAATCCGCGCGGCGTGACGCTCCTCGGGGTCGAACTGTCGCGGGTCTATATTACGATCTGGGCGGTTTACGGCCTGCTTGTCGGCATCGCCGGCGTGCTGCTCGGCATGTTCCTCGGCGTGTCGTCCTATAGCGTCGGGCCACTGACCGCGAGCGCGTTCTCAATCGTCGTGCTAGGCGGTCTCGGCAGCGTGTCCGGCGCGCTGATCGCCGCCTATGTCGTCGGTTATCTGGAAACCATAACCGCCTATTTGATATCGCCGGCCTACCGCACCATTCCCGCACTCCTGCTTTTGATTGCGGTCATGTATGTGCGGCCGCGCGGCCTGCTGGGACGCCGCTAGATGCGCGCGTCGGCGGTAAAGATCCTCTCGGTCGCGCTCGGCGTGGTGGTGCTCGCGTCATTCTTGCCGCTGTGGTTCAACGCCTACATCCTCGGGCTGTTGACGATGGCCTATTATTCCGGCGTTTTCGCCATGGCCTGGGATCTGCTGTTCGGCTTCGCCGGCGAAGTCAATTTCGGACCGACCTTCCTGATCGGCACCGGCGCCTACACCGCCGGTATCCTCGACAGCCTTTATCAGCCGCCGATCTGGGTTTGTGTTGCCGCCGGCACGCTCGCCGCTGTCGTCGGCGGGGTGGTGCTGGCGCTGCCGGCGCTGCGGGTGCGCGGACCCTATTTCGGGCTGACGACGCTTGTCGCCGTGCTCATCCTGCAGAACTTCATCATCGTCGATGCGCATTTGACCGGCGGCGAGAACGGCTTGACCGTGCCGGACGTGATGTCGATCAGCGATACCACCAATTACGAGATCGCGCTGTGGTTCATGGCGATCAGCGGCGCGATCCTGTTCGCGCTGGCCTCCTCGCCGGTTGGGCTCATTCTACAGGCCAGCGGCCAGGACTCGGTGCAGGCCGGTGCGCTCGGCTTCAATGTGACCAAGCATAAGCTCGCCGCCTTCATCATCAGCGCCTTCTTCTCCGGGCTGGCCGGCGCGCTGCTCGTTTTCTATGTCGGTTCGGCCTCTGCCAGCAGCCTGGTCGATATTACCGTCGGCGTCCAGATCATCATCGCCGCTGTGATCGGCGGCCGGCGCACCATTTTGGGCGGCGCGCTCGGCGCCATCTTTCTCGTCGCCATGAGCGAGGCGCTCCGCCCGCTCGGCGACCTGTCGAATTTCGTCGTCTTCACTTTGGCGCTTGGCGTCGTGCTGTTCTTCCCCAACGGCTTTTTCGGCCTGCTCACGCGCAGCAGAGAAACAAGCTGAGCATGGCAGAGGGCGCGCATCTCGAAGTCAGCGGCCTGACCAAGCGCTTCGGCGGCCTGGTCGCCGTGAAGAACATGGACGTGCGCGTCGGCGCGGGTGAGATTTTGGGTCTGATCGGTCCGAATGGCTCCGGCAAGTCGACGGTGATGAAGCTGATCATGGGCATCGAGCGCCCGGATGCCGGCTCGGTGCGCATCAACGGCGTCGAAGTTGCGGGCTGGCCCTCGCACAAGATCGCCCGCATGGGCGCCGGCATCGTATTCCAGCATTCGCGGCCGCTGCACCGCCAGACGGTCCTGGAAAACATCACGCTTGCGCTGCTTCCGGACAAGCTGACGCGGCTTCTGGCCGATCCCCAGACCGATGAGCGGGCGCGCGCCATCGCGGCTCGGGTGGGCTTGGGCGGGGTGCTCGACCGCCGCCCGGGAACGCTGCCGTTCGCCGACCTGCGCAAGATCGAAATCGCCAAGGCGATCGCGCGCAACCCGCAGGTGCTCCTGATCGACGAGCCGTTCGCCGGGTTGACCTCGGCGGAGACGGCGGCCTTTTCCGATCTTATCTGCGAACTGCGCGACGACGGCCGCGCCGTGCTGCTGGTCGACCACAATGTCAAAAGCGTATCGCGTCTGGTCGATCGGGTGCTGGCGATGTATGTCGGCGAACGCATTGCCGAGGGCACCGCCGATGAGGTGATGCGCAACGAGACCGTACGCCGGGTCTATCTCGGCGGCAGCCTCGAGACCGCGGCGCGCCCGGAATCGTCGTTCCGCGACCGCACCACGCCGTTTCTCGAAGTCAGCAATGTCAGCGTGCAATACGGCAAAGCGCAGGCCTTGCAGAATGTGTCGATCCACGTCCACGAGGGTGAATTCGTCTCGGTGGTGGGGCTCAACGGCGCCGGCAAGACGACGTTATTCAACACCATATCCGGGCTATTGCCTTATGCCGGCGATATCCGCCGCCAAGGCGTCTCGCTGCGCCCATTGACCGCGGCCACGATCGCGCGAGGCGGCATCGTGCAATGCTCGGAGGGGCGCGACCTGTTCACCGACATGACGGTCCGCGAGAATCTCGATCTCGGCGGCCAGCATCTGCCGGCCAAGGAAAGCGCCGAGCAGATGAACTGGCTGTTCGAGTTGTTTCCGATCCTGCGCGAACGCCAGAATCAGGCCGCCGGCACGCTCTCGGGCGGCGAGCAGCAAATGCTGACCATTGCCCGCGCGTTGATGATGAAGCCAAAGCTGCTGATCCTCGACGAGCCCACTCTCGGATTGGCGCCGGTCATTCTCGAGCAGATTTCCAAGGCGCTGGAGCGCCTGCGCCAGACGACCGCCATCACCGTACTTCTGGGCGAGCAAAACGTGACGTTCGCGCTGCCCCACGCCGATCGTGTCTACGTGCTGGAGCACGCGCAGATTGTTTGGGAAGGCGCGCCCGCGGCCTTCGCGGCGGAAATGGGCACAGGCTACTTGTAGGGCGTGGATTTCTTCGGCCGAGCCGCATAGTATCGTGCAAGTTGCAGGGGTGGGGCTGGCAGCCATGGCTGATTATTACCCGGTCTTGGCGCGCGCGATCTCGGGTTTGCCGAGCGATGACCCGCAGGCGCGCCGCGTCCTGTATGCTCGCGCCCGAACGATCGTGACCGAGCAACTGCGTAACGGCGGCCGCGACGCCGCCGGTGAGGTTTTGCGCGAGCAAGCGGCTTTGGAGGCCGCTATCGGCCGTATCGAGGCGGAAGCGCGACCCGCCATGCTCCCCTTGAATGAAAAAACTGCCGCCCCGCCGGCCGGTCGGCGGGTAGCGATCGCGCCCGCTGAACGGCGGGTCGAAAATACCGCGCGATCGTTGTCGAAAATTCTTCACGCCGTCCAATCGGAGGACACTGAGTCCGCCGGCGAGCCGCAGCAAAAAGCCGTTAATGGCGCGACCGCGCTAAGCCCCGCGCTGGAAAGCGGGGCCATCGTGACGAGCGACGACCGAAACAGGAGGAAGGCGCCATCGGCCCTCGGCAAGGCGCCCAGTTCGCTCGGCACAATGCTGTTCGACCTGACTTATGTGGTGGCGGCGCTCGCCTTTACCGC
The DNA here is from genome assembly GCA_049288525.1 of Xanthobacteraceae bacterium. Lineage (GTDB taxonomy): Bacteria > Pseudomonadota > Alphaproteobacteria > Rhizobiales > Xanthobacteraceae > BOG-931. The sequence continues at coordinate 20,580 of JBAQHW010000289.1, forward strand.
CGTCACTTACATCCGCTGCAGCGTCTGGGTGTACCAGGGAATCATCAGTTACCCGATAATGCTGGGCGTGATGGCGTTGACGCTTGCGCTGTTCATTGCTCCGCCGGCGATCATTTTCCGAAAGACATCGAGCCTGCCCACCATCGATATGGTGTTCCGTTTTATTCACGCGACATCGCGGCGCGTGTTTTAACGGTAGAATGTTACGCGCCTCAAGCGTGCAAAAAATCGAGCACGGCAGTTTCCGCCAGCACCGCCTCGGGAATGCTATGGCGCGCCGAGCGGGCGCGCTCTTCGGCGGTCTGTGTCGCCTGCAGATAGGCGCCAAGATGACGCGCGCGCTCAATGATCCTGGCGTTCTCCGGCAGGCGGGCCGCCTCGAAGCGGCGCAAGGCCGCCTCGACATCCTCGGCATCGAGCGCTTCGGCGAGTGCAGCGGCGTCGTCGGCCGCCTTCGAAACGCCGGCAGCGACATGCGGCCGCGCGACGAATGCGGCATCGCCGACGATCGCGACGCGTCCAAAGGCAAGATGGTCGCTTTCGAGATCGTAGATCGGCTGCAGGATCGGCTCGTCGATCAAGCGGACGATGGCGCGAAATTGCGGCGCCAACAGGCGCTCAGCGTCAGCGCGCATCGCCGCAATCGGCTCGGTGCGAATAAGCGGCGGCGGAATGGAGATCGAGTGAGCGACGCCGGCCTTGTCGGTCAACAGCGCCGGCAGCTCGGTCGCTTCATCGGCCGGCCGGTACCACACGACATTGTAACGGCGCTGGCCCGGGCGCAACTCGTTGTCCGGCCCGGCGACGGGATAGCCGAGGCACTGCTCGCCCGGCGGCAGGCAGAACGTCATGTCCATAAAAAGCTCATCGTGGATCGGCCGTGGAATGTCGCCTTCGGACAGAAGGGCGCGCCACGCGACGTAGCCGGCATAGAGCGGCACCACGTCCGCGGCGCATTGCTGGCGTACCGTCGAGCGCAAGCCGTCGGCGCCGATGAGCACTTCGGCCGCGACGGTGCTGCCGTCATTGAAATGCGCCGCCACTCCGGCCGCGCTTTGCTCAAACGCCTGCAGGCCGGTGGCGCGGTGGTAGCGCTCGGGCGGAAAGGCATCCCGCAACAGGCGATAGACCCGCTCCCACGCCGTCAGCACCTGGGGGCATTCAAGCGTCACTGCGGTGCGCCCGGATCGGTCGAGGATTCGCCGTCGCGTCATGGCGACACCGAGGTCGCGGGTGTCGAGCCCGAGCTTATCCAGTCGCGCAATCAACTCGGCCTGGGCGACGATGCCGGCGCCGCGGCCGGCGAGTTCCTTTTCCACCCGTTCGTAGATATCGACATCCCAGCCGCGCCGACCGAGCATGATACCGGTCAACAAGCCGCTCATCGAGCCGCCGATGATGACCGCGCGGCGCTTACCGGACATGGGCTGATTGCCTCCCAAACCGCAGTCGGCTTTTTCGCCCAAAAGCCGATAATTCCAAAGCTTTCCCAAGCCGCAAAGGTTTCCTATATTGCGCCGGTAACGTTTGGAGGAACACCATGGCTTTGACCATGTTGGACAAGTCGACCGACCGGTCCGAGAAGTCGTCTTGGCCGCCCGCCATCGCGGCGGAATTCGAGCAGGAGAAGCGCAACAATAACGGCTGTGTCGGCTCGACGCTTTTATCCGAAAGCGAACGGGTACGGGTCTGGATCATCCGCCTCGCCCCCGGCGAGCGCATCGGATTTCATCGCCACGTGCTCGATTACTTCTGGACCGCGGTGTCCGGCGGGCGGGGTCGCCAGCATGTCCACGACGGCACGACCGTCGAATACTCCTACCAGCCCGGCGAAACCCGGCACGAGGTCTACGGCCCCGGCGAATACAAGGTCCACGACCTCGAAAATCTCGGCGACAAGGACATGGTCTTCATGACCATTGAATTCCTCAATAGCGCCAACAACGCGCTTCCCATTCCGGATAAGGTGCGCGCCGCGGCGTAATGTCCGGGCGGATCGTTGTAGTTATGCCCCGCGAAAGCGGGGCATCCACTATCATGGGCCCGGGGGAGGCCCAGACCGGAAGGGACAACGGCATCATCCACATTTGCGGGTGATCACAATAAAAGCGGATAGCCAAAGGGGGGAGCCCTCGCGCGCAATGCGGAGGGCTAAGTGGCCGAGTAATGATTTTTTCGTTCGATCTTCTCATCAACGCCATCGTTTCAGGCATCCTGATCGGCGGTTTCTACGCAGCCGTGACCTCGGGCGTATCGTTGGCTTTCGGCATTCTCGACATCGTCAATATCGCCCACCCCGCCTTCATCATCCTCGGCTCCTATGTCGCCTATATCTTGAACGCGACATTCGGGATCGATCCAATTCTGGGCGCGATCCTCGTCACGCCACTATTTTACGTTCTCGGCGCCGGCATCTATCAAATCTACTATTTGTCGTTCGAAAAGCGCGGCCAAGAATCGCTGCGCGGGCTCGCCTTCTTCTTCGGCCTTTTGTTCATCACCGAAGTAACACTGGTCCTGTATTTCGGCGTCGACTACCGCTACGTCAACGC
>JBAQHW010000290.1:0-5323 GCA_049288525.1 Xanthobacteraceae bacterium
CCGTTATACTAAACGCGGCGCATAAGGAAATATCCGCTTACTAGAGCATGTCCCGCGAAAGTGGGGACCGGTTTTGCGAAAAGGACATGCTAAAATAAGCAGGGAGGAGCGTATTCCGATTCCGTTAAATCGGGATGCGCTCTAAGTTAGAATGGGCGTTCAGGAGAACAGGCGATGCAAAGCGAATCGGCCAGGATGAGTTCGGCGGCGGAGGCCAAATTCCGCATTGAGCGACCCAATTCGCAGGCCCGTGCGATCAAGGTGATCGCGCTGGACACGGCAAGCGAGCGCATCGTCAAGGAGCTGGCCTCTGCGCCATGGCAACACGCCAGTTTCCTCACGGCGTCGGCATTTTCCGGCGCGCCGCAGCAGGCCGGCCGGTTTTCCATGGACGGCTGGCTCAACGATCTCGCCGGCCGCGCTAAGAACCTGGTCGACGAGGTGGAAACGGCCGATCTCGTGGTCATGGTCGCGACAGCGGGCGAGAACGCCGCCGCGGCCGGCCTGATCGGCGAGGCCTGTCAGGCCAAGCGTGTAATGACAACCGCACTCATTATCGGCGGCGCGTCGGCAAGCGACGAGACCCTGTCGAAAATGCTCGCGCAATTGCGGCCCCACGCCATGATGCTGGTGATCTCGAGCGCCGACGAATATATCACGGACATGCTCACGGCGCTGCGCGCGTAAAAAAGTCATCCAGCAATGAAATTTTCCGGAGAACTGACCGTCAACGCGCCGCGCGCGGAAGTGTACAAGAAGGTGCGCGATGCACGCTTCTTTGCGTCCTGCGTCGACGGCGTCAGCGAGCTTGCCGAGACCGCGCCCGATACTTACGCGGCGGTGTTCGAGACCAAGGTCGCCTACATGAAGTTCAAATTCAAGGTGAGCGTGCAGGTGACGCGCGCCGAAGAGCCGAGCGAGATCGAGGCCAAAGTCGAAGGCACGCCTTTCGGTATTATCGGGCGGCTGACCGCGGCCTCGTTGACGCGGCTCACCGAGGCGGATGGCCGGACCAAGATCGACTATGAGGTCGAGGCGGCGCTGACCGGCAAGCTGGGTAGTCTCGGCCAGCCGGTGCTGCGGTCCAAGGCAAAGGACATGGAGCGGCAATTCGCTGCCCATCTGGCCGCCGCCTTCGCGCCGCCGGTTGCGTGACCGCGTAGAAAATTTCCGCTAGTCTTCAAGCAATTAAAAGACCGGGAGGACGACATGACCGACATTGCCGGCGCCGCGGGCGGCGCCACGTCTTGGTATCGCTCGCTAACGCGGCCGCAGTGGCGCGTGCTAGTTGCCACCAATCTCGGCTGGCTGTTCGATGGGTATGAGACCTATGCGCTGATCCTGACGGTCGGCGCCGCCATGCACAGCCTGCTCCAACCCTCGCAATATTCGCAGATCCCCGGTTATGCCGGCACCGTCATTTCCATCACTCTGCTCGGCTGGGGCATCGGCGGCGTCTGCGGCGGCGTGATGGCCGATTATGTCGGCCGCAAGCGCACCATGATTTATGCCATCCTCGCCTATTCTCTGCTGACCGGGCTGACGGCGCTGTCGTTCAATTGGATTTCCTTTGCGCTGCTGCGTTTCGCCGTCGGCATCGCCATCGGTTCGGAATGGGCGACGGGGACGTCGATGATGGCGGAGCTGTGGCCGAACCACGCCCGCGGCAAAGGCGCCGGCCTGATGCAATGCGGCCTCGGCATCGGTTTTTTCCTCGCCTCGTTCGTCTGGCTGTTCATGTCGAGCTTCGGTCCTGAGGCGTGGCGCTACATGTTTTTGATCGGCATTTTGCCGGCGCTGTTGACGCTCTGGATCAGGACCTCGATCGACGAGTCCGAAGTATGGCTCGACGTCGATGCCAAGCGGCGCGCCGCCCGCGCCCGCCAGGACAGCGGCGCCACGCTCACGGCGACCGAGCAAGCGCTGACCCGTTTTACCGTCACCGATCTGTTTGCCGAGCCGGAAACACGCAGGCGCACCGTCATCGTTTTCCTGATGTCGCTGACGACGACGCTCGCCTGGTGGGGCATTTCGTCCTGGGTGCCGCCTTACGTCGCCTCGGTCGCCGCCAAGAACGGCCTGGCGGCCCCGCAATGGGCGAGCTACGCCGGCATGGCCTACAACTTCGGCGCCATTCTCGGTTACGCCAGCCTCGGCTTTTTGTCGGATTATTTCGGCCGCAAGCCGGTCACGATGGTCTATTTTGCGCTCGCCTTCCTGATGACGCCGGTGCTGTTCCTGTGGACCTCGGATCCGGCCTTGTTGCTGGTCGCCGCCGCGGTGAATGCGTTCTTCACGCTCGGTCAATATTCCTGGATGCCGGTCTGGCTGCCGGAACTGTTCCGGACCCGCTCGCGGGCGACCGGGCTTGCGTTCACGTTCAATGCGCCACGCTTCATCGCCTTCCTCGGTCCGCTGTTCGCCGGCGTCTTGATCGTGCAGTTCGGCGGCTACAGCCATGCTGCCATGACGATTGCCTGCATCTACATACTCGGCTTTGTCGTCACGCCGTTCCTGCCGGAGACCAGGGGCAAGCCGCTGCCGGAGTAACCGCAGCCGCGCGTTTCGGCGATAGCCGCCCCGCAACGGCCGCTCGCCGCTTTCGCGGCGGCGTGCGGCGCTCTATTTTGCGGTCATGACCCCCGACCCCGTCAACATCGAGACCGACGTGCTGGTGATCGGCTCCGGCGCCGCCGGCATGTATGCGGCGATCGAGGCGGCGCGCCGCGGCGCGCAGGTGTTGCTTGCAGATCGAAGCTTGATCGGCCGCGGCGGCGCCACGGTGATGGCGCAGATGACGGTTGCCGCCGCGCTCGGAGAAGAAGTGCCGGACGATCCGCAGGCGCATTACGCCGACACCATCGCCGCCGGGCGCGGCCTGTGCGATCTGCAACTGGCGCGGCTGCTCTGCGAACAGGCGCCCGAATGCATTCGGGAGCTTGATGGTTGGGGCGTCGGCTGGGCGCGTAAGGACGGGCACGTCACCGCGATCCAGGCGCCGGGCCACGATCGGCCGCGTTGCGTCTATGTCGATTTCATCAATACCGGGCCGGCAGTCTCAAAAACGCTGCGCACGCATCTGGCCCGCAATCCCTCGATCCGCAAAATCGGCGACCTGTGCATCGTCGATCTGGTGGTGAGCGACGGCGAGGCAGCCGGTGCAGTCGGTTTTCACGTCGGCAGCGGTGCGCCGGTCGTGATCACGGCTAAAGCCGTGGTGCTGGCGACCGGCGGTCTCACCCGGCTTTATCGGCGCAACAGCGCATCGGCGAATATGGGCGGCGATGGCTACGCGCTGGCGCTGCGTGCCGGCTGTTCGCTCATCGACATGGAATTCGTCCAGTTCTTCCCTATCGGACATCTGGCGCCGCGGCTGGTCGGCATGGATCCGATCATGTGGGATCCGTTCCGCTACAAGCTCGGCGGCCGGCTGCTCAACGGTGCGATGGAGGAATTCACCTCGAAATACGGCTCCGACGAAGACGGCAAATACGTGCTCGCCCGCGACCTCGCGACCTACGCTATCGTCAAGGAGGTCGAGGCCGGCCGCGGCTCGCCGCATGGCGGCGCCTATTTGTCATTTCAGCATTGCAGTGCAGCAGCCCTGCGCGGTGCCTTCGGGCCGGTGATCGACCGGCTCGCCGCCAACAACATCGATCTCACGAAAATGCCGGTCGAAGTGGCGCCGATCGCGCATTATCATATGGGCGGAGTCGCGGCCGAGGCGGCGACTTTGGCCACCAATGTGCCCGGATTATACGTCGCCGGCGAAGTTGTCGGCGGCGCCAACGGCGCCAACCGGCTATCGGGGAACGCGCTGACCGAGGCTTTCGTTTTCGGCCGTCGCGCCGGCCACAGCGCGGCTGAACACGTCCGCCGGAAGTCAAAGCCGACATGGCGATTGCGCGATGCGGTTGCCGCGCTTGATCTGGTGCGAAGCGGCACTGGCACTCTCGCTCGCACCAACCCGGCCGACATGATTGCCCGCCTGCAGGCAGCCATGGCCGATGGGGTGGGGCCGCTGCGGACCGCGGCCAAACTGGATCGCGCGCGCATGGTCATCGCCGGGCTTCACGGCGGGCTGGGTGAAGCGCCGCCGGGCGCTCCACGCGCGTTCGATCTTGTTCGGCTCGACTGGTTCGATCTGCGCAACATGATCGATGTGGCGTCTGTGGTCGCATCGGCTGCGCGGACGCGATTGGAGAGCCGCGGGGCGCACCAACGTGAGGACTTTCCCGAAACCCTGCCGCATTGGCGGCTGCATCAGCGAGCGGCGCTGTGCGGCGGCAAGCTGGCAATTTCCGGCGCGCCGGATGGGGCGAGCGCAACGGTGGGGGCGTCATGAGCGGACCCGGGCAGCTCATCGCCACGCTGAAAATCCGGCGCGGCAGCGAGGCCGAGGCCGGGCACTGGCAGAGCTTCGAAGTGCCGTTCGAGGAGGGCCAGTCGGTGCTCGACGGCTTGCGCTGGCTGCGCATCAACAAGGATGCTTCGCTCGCGGTGCGCTTCTCCTGCATCAATGCCAATGCCTGCAAGGAATGCATGATGCAGGTCGACGGCGAAACGGTTTACGCCTGCACCGCCCGGCTCGAAGCCCGTGAAATGACGCTTTCGCCGTTGGCCAATAAGAAGCTCATTCGCGACCTCGTCACCGAGATCGCGCCGCCATCGGAGCGGTTCAAATAACTTGCCGCGGGAGGGTGCGTCAGCCGCCGGCGATCAATCGTTCGCGGCGTAGCGCTGATAGTCGCCGCGGTACGGCACGACGACCATGCGGTCGACTAGGCCGCTTTCGACGGCTTTGAGAAACCGCGGATAATCTTTGAACGACACGCAGCCGAACGACTGGCCCGAGGCACCGAGCATGTAGGGATGCGCCAGGATGCCGGCGCGACCGTACATCTTGTCGTCGCTCACGGGTTTGAGACGAATGGCCTGCACGCCATGAAACAGCCCCTCACGCAGCGCCAGATTATAGACATTGGGCGGCGTCGGACCACGATCCTTTCGGCTGACGTAATGGGGGTCATCCATCATCGACCCCAACCCCGAATGCGCTTCGAGTTTCTCGCCATCGGGCAGGTACACGATGCCCGCTTGAATATCGTAGATCGCGGTACGGCCGCCGAGCGCCGGCGTGACGTCCGGGCTGGCGCTAGCCACTTGCCGGCCGAACAATTTGCGCAAGAAGCCGGTCAGTGTCGAATGCGGCGCCGGCGCCGCATCCGCTATCGGCGGCAGGACCGGATTCGCCTCCGCGTCGGCAAGCACGAGCGGCGCCGCGGCGTGCACGGCGGCCTGCCGCGTCGGCGCAACGCCATTG
>JBAQHW010000291.1:0-21050 GCA_049288525.1 Xanthobacteraceae bacterium
AAAGCATATATGCGCTGAGCGGACGATGAACGACCAGACAAGCACCCCCCTGCCCCCGACGCTGCAAGAGCGCCTGCGCCAAGGTGAATTCGTCATGACCGCGGAATTGGCGCCGCCGGTGTCTTGCGACGCGCAGGAGTTGCTGACAAAAGCGGCGGCGCTCAAAGGCCTGGCCGACGCCGTCAACGTCACCGACGGCGCTGGCGCGCGGGCGCATATGGCGGCGCTGTCCGCCGCGACGCTCCTTCTCGGCGCCGGCATCGAGCCGATTTTGCAGATCACCTGTCGCGACAAGAACCGGCTGGCGCTGCAGGGCGAGATGATGGGCGCCGCCGCGCTCGGCATCCGCAACCTCCTCCTGCTCACTGGCGACGACCCCAAGGCCGGCGACCAGCCCGACACCAAGCCGGTATTCGACGTCGATTCGAAGACTTTGATCGAGACGGCGAGGCGGCTGCGCGACGAGGGTACGCTGCCCACCGGGCGCAAGGTCGGCGGGCACGCCGCGTTTTTCATCGGCGCCGCCGACATGCCGATCGACCCGCCGGCCGGGTGGGAGCCGAAGGCGCTCTCCGGCAAGGTACATGCCGGCGCGCAATTCGCGCAGACCCAGTTCTGCATGGATGCGGGCATCGTGCGCCGCTATATCGCCGCGCTGGACGAAGCCGGCATCACCAAAAAGCTGGCCATCCTGATCGGCGTCAATCCGCTACGCTCGGCGAAGTCGGCGGCGTGGATGAAAAGCCACCTCTACGGCACTATCATCCCCGATGCTTCTATCGCTCGGTTGGAGAAAGCGACCGACCCGGCGCGCGAAGGCATCGCCATCTGCGTCGAGCTGATCGAAGAGCTCTCGACCATTCCGGGCGTCGCCGGCGTCCACATCATGGCGCCCGGCAACGATGCGGCGATCCCGCAGGTGATTAGGGCGGCGCGAGCAAGTTTGTAGCCTGGATGAAGCGGAGCGAAATCGGGGAACGGTGGCCAAGGTGAATTCAACCCGAATTGCGTTTCACTCCATCCGGGCTCCTAAGCTTAATCGTACATCGACATCCGTAGCGGGCTGACCTGACCGCCGTCCATATCGATCGCGGCGCCGTGCAACAGGCTGCCGCGCGGCGACACGATAAAGCGCACCAGACCGGCGATGTCTTCGGGCATGCCGAAGCGAGTGATGTCGAGGTCCTGGCGATGGCGCTCGGTCGCCGCATCCTCATCAAGCCCGGTTTTGTTCATGACCATGGCGAGGCGGCCGCGGAAGCGGTCGGTCTTGATCGAGCCCGGATTGACGGCGTTGACCTGAACGCCGTCGCGCTTGCCGAGATCGGCGAGCGCCCGCATGAAGGCGAGCATGGCGGCACCCACCGCGGCGCCGATCATGGAGTCGGCGACCGGCACGCGCGGGCTCGTGCCGGCGATGAACACCACTGCGCCCTTGCCGGCCTTGAGAAGCGGCCACGCCAGCCGGCACAGGCGCACATGGGCAAAGAATTTAAGCTCGAAAGCGTCGCGCCATTCCCGCTCGCTCTGCACGAAAAAGCCGCCGCGCTTGCTGGCGCCGGCGTTGTTGACCAGGATGTCGAGCCGGCCGAACGCGCTTTGCAGCGCCGCAACCAGCGCCTCGGCCTCGCCCTCGGCCGCAAGATCGGCGGGGTGGATTACAGCCTTGCGGCCAAGCGCGCGCACTTCCGCCGCCACATTCTCCAGCGCCGCGCGCTCGCGCGCAGTCAACATAATATCGCAGCCGGCCGCGGCGAGCTCGAGCGCAATCGCTCGGCCGATGCCGCGGCTCGACCCGGTAACAAGGGCAACTTTCCCGGAGAGTTCGCTCACGTTCGATCCGCCTCCTCGCTTACAGCCTCTACCGTCCTGATATCCACTTCCGATTTCAGCGTGCGGTGCACCGGGCACTTGTCGGCGATTTCGAGCAGCCGCGCCCGCTGGTCGGCGGTGAGATCGCCCTCGAACGCGATCGCCCGATCGATGCGATCTATCCTGCCCTCTTTGGTCTCGCATTCGGCGCAGTCGCTGGCATAGATCTTTTCGTGGCGCAGCCGCACCTGCGTTCGCACAAGCGGGATCTGCTTGAGGTCGGCGTAGAGCCGGATCGTCATCGAGGTGCAGGCGCCGAGCGCCGCCAACAGCAGATCGTAAGGCCCCGGCCCGCTGTTAAGCCCGCCGTCCTTCACCGGCTCGTCGGCGAGCAGGCGGTGATCGCCAACAATGACCTCCTGCTGAAACTTGCCGCGCCGCGTTTCGCGCACGACGACGGTGCCGGGTGGCGTATCCGCCGTCATTTGCGCATCGACCGCCATGTCGAGGTAGCGGTCGGCCCACGACGCGATGACGCGTGCGACATAGGCCGCGTCGCTCGCCTTGCTGATCAGGTGATCGGCGCCGGCGAGCGAAATGAAGCTCTTGGGATGCTTGGCGGTGGTGAAAATGTGGCTGGCATTGTCGATGCCGACGGTATCGTCGGTCGGCGAGTGAAATACCAACAACGCCTTGTGCAGCCGGCCGACATGCTCGCCGAGGTTCTGCTGGTTGATGTCTTCCAGGAAACTGCGGCGCACCTTGAACGACCGTCCGGCCAGCGTCACCTCGACCTCGTCCTGGTCGCCGAATTCGGCGATTTTCTCGCCGAACAGGCCGACGACGTGCGCCGGATCGAACGGCGCGGCGATGGTGACGACGGCTTTCGCCTCCGGCACGCGATGGGCGGCGGCCAGCACCGCTGCGCCGCCGAGGCTGTGGCCGATCAGGATCGCCGGCGCGGCGAGCGTCCGCCGCAAATGATCCGCGGCGGCGACAAGATCGTCGGCATTGGACGAAAACGTGGTGTTGGCAAATTCGCCCTCGCTGGCGCCGATGCCGGTGAAGTCGAAGCGCAGTACGGCGATGCCATGGAGCTTGAGCCCTTCGGCGATGTGACGCGCCGCGCGGTTGTGCTTGCCGCAGGTGAAGCAGTGGGCGAACAGCGCCACCGCGCGCGCCGGGCCGTCCGGCCGGTCGAGCAGCGCAGCGAGCTTCTCGCCACGCGCATTGACGAAATCGAAGCGTTCGGCCGGCATGACGATCTCCTGCGCGGGGTTGACAGAATCCCTTGCGGCGTATGCATGTATTTAACGACAAACCAACCCGCCCGCCACGGCGCCACCGGTAACGCGTCAGATAACGACCGCCGGGGTTGCGAGACGCCTCGATCAAGACATCGCCCAACCAGCCGGATCATGGCCGTCGATCATGATCGGAGGACCGATGACGAAAAATCAAACGACCTTGGAAGGATCGCAAATCCCAAGACCGCCTCATCCGCGCAAACGGCGCCAACCGCTGCCGTGGTGCCAACCCAAGTCGACCGAGGAAGACCCCGACGCTTTGCGGCGCGTCCAGGCCATCATGGCGAGCCCGAGCTACCGCCGTTCCGACCAGGACATCGACTTTCTGGCGCAGGATGAACTCCGCGGCGTCCGCCTGCAGCTCGAATACTTCAAAACCGAATTGGCGCTCGAGCAGCATGCCATCGAGCACACGATCGTCGTGTTCGGCAGCACCCGCATCTGCGAACCGATGGCGGCGAGGAGCAAGGTCGAGTGCGCCCGCCTCGCGCTCGCAGCCGATGCCGGCAACGCCGAGCTCAAGCAGCGGCTGGCCATCGCCGAGCGGATACTCGCCAAGAGTCATTATTACGAGGTCGCGCGCGAGTTCGGCCGGTTGGTGAGCGAAACCGCGGAACGTCCGGGGCTGGAGAAATGCGTCGTCATGACCGGCGGCGGACCGGGAATGATGGAGGCGGCCAATCGCGGCGCCTTCGACGCCGGCGCCAAATCGATCGGCCTGAATATCAGCCTGCCGCACGAGCAATATCCCAATCCCTATATCACGCCCGATCTTTGCTTCAGCTTTCGCTATTTCGCTCTGCGCAAGCTGCATTTTTTGTTGCGGGCCCGCGCGCTGGTCGCTTTCCCCGGCGGCTACGGCACAGTCGACGAGTTGTTCGAGGTCCTGACCCTGGTCCAGACCCGCAAAATCAAGCCGATTCCGGTCGTGCTGGTGGGCGAGAGCTATTGGCGGGGCGCGCTCGATATCGATTTCATGGTCGAGGAAGGCGTCATCGATCCGGAGGATCGCGAGCTATTCTGGTTCGCGGAAACGGCCCAGGAGATTTGGGATGGAATCTTGCGCTGGCACACCGTCAATGCCGGCACGCACTATGCCACGGGCTGAAGAGGCGGCCGCGCTAGCAAACAGCCGCGCCGGTCGCCGGTTGGTCAATATTGGGATTAAGCCGGGAGGATTGCCTTGCGTTTGTCATTTCACGGCGCGGATCGCGACGTCACTGGATCGTGCCACCTGATTGAATGCGCCGGCCGGCGCGTGCTGATCGATTGCGGCCTGTTTCAGGGTAGTCGCGAGCTCGACCAAGACAACGCTGCGCCGTTCGGCTTTGCCGCCGAGGCCATCGATTTTGTGCTGCTGACCCACGCGCACCTGGATCATTGCGGCCGGCTGCCGCTGCTTTCGCAACGCGGCTTTCGCGGCGAAATCATCACCACCGCGGCCTCGCGGGAGCTGGCGCAGCTCGTCATGCTCGACTCCGCCCATCTGCAAGAGGAGGATGCACGCGCCCATGCGCGACACGGCGATGCAAGCCGAAAACCGCTCTACACGACGGGCGATGTCACGAATTGTCTCGCACGTTTCGGCCGCTCCGCAGCCTACGACACTCCCATCGATCTTGCCCCCGGGCTGCGCGCCACATTCATCGATGCCGGGCACATTCTCGGCTCGGCCAGCATCTTTCTCGAACTGGAAGAATCCGCACAGCGGCGCAGCATCCTGTTCTCCGGCGATATCGGCAATTCTGGGCACCCGCTGCTGCGAGGCCCGGAGACGCCGCCGCATGCCGACGCCGTGGTGATGGAAACCACTTACGGAGACCGCCTGCACAAATCGCTCACGGCGTCGGTCGAGGAGCTGTACGGCGCGATCGTCGAGACGCTCAACCGCGGCGGCAACGTGGTCATCCCGACCTTCGCGCTCGAGCGCGCGCAAGAGCTGCTTTATTTCCTGCGCGCCGGCGTCGAGCAATCGCGGCTGCCCGAGTCGATCCAGGTGTATCTGGATTCGCCCATGGCGGTCTCGGCGACCGAAATCTTCGAGCGTCACCCGGAATGCTACGACGACAAGACTGCGGAAATGTTCCGCAACGGACATGACCCGTTCCAGCTGCCCGGCCTGCATTTCGTCCGCGATACGGCCGCTTCGATCGCAATTAACAGTATCCGCGGTGGCGCCATCATCATGGCGGGCTCCGGCATGTGCACCGGCGGACGCATCCGCCATCACCTCAAACACAATCTGTGGCGCCCGGAGTGCAGCATCGTGTTTGTCGGCTATGCCGCGGACGGCACACTGGCGCGCCGCATTATCGACGGCGCGCGGCATGTCAGGGTTCTCGACGACGATATTCCGGTGCGGGCGCGCATCCACACCATCAACGGCTTTTCAGCGCACGCCGATCAAGCCGCGCTGTTGGCCTGGCAGCAGGCGACGCAGGCCGGCCGTACCTTTCTCGTTCATGGCGAGGAAGGCTCCATGCAGCAATTCGCCTCCCGGCTGACCGGCACACGCGTCGAAATGCCGAAGCTCAACGAGGCGTTCGATTTGTAAGGATGCTGCGCGACTGAAGCACCACTGACCGACAACAGCCCTGAGCGACAACAGCCCTGACCGACAACAGCCCTGACCGACAATGCAAAGAAGGGCCGCCCTTGCGGACGACCCTTCCATTGTCAGGCCGTGGCCCGGTTACGCAGGCGATGGTCTGCCTTGCGCACGTGAGCCCGGTGGCGGATTAGGCCACCTAGGCGTGGACCTCGGCAGAGGCGAGGATCCAGTTCACGAATGCCGGCGACCGCGGCGATAGACAATGAGACACTGGATCACCTCCTTTCAGTTTGTTGACGACGGTCCCCAATATAACGATGTCGGCTCGATTCGGAAGGGCTGCGGCTTCTTACCGCCCCAGTTCCCGCATCGCCGCGTCGAGACCCTCAATGGTGAGCGGATACATCCGCCCGCCGAGCAATTGCCGCAGCATCTTAATCGAGGCGGTCGTGTCCCAGGCGCGTTCCGGAACCGGGTTGAGCCAGACGCATGACGGATAGGTCGCGGCGACGCGCGCCATCCACACCTGCCCCGCCTCCTCGTTGAAATGCTCGACCGAGCCGCCCGGCGCGACGATCTCGTAAGGCGACATCGAGGCATCGCCGACGAAGATCACCTTGTAGTCGTGCGGATAGGTGTGCAGCAGGTCGAAGGTCGGCGTGGTCTCGGTCCAGCGCCGCGCATTCTGCCGCCACACCTTCTCGTACAGGCAGTTGTGGAAATAAAGATGCACGAGGTGCTTGAACTCGGTGCGTGCCGCCGAGAACAATTCCTCGGTCACTTTGACGTGCCAATCCATCGAGCCGCCGACGTCGAGGAACAGCAGCACCTTGATGGTATTATGCCGCTCCGGCCGCATCTGGATATCGAGATAGCCCTTATGCGCGGTGCCCTTGATGGTGCCGTCGAGGTCGAGTTCGTCCGGCGCGCCGGTGCGGGCGAATTTGCGCAGGCGGCGCAGCGCGACTTTGATGTTGCGCGTGCCAAGCTCGACGTCGCCCGCCAGATTTTTGAACTCGCGCTTATCCCAGACTTTGACGGCGCGAAAATTGCGGTTCCCGTCCTGGCCGATGCGCACGCCTTCCGGATTGTAGCCGTAGGCGCCGAAGGGAGAGGTGCCGGCGGTGCCGATCCATTTGCTGCCGCCTTGATGACGGCCCTTCTGTTCGGCTAGCCGCTGGCGGAGCGTCTCCAGAAGCTTGTCGAGGCCGCCCAGCGCCTCGATCTGCTTCTTCTCGTCCTCGGTGAGATATTTCTCGGTGAGCTTTTTCAGCCACTCGACGGGAATTTCGGCGGCCAGCGCCTGCTCGACCAGATCGAGGCCCTTGAAGACGTGGCCGAACACGCGGTCGAACTTGTCGAGATTGCGCTCGTCCTTCACCAGGGCCGCGCGCGACAGATAATAGAAATCCTCGACGCGGCGCCCGGCGAGGTCTTTCTCCATCGCCTCCATCAGCGTGAGGTATTCGCGCAGCGTCACCGGCACGCCGGCGGACTTCAGCTCATGAAAAAATGTTGCGAACATCTCGCTCATAGTAATGGCGCCCAAGCCTCATCGCTACCGCGCCGGGGTTCCCCCAATTTCACCAAGCCTTTGCAGACAAAGGCAATCTCAGGTCGAAAAAGATATATCTTGCGTTATGATTTAAACAGAGCTATCTAACGATATATCTTATTCGCATGGAGAGAGAAAATGCGTGAACATTGTGGATCTTACGAGGGCCGTTGGGCCGCTGGCCGGCATCATCGCCGTCGCCATTTCGGTGGCATGGGTTTCGGCGGCCGGCATGGCGGCGGCAGGGGCGACATGAACCCCGACGACATGCGCGCCGGACGAATGCTGGCGCAGGGCGATTTGCGGCTGATCGCGCTCGCTCTTATCGCCGAGGCGCCGCGCCACGGCTATGAGATCATCAAGCTGGTCGAGGAGAAGACCGCCGACTGGTATTCGCCTAGTCCCGGCATCGTCTATCCGACGCTGACCTATCTGGAGGAAGCGGGCTACGTCACCGCCTCAGCGGAAGGATCGAAGAAGCTCTACAGCATCACCGACGAGGGCCGCGCTTATCTGAAAGCCAATCGTGACCTCGCCGACACGGTGCTCGACCGGCTGACGGCATTCGGCGATCGCGTCAATCGCTGGCGGCGCGCCTCGCGCGACGAGCGCTCCGACCGCAGAACATTGCCGCCGCTGGTCGAAGCCGCGCTCGATCATTTGCGCCAAACGCTCGGCAAGAAGCTCGCAGACGACGCCGAGGCCGAAGCGGGCCTCGTGGAAATTCTCGTGCGCACCGACGCGGATTTGCAGCGGCGAGACTAAAGCCGCCAGGCGGCACTATGGCGCCGCGGCTTCCGGCGTACGGACATGCTCCGGCCGGATACCGAGGCCCAAAAGCCGCGCCGGAATGCGGCGCAGCGCCGGCAGGACATTGAACAGCTTGAAGAACAGCGGCGGCTTCGGCCGCTGCCCGCTTTCCATGCCGAGCACGCGGCTGATGATCCGCTTCTGAATGTTGAGCTGCAGCCACTGCGTGAAACGCACCGGCAGCGTGCGCCGGTCTTGGATCGCCTGCAGATCCGCGTCGGTCACTGCACCGCGCGCGAGCGGGCCGGCGAGCCGGTTCGCCGCGGCGACCGCATCCTGCACCGCCATGTTGATGCCGACGCCGCCGATCGGCGACATCGCGTGCGCGGCGTCGCCGATGCAAAGCAAGCCGGGCCGCCACCATTTCCGCAGCCGGTCGACCGTGACGCTCAGCAGCTTGATGTCGTCGAAGCTTTTCAATTCGCCGATGCGGTCGGCCAGAAACGGCGACATGTCGAGGACCCGCCGACGGAACGCTTCGAGTCCCTCGGCTTTGATTTTTTCGATGCCGCCTTTCGGGATGACATAGGCGCACTGCCAGTAATCGCCGCGGTCGAGCATGATCATCATCCTGCCCGCCTCGATATGGCCGAAGGTGTCGGTGGAGTCGCCCGGCTTGCGCGGCAGGCGAAACCACAAGACGTCCATAGGCGCGCCGTAATCCTCGCCCGTCAAACCCGCCTTTGCGCGCACGGTGGAGTGGCGGCCGTCGCAACCGACCGTCAGATCGGCGCGGATGGTCAGGGTGCCCTCTGGCGTCGTCGCGCGTAGCCCGACGACCCGGCCATTCTCCTCGATCAGATCGGTCGCCTCGGCGTTCAAGTGCAGGCCGAAGGTCTTGTAGCGCCTGCCGTGTTCGGCCAGAAAATTGAGAAAATCCCATTGCGGCATCAAGGCGATATATTTGCAATGCGTCGGCAGATGGCGGAAATCGACCATCGTCAGATGCTCGGCGCCGACCTGACCGGTCAGCGTCTCGACCTTCTGATGCGGCAATTTAAGGAATTGATCGAGCAGGCCCAGTTCGTAGATGAGTTCGAGCGTCGACGGGTGCACGGTGTCGCCGCGGAAATCACGGAAAAAATCGGCATGCTTCTCCAGCACGACCACGCTGACGCCGGCCCGCGCGAGAAGATAGCCGAGCATCATCCCGGCGGGGCCCCCGCCGACGATACAGCACTTTGCGGTGAGCGATGAATCCGGCATTTTAATTGCTTGCGAGCCTCAATAGGCTGGCATCCCAAATATAAACGAGCCTTTGTGACCCGACGTTCCTACCCGCCCTCACACTTCCGCCGCAAGCCGGGTGATACAAGACTTGCCCTTCCCCGCTTACCCACGCAAATGCGCCTTTCCGCAATTTTGACCGTCCTTGTCCTTCTCTTCCCGCTGCACGGGGTTTTGGCGCAGGGCACCACGACACCTGCGCCACCCGCCGCGGCAGGGCCGCCGCTTGCGGGAGTGGGTGACTTCCACGTGGTCTGGGAAGTCAAGAACCGGTTCCGCCTATTTCGCAACGAAGCCGATTTCCTACGTCTGGCGGCGGCAAGCCGGGGCGACGGCATCCTTGCCTCCGAGCGCCGGCTGGAAAAGGCGAGCGATGGCCTCGGCTGGGCCAGGGACGTCGTCGCCAATCTCTGTCTCGACGATTACGGCAACCTGGTCGAGACCTGCGAGCGGGACGGCGTTAAGGAGAATTATCTTGCGCCGCAGGATCACCCGATCGGGGTGACGATTTCCGGGCCCTTGCCGCCGGGCGCGAATTGCGTGTGGAGTTTCGACGAAGGCAACGGACCGGGTCCGCAAACCACAGCGCCCTGCGATCAGGAGGTCCGGCTGCGTGTGCCGTCCGGCCGCACCACGATCGCCGCGGTGGACATCCCCCTCGGCGACGGGACGGCGCAGCGCGTCAGCACCGGCATCGCGGTGCGCGACATTCTGGTCGCCGGGCTTGGCGATTCGATCGCCGCCGGCGAGGGTAATCCGGATCGCGCGGTCGAGTTGGACAGCGGCTTCTGCTTCAAGCGCTTTCTCAGCGGCGGCTTCAGTCAATATTTCCGGCCGAGCCGCGCCGGCTACGACGACGACCGCTCCTGCGAAAACGGCCCGGCGACCGCCAGCGCCGCCAGGGACTGGAACCTCCATGGCGCGCGCTGGATGAGCCCGGCCTGCCACCGCTCGCTCTACAGCTACCAGGTACGCACTATGCTCGCGCTCGCCATCGAGCAGCCGCACATCGCGGTCACTCTGGTGCCGCTCGCCTGCACCGGGGCGGCGATCGGCGCCGGGATGTTCGAGGGGCAACGCGCCGACGACTGTCCATGGGTGGTGGGTATCGAGACCTGTTCCGGCACCTCGCCGGCGCAATTTGCCGAGTTGCGCCGGATCATGGCCGAGGCGCATCACCAAGACCCCAAGCGCAATCTCGACATGATGCTGTTGACGGTCGGCGCCAACGACGTGAATTTCGCCGGCCTGGTCGCCAATGTCATCGTCGATGCCACCACGGAGCGCCTGTTGCTCAGAGAAGGCGGCGCCATCTCCAGCGCCGCCGATTCACTGAAGGCCTTGAATCAGGAATTGCCGGGCGAATTCTCCCAAATGCGCACGGCATTGAAGCCGTTCGTGGGCGGCAATCTCAACCGCGTGGTTTTCGTCTCCTATGCCAATCCCGCCATGCAGGCCGAGGGCAAGCCGTGTCCGGGCGGGCGCGACGGCCTCGACGTGCATCCGGCATTCGGCGCCGACGCCGAGCGGCTGCGCGCTGCGGCGGATTTCGTCGACGGCAAGTTCTTGCCGAAGATCAGAGCGCTCGCCACCTGCGACGGCGATAAGGCCTGCCGGGATCCGGCGACGGACAGCATGGCGTTTGTCGACAGCCACCAAGCGGCGTTCGAGCGGCACGGCATGTGCGTGCGCGCGGCAACCGACCCGGAATTCGATCGGCATTGCTTCCTGACGAATGGCGAAAGCTTCCAAACCGATCCGAACGTGGCGCCGGACAATCCGATGGCCTGCGGCGAGCCGCCGAGCGATTATCGTCCCTATTCGCCGCGGGGACGCTGGATCAGAACGGCCAACGACAGTTACTTCACCGCGATGACCTATCCGGTGGGCATGCCCGCGATCTTAAAGCCGAGCGACATCCACGATGCGCTATGGGGCGTGCTCAGCGCGGTTTATGGCGGCGCCGTGCATCCCACGGCCGAAGGCTATGCGGCGATGGCGGACGCGGCGCTGCCGGTCGTGCGCGGCGTGCTTGGATTGACGGCGCCTCCCGCTGTTCAATCGCAAGCGTTGCCGCCGCCTGGACCCCCGGGCCGGCCGTAACGAGCCCGGGTCCATCCCGGACGCCCTAGATCAAGACGCGGACGCAGGCGCCGGACGCTCGGGCGCCACGCCGAGCTTCTTTTGCAGGCTCGTCGACGACGTCGTGTACTGGAACACCAGCCGCTTATCCGGAAAGACGTGGCGAGCGGCCTTCTGCGCCATCAGCGCACCTTCGTGGAAACCGGACAGAATGAGCTTGAGCTTGCCGGGATACCAGTTGATATCGCCGATGGCGAATATGCCGGGCACGCTGGTTTCGAAGCTTTCGGTGTTGACCGGGATAAGCTCGTTGTTCTTGAGCTCAAATCCCCAGTTGCCGACCGGACCGAGCTTCATGGTCAGACCGAAGAACGGCAGCAAGGCATCGCAGGCGATCTCGTAGGTCGAAGCCTCATTGGTTTTGACCGTGGCCTTGGTGATTTGACCGTCGCCGCCGGACAGCGAGGTCACTTGGCCCAAGACGAAATCGATTTTACCCTCGCCTACCAGCGCCATCATTTTGTTGACACTGTCGGGTGAGGCGCGGAATTCGCTGCGCCGGTGTAACAGCGTGAGATGGCTGGCAAGCGGCGCCAGATTGAGCGTCCAATCGAGTGCGCTATCGCCTCCGCCAACGATCAGAACCCGTTTGTCGCGGAAGGCCTCCATCTTGCGCACCGCGTAGAACACCGACTTGCCCTCGTAGGGCTCGATGCCGGGAATTGGCGGACGCTTGGGCTGGAATGAGCCGCCACCGGCGGCGATGACCACGATCTTGCACTCGAATTCGGTGCCCTGATCGGTTTTCACCCGGAATAACGGATCGCCGATTTTCTCAACCGTCTCCACCATCTCGCCGAGATGGAATTGCGGTTTGAATGGCTTGATCTGCTGCAACAGTGCATCGACGAGGCCGTGCGCGCTGGTATGGGGAATCCCGGGAATGTCGTAGATCGGCTTCTCCGGATAAAGTTCGGCGCATTGTCCGCCGATCTTGTCCAGAATGTCGACAAGGTGACATTTCATGTCGAGCAGGCCGAGCTCGAACACTGCAAACAGCCCGATCGGTCCGGCGCCGACGATGACAACGTCGGTCTTGATAGGTTCAGTCATATCGCGTCCGTAATGGTCCAAATAATGGGGTGGAGGGGGTGGCGAGTGTCTAGCGCGCGCAAAGCGCCAGGGGAAGGCTGGAATGGGCAATCGGGGCGCGCCCGGATTGAGGCCGGCGACGCCGGAAAAGGTCCCGGTTAGGCCTGCCGCTCCGGCGTCCGCACGATCAGGCCGTCGAGTTCCTCGCGGACTTTGATCTGGCACGACAGCCGTGAATTCGGCTGTACGTTGTAGGCGAAGTCGAGCATGTCCTCTTCCATCGGTGACGGCTCGCCGGCTTTCTCGCGCCAGGCTTCGTCGACATAGACGTGACAGGTCGAACAGGCGCAGGCGCCGCCGCATTCCGCCTCGATCTCCGGCACGCTGTTCTTGATAGCGGTCTCCATGACCGTGGAACCAGCCTCGCCGTCGACCGTGCGGGCGGTTCCCTTGAAATCGATAAATGTAATCTGAGCCATGGCGGAGCAAGTCGGAGGGTTGTGGCTAATGCGGCAGGGGCACGTACCAAAGACCGACAAGCCGGCCGGGCTCCTTCTATCGGCTCAAGCGAGAGGACGCTAGTGGAGCGGATTTTGGGATTCGCTCTACCCAGCCTCCTGCGTCTCGACGGTCAGCGGTGCGCCCCGAGCTCGTCGAATAGAGCGGTCAATCGCGCTGCGATCGCGGCCCCGGCTTCCAGGCTTGCGGCCTTGAGTTCTGCCAGCGCATCCTCCAAGTCGTGCTCCAGCTCGGGGGCATCGATGCAGCCGGCGGCATGCTCCAAGAGGTCCGCGGCGCGCGCCACACGCCAGGCCCCGATCCCGCGTGCCGATCCCTTCAGCGTATGGGCCGCGGCGGCGGCCAGCGACGGTTCCGCACAGATGATCCGATCCAGCATGATGGTCGTCTGCCGCAGGAACAGTTCAAGGACCTCCCGCTCCAGGCGCCGGTCGCCCAGCGTCATGCGGCCGAGATGGTCCTCGTCGATTGCGGCTGGTTTTGGCTCGCTCTGCGCGGCTGCCAGCGCGCATGAAGTCATCATGACGTACTCCCACCGAGCCGGCGTTCTGGGCCGGACATTTTTGTACGCAGCGATGACAGCACGACTGGGGTTACGGAACAGGAGCGGATGCGGAGTTCTTTCACGCTGACAGTAAGCGAATTCTTACAGCGCGAAGAAGCGGTCGACACGGACGCAGACGACCCCGGCCCAACGGCGGCCGCATTTCCGGCGCAACAAAGGCGGCTTCGCCGACCACTGCACATTGCTGCGCGGAGGGTAAAAAAGCCGTTAACGATGATTAAAGGGACGTTACTGAATCGGTTTTCTTCGATCTTCCAGGCCGATAGGATGGGCTATCGAAGTGCGACCTGAGGGCTTTCCAAGGCAGCCCCGGAACCGGTGAGGATTCGACGATCACGCGCTCGTGGCGCGGCTCGAAAGTTGCACGGAGCGATGCTCCACTGCGCTCGGGCCGTCCTAGTCAGGCGTAACACGCGAGGCGACGACCGAAATGGCCAACTACCCGAAGAAGATGACGGACCCGACCGAGGCGGCGCTGTCGGCGATCCAGGAAGCGCTCAATATCCGAGATGAGGAACTGACGACCAGCCGGCCCGAGCCCAGGCTCGAGCCGAGGGCAGAATCCAGCACCGACTTCACCGCCGAATCCACGCCCCAATCCATGTCCCAATCCATGGCCGATCTGTTGTCGGGCTCCGCCGAGGCTCCTGTGCCAGGCGCCGACACCCAGGACGACCTCTTTCGCGCCGATGCCGCCATCGGCTCACGCGATCTCGCCGACCCGGCCGCTCGCGCCGCCAATGACGACCAGCAATCGATCGGCCAGATCCTGCACGCTTTGCAGCGCCGGCCGGCGCGTTCGTCCTACTTCGCCGCCACGGCGTTCTCCTGTGCCTGGATCGTCGGCTGTCTGTCGCTGGCCTTCGCTTATCTGTCGGATATCAATGCCGCGCTTGGGCCGGGCCATTCTTCGATCGCGCTGATGATCGGTCTTGGCGCAGCGGCACTGCTGCCGATCATCTTTTTCTTCGGCGTCGCACACATGGCGTGGCGCTCGCAGGAACTGCGGCTCATCGCCCAGTCGATGGCGCGGGTTGCGATGCGGCTCGCCGAGCCGGAGAGCGTGGCGCGGGATTCCATCGTCACCGTCGGCCAAGCGATCCGGCGCGAGGTCGCGGCGATGGGTGACGGCGTCGAGCGCGCCTTGGCGCGCGCCAGCGAACTCGAAGCGCTGGTGCAAAACGAGGTTGCCGCATTGGAACGCACTTACAGCGACAATGAAATACGCATCCGCGGCCTGTTGCAGGATCTCTCCAGCCAGCGGGAGACGCTGGTGGGTCAGGCCGAGCAAGTCCGGTCCGCCATCGACAATGTCCACATCGATCTCACGCAGGACCTCTCCACCATCAGCGATCTTGTCGGGGAGCAGGTCAATGAGGCGGCGCAACGCATTACTCATTCGCTGGCGGAGCGCGGCGAACACATCACGCTCACGCTGGGCCAGATCGGCGATTCCATGATCCAGCAGTTGAGCGACCGTGGCGGCGATCTGCTCGAACGGCTGGAAGCGGCCAGCGAAGCAACCTCGCACGCGATTTCCACGGCCAGTGAGCAGCTCAGCTCGAACCTCGATTTCAAGACCAATCACATCGGCGCGGAGTTTGCCGAAATCGCCACCGGCCTCGAGGACATGATGACGTCGCGCCTCGACCGCATCACCGAGGCCTTCTCCGAGAAGTCGCTCGCCGTGGTCGACCTGGTAGCGGGACGGTCTCAGGAATTCACCGACGCCGTCGTCGAGACGTCGAGCCAGATCGCCGAAACGATTGCGATGCGGATCGACGAAGTCAACAGCACCATCAAAACCTCGGGCGAATCGCTGCTCCTCGATCTCGACCTGCGCGGCAGCGAGATGGCGGGCAAGCTGCAGCAATCCGGCGATCGCATCACCGAGATGCTGACCACGCACAGCACCGAGATGAGCGAACAGGTCCGCGACAACGCCGAACGCGTCGCCGGCGTCATCGCCACGCGCAACGATGCTATCAAGGAAATGCTGACGGCCCGCCTCGCCGCTTTTGAGGAAATGTTCAATCACACCGGCGCCGGGCTCGGCGAGCGAATTTCGCGGGACTCGTCTGCGCTCGGCAACCTCATCACCCGGCATCTCGCCGAGTTCGATCGAACGGTGAAGACTTACGGCTCCGAGCTCGTGGAGCGGCTCGGTGCGCGCACCCAGGACGTTTCCGAGTCGATGCGCAACTATGTCGACAGCTTCGACAGCCGCGTTGCCGCAAAGGCGGACGCGGTCACGACCGCGCTCGACCAGCGTCTGGGGCGCTTCGAGGAAACGCTCGACACCCGCGCGCAGACGCTCACCGACGCCCTGTCGGCTCGCGTCGGCGATATCGCCAAGGCGCTGGCCGATGGCGGCAAGGAGGTTACCGGCGCCCTCGACAAGCGCATCGGCGACGTCACGACGGCTATCGACACCCGCGCCGCCAAGCTCACCGACGCTGTCGGCGAACGCATCGCAAAAATCGAATCGACGCTCGGTAAAGGCGCCTTGGACGTCGCCAATACGCTCGACGGCCGGATCAGCCAATTGGAGCAGCTGTTGGTCGGCCGCGCCGAGGCCGTCGTCCACCAGCTCGAAGTGCACAGCCGCGGCGCCGCCGATCTGCTCAATTCCCGCATGGAGCAGCTCTCCGATGCGATCAAGACCAATTCGGCCAGTGCCGAGCGCGCGCTGACCCAGCTCGCGGTCAACACAACCGAAGCACTCGGCAAGACCGCGGCCGCCAGCACGGCGGCCACCGACGCACTCAATCGCAGCGCCGCGGAGGCCACGGTTTCGCTCAATCGCAGCGCCGGCGCTTTGAGCAACACCATCACCAAGAGCGCCACGGCAGCCAATGAGACGCTCGGCAAGACCGCGGCGACCGCAACCGATCTGCTTGCCAAGACTTCGACCGCAGTCAACGAGACCATCGGCAGGGCGGCGACCGTGGTCAACGAGACCGTCGGCAAGGCAGCGGCCGCGGCCAACGAGACCGTCGGCAAGGCGGCGGCCGCCGCCAACGACACGATTACCAAGGCGACGACGTCCGCGGCCGAGCTGCTCGGCAAGACGACGCAGTCGAATGCCGATGCGATCGGCCGCACCGTCAGCGAGGCCGAGCGCAAATTGCTCGGCATGAGCAACGAAGTGGCGCGCAACCTGGTCGGCAAGGCCAACGAAATCCACACCGCGATGACGCAGCGCGTCGACGACATGACGCGCGTCCTCGACCAGAACTCGAACGGCCTGATCGCGGCGCTGAGCAGCAAGGGTGACGCGCTTGCCAATGAAGTCGCACGCATCACCGAACATACGGTGAAGTCGATCGACGCCAGAGGGTTCGTGTTCACCAAGACCATGACGGACAAGAGCGAGGAAATCGCCCGCCTGATCAACGACGCGAGCCTCAACGCGACAAGCGCCATCACCCACACGCTGGGCCAGATGCAGGAAGGCGCCGAGGGCGTCACCGAAGCGGCAAAATTGACGATCTCGCGCACGCTCGAGGAGTTGCACCGCGCGACCAAGGGCGCGATCGAAGAATCCAAGCAGACGGCGGCGGCGACCGTCGCCGAGATGATGGAGACGCACACGATGTTGCGCTCCGATTCGACCGCGCTGTTCGAGCGCCTGCGCGAGGCCAACATCCTGCTGCAGGAGGTGCTCTCCGGCGCCCAGGAGAACATGAATTCGATCGAGCACACCATGGCGTCGCGTGTTTCCGAGTTTGTCGCGGCCATGAGCGATCTATCGAGCAAGAGCGGCGCCACCACCGCCAAGGTCGAGCAGTCGCTTGGCACTTTCAACAACGTGACCGCCCGCGTGCTGCACGACCTCGGCGATCTGGCCGATCAATTCACATCGCACGGGCGGACGCTTGCCGATGCGGTCGATCTGCTCGATTCGAGCAACCGCCGCACCGAGGATTCGATGGCGGCTCGCCATTCCAGCATCGAGACGCTGGTCGCCACGCTCGACACGCGCACCGAGGATTTCGGCGACCGGCTGCAGCGGTTCTCCACCCTGCTCGACGAATCGCTCGATACGGCGGCCGCGCGGGCGCGCGAGATCGCCGGCATTGTCGCCGAGAGCAGCAATGAAAGCGTGCAGTCGATCGAGCAGCAATACGAACTCGTGCGCAAAACCACGGATGAGGAGCGTTTGCGCACCAGCGAGGCGCTCAACGGGGTCTACGACGAAGCTTTCAATGACGCGCAGGCCATGTTCACCCAGTCCGCCAGCCGTTTCACGGAAATCATGCAGGGCATGAAGCAAATGGCCGGGGAAATGCAGCGTGAGCTGGAAACGACCCGGACCGAGCTGCGGCGCGGCATTCTTGAACTGCCGCAGGAGACCGCCGAGAGCACGGCTCAGATGCGCCGCGTCATCGTCGATCAGATCGAGGCATTGGCCGAGCTCAACCGTATCGTCGCCCGCCACGGCCGCTCGCTTGACGCCTCGGAGCCGGTTCGCCGCGAGGCCGAGCCGATGTATGCCGCCGGCAGCGGCCGCGGCCAGGTCAGGCCGATGCGGCCCGATATGGCGCCAGCCCAGCAAGCGCCGACGCGCGACATTACCGGCGCGCCGGCGCGCCGCAACTCGCCGCCGAATTTGAGCCCGGTGCCGGGCGGCAAGGATGACGCCGCCACGCGCAATGGCGGCTGGCTGTCGGACCTGCTCAGCCGCGCCTCGCGCGAGGAGCCGAGTCCGCCGATTGCGCCACCCCTCGCCCGCGAAAGCCCGCGAGAGGAGGAGCGCCCGCAACGCGACAATATCGAGTCGATCGATTCGCTCTCGGTGGATATCGCGCGCATGATCGATCACGATACCGCCGCGGAGGCGTGGGAGCGCTATAGGCGCGGCGAGCGCGGCGTGTTCAGCCGTCGCCTCTACACGCAGTCCGGGCAGAAAGCGTTCGACGAAATCCGCAGCAAATACCGCTCCGACCCGGAATTCCGGCAGACCGTGGAGCACTACATCCACGAATTCGAGCGGCTGCTCGACGATGTTTCGCGCGGCGACCGCGGCCCGGCGGTGGCGCGGAACTATCTGACGTCCGATACCGGCAAGGTGTTCACCATGCTGGCGCACGCGGCGGGGCGGTTCGAGTAACCGACCTGCCGGGAGCGGCCAAGCGAACGTCCTTGCCTGTGACGCCGTTGCGGCGCTACCGTTGGCTGCGGCTGCCACCATGGTGAGTGCGATGGACGCTTCGGTTGCGCTGCCCACTGCCGCGGATGTCGATGCGGCGGCCCGCCGTTTGGCCGACGTGGCGCTGCGCACGCCGCTTTTGACCTCGACCGCGCTGGACGCCATAACGGGCGGCCGCGTTTTCCTCAAGGCCGAAACCCTGCAGCGCACCGGCTCCTTCAAATTTCGCGGTGCCTATAACAAGCTCGCCTCGATCCCGCCGGAGCGACGGTCCGGCGGCGTGGTGGCTTTCTCATCAGGCAACCACGCGCAAGGCGTCGCTGCCGCTGCGCAGCTCCTCGGCATGCGTTGCGTGATCGTGATGCCGCACGACGCGCCGCGGGCAAAACGCGAGCGCACGGCCGCGCTCGGCGCGGACATCGTGCTGTACGACCGCGCCCGCGACGATCGCGAGGCGATCGCCAACGCTATCGCGCTTGATCGCGGCGCTGTCTTGGTGCCACCCTACGATGACGCCCTCATTATTGCCGGCCAGGGGACTGTCGGGCGGGAAATCGTCGAGGATCTCGGAGCGCTCGGGCTTACGCCCGATGTCGTCGTCGTTACCGCCTCAGGTGGCGGCCTGACCGCGGGCATCGCGCTCGCCATCAAGGCACGGGCGCCGGGAGCCCTGCTCTACACCGCCGAGCCGCAAGGCTTCGATGACCACGCCCGCTCGTTCCGCAGCGGCCGGCGCGAGCAGAATGCCGCGCTCACCGGCACGATCTGCGATGCGCTTATGGCGCGCATGCCGGGCAAGCTGACCTTCGCGATCAATCAATCGCTGGTCGGCGCCGGCGTCGCGGCGAGCGACGACGAAGTCGCCGCCGCCGTCGGTTTTGCATTCGCCGAATTGAAGCTCGTCGTCGAGCCGGGAGGCGCGGTGGCGCTCGCCGCGCTGATGACCGGTAAGGTCGACGTGAAAAATAAAATTGCCGTTGCTGTCCTTTCGGGCGGCAATGTCGACGCGGACCTGTATTCCCGGCTGGTCGCGTAGCGAGCTAACCCCGACTTTTCGAATTCACGCGAATTTATGCTCCTGCGCCAGGCAGGAAACACCGGATCTGGGTGATGCCATCCGCGTCCTGGTACGGCCATACCACGGCCGGACCAAATTTGTTTGGCTCCGTCACCACCGCCGCATCGGGAACAACAAGCCATTGCCCCTTAAGGCGCACACGATAGCGCCCGTTCTGGGTATCCCAGTCGACGTTTTCGACGGAAACCCCATCGGCGAAAGAACAACACAAGCCCTTTCCGCTCGCGAGCTGGTCGAACCACGCTTGCAATGGTGCATTCGTGTACTGACCACTGTCATGCGCGGACACGTGGCTGGGAATCGACAGGAGCATCGACAACATCACCGCAGTCACAGCAAGACTGGCAAGTCTATGCATCGTGGCCTCCAGATGATCGAGTGGTGCGGGCCGCAAACAACAGGTCGCGCAGACCCCGGGAACACTCAGCACGCGTCGCCTGCACGCCGTTGTTGGTCCGCCCGAAGTCAGGCGAAGCAACTTCCATGCCGTGTGTTAAACGCGACAAATCGGAAATTATCTCATCAGCGGGCAATCGACGCGGAATGTTCGGGAATGTTTCCCGTGATGTCCGAACCTGTCGCTAAAGCGTATCCCGATTTAACAGAATCGGAATACGCTTCTAGCTGCTTGTTTTAGCATGTCCTTTTCGCAAAACCGGTTTCCACTTTTGCGGGACATGCTCTAACCGAACAAAGCGAGCAACTCGTCTTCACTGAGAGCACGCAAAGCCGCGAGCGGGTTGATCGGCACCGGGCGCGGCGCTAATCGCAGCGGCGGTGCTTCCGGATCGGGCGACGATGCAGCCTTCGCTAACGTTACCGGCGCCGCAGGTAGCGGCGGAGCCGGTGCACGGTCCGCTATCCGCAACGCCGCGGAACTTGGCTTAACCGCCGGCGCAGACGCTTGCTCGAACAAGTCGGCCGGATCGTCGTCAGGATTCATGAAACGCCGCGGCGCCGACTGCCGCGGCGACAGCTCGCCCGCATTGCCCGAGGAAGGAGCGGCGTGGCCGTTCGTTGGCTGCGCCGCGGGATGGAACACGAAATCGGGTGACTCAATATGCCAGCGCGGGGCATTGGTGACGGGTTCGGGCTGCGGCTCCGGCGCTGCGGCAACGGTGTAGTCATGCGGCGGGATGACGGGGCCGCTCTCCAGCCGTTCGGCCGCGGCCTCAGTTGACGTCTCCTTCAAGCGTTGCTGGTCCAAGCCTTGCTGGTCCAAGCCTTGCTCGTCCAAGCCTTGCTGGTCCAAGCCTTGCTCGTCCAAGCCTTGCACGTCCAAGCCTTGCTGGTCCAAGCC
>JBAQHW010000292.1:0-9754 GCA_049288525.1 Xanthobacteraceae bacterium
GAAGAGCGCAATAAGCCTACGCGGTGCGTGGAGAGCCGGCATGTTCAAGTCCGCCTTTTTGTGAAGTTCGTATCTTCGCCAACGTCAGCGCCTGTGCTCCGTTCCGGCCGCGCGTGGAGACGAATGAATTTGTCTGCCTGCCAAACCGCGCTATGTTTGGCGCCCGACATCACCGCGTCATGGCGCGGCGCGTTGCAGTGCATGCAAGCGAGGAGGCCCATGTGGTCGTAATACCCCGCGATCTCGTCGAGCGCTTCTATCATCAGGTCTGGAACAAGGCCGACGAGGCCGAAGCGCGGAAGATTCTTGCGCCCGATTTTCGTTTCCGCGCCTCGCTCGGTCCGGAGCTGCGCGGCCCCGGCGGCTTCATCGCCTATCTGCGTTCGGTGCGTACGGCGTTGGAGAACTTCACCTGCAGCATCGAGGAATTGATCGCGGCGGACGATAGCGCCGCCGCGCGCATGAGGTTTAGCGGCCGGCACCGCGGCAAGATGTTCGGCATCGACGCCACCGGCCGCGATATCGTCTGGAACGGTGCTGCGTTCTTCAAAACGCGCGACGGCGTCATTACCGAATTATGGGTTCTGGGCGACATCGAGGCGGTCCGCCGCCAACTCGCGCCGGAGCGGGCGTTGGAGCCGTTTTCCGTGTAGTTTCGTTTCGCCCCGCCTGCGGCAACGCCGGCTGAGCGGCAGGCCGGACCCAAAAACGGCAAAAAAACTGGGATGAAACGCCATGACCCTTCAGCAGAACACCGACCATATCCAGACCACACATATCGGCAGCCTGCCCCGCCCGCACGCGTTGCTCGATCTGATGAAGGCAAAATACACCGGCCAGCCGTTCGACGAAAAAAACTTCGAGGCGGTACTCGCCCAGGCGGTGAACGACGTGGTGCGCAAGCAGGTCGACTGCGGCATCGAGATCGTCACCGACGGCGAATTCTCAAAACCCGGCTTTTTTACTTACATTCAGGAACGGCTCGAGGGATTCGAGGCGAGGCCCGGGCAGAAAATGAGGCTGTTCGTCCAGGAGGTCGCCGCCTTTCCCGATTATTACAAGGAATATTTCAAGACCGCGATGATGGGCGGCGCCATCGTTAGGCTGGCGCCGGTGGTCTGCGTCGGGCCGGTCAAATATCGCGGCGAGAAATTCGTCCAGCGCGACATCGCCAATCTGAAAAAAGCCGCGGCTGCCGCCGGGATTCGCGACAGTCTCGTGTTTTTGCCGGCGACCGCGGCCTCAGGCGTTGGCCTGAACGAACACTACAAGTCCGACGAAGACTATTTCCACGCGCTGGCGGCCGAACTTGGCAAGGAATACCGCGCGATCGCCGACGCCGGCATTCTGGTGCAGATCGACGATCCGTTCCTGCCCGATATTTTCTTCGAGCCCGATCTCGACCGCGCGCAGATGAGGCGTCGCGCCGAGATCTATGTCGAGGCCACCAATGAAGCGCTCAAGGGCATTCCGCCCGAGCGCGTGCGGTTTCACACCTGCTATGGCATCAACGAAGGGCCGCGACTTTACGAAGCGGCGCTCTCCGACATCATCGAACATGTCTTGAAGATCAATGCCGGCTCTTACAGTTTCGAGGCCGCCAATCCGCGCCACGAGCACGAATATCACCTGTTCGAAACCGTCAAAGTGCCGGACGGCAAGGTGCTGTGTCCCGGCATGATCACTCATGCCAGCAACATCGTCGAGCATCCGGAGTTGATCGCCGAGCGCATTCTGCGCTTTGCCAAGCTGGTCGGGCGGGAAAACGTCATCGCCACGGCGGATTGCGGCTTCTCCTCGCAGGCCTTATACCGCACCGAGGTTCACGAAACTGTGGTCTGGGAGAAGTTCAAGGCGCTGCGTCAAGGCGCCGATATTGCAACCAAGAAACTGTGGAACTGATGCACGCGTCTTCGCTCGCCTCGCGCCGTGCCATGCACGGCAACAACACACTGCAGATCGGCCTGTTCGGCGCCAATTGTTCCTCCGGCCGTGCCGTGACGCTGGTGCCCGAGCGCTGGTCCGGGAGTTGGCCGGACAACAAGAAATTAGCGCAGATGTCGGACGCGGCCGGCATCGATTTTCTGCTCCCGATTGGCCGCTGGAAGGGCTACGGCGGCGACACCGACTATCAGGGCACGACGCTGGAGACGATCACCTGGGCGACCGGCCTGCTCGGCGCGACCAAGCGCATCACCGTATTCGGCACAGTGCACGCGCCGATTTTCAATCCGGTGGTTGCGGCCAAGGAGATGGTCACCGCCGATCACATCAGCGAAGGCCGCTTCGGGCTCAACATCGTGGTCGGCTGGAACGAAGGCGAGTTCGACATGTTCGGCGTTGAACAGCGCGCGCACGAGAACCGTTACGAATACGCACAGGAATGGATCGACGTCATCAAGATGATCTGGTCCGACAAAGAGGATTTCGATTTCGACGGCAAATACCTGCATATGAAAGGCATCAAGGGCAAACCGAAGCCGTATGGCAGCGTGCGCCCGTTGATCATGAATGCCGGCGCCTCGGCGACCGGGCAGGCCTTTGCGGTGAAAAACTGCGATGCCTTCTTCCTGCAGGCCTCGCGCAACTCACGCGACGAAACCGCGCAGCGCGTGCGCCGCGCGAAGGATGCGGCCGTCGCGCAAGGCCGCGAGATCGGCTGCTATACGGTCGGCGTCGTCACCTGCCGTCCGACCAGGAAGGAAGCGGAGGACTATTTCCATTACTCGATCGTCGAGCGCGCCGATTGGAATGCGGTCGATAGGATTCTGGGGATGAAGGACATCTCGCCAAAGACCGTACCGATGGAGGAATTCCTAAAACAGCGAAGCGGCTATGCGCAGGGCATGGGCGGGCTGCCGCTGGTCGGCGATCCCGATCTGGTTGCGAGCCAGCTTGCCGATCTGAGCAAGGCCGGGCTTACCGGCATCGCGATTTCGCTGGTCAATTACCTCGACGAGCTGCCGTATTTCGTCGACGAGGTGATCGGCCGGCTCGAGCGGATGGGATTGCGGGAGAAGGTGCGGGCGAACACTCTGGCATAGAGCCCAGAGGGCCGGGCCGCCGTACCCGTTGCTGCCGAAATCGGCGCGACTTGAAAGCCGCTTCGCGGCATCAGATTTAGGCCGCCAGCGCCGCGGCAACGCCAGCGGCCCAAATTGCCGCCAGCACCGTGAATGCGGTGACGTTGACGTCCCAGCGCCAGGCTTGGGGACCCATCGGTGGCTGGAACGGCTGATAACCATTGTCGTCGTAGAGCGCGCCCCCGAACATTGGCCGCGTCAGCAAGGCGGTGAAGAACGCGCCATAAATTGCCGCGCTGATGGCGGCGGCAAGGTAGAGCCGCTCCATGGGGTTCGGGCCGCCGACCCAGATCAGATAAAGCGCGACCAGCCCGACGCCGGAATAGGACAGAACCTGCCACACAAGATGGAAGCGCGCATGCGGCGTCCATTTTGGATTGGTGGCGTGCGTCTTGTTGAAGTCGACTTTGATGGTCACCGCGGCATAGCCGAGCACAGGGAGCGTCAGCAATAGTTTGGCGAGCATCAGCATGGCGTCCTCCCCGTTTGGTTCGCGCACTATAGCACGCGAAGCTGGCAGGGACGTCGGCGCCTTGTGTCGTTTTTCGCGGGCGGCCTACGCCCTTCGCCGCGAAATCACGTAGGACTCATCGAAAAACCACAGGCCGCCGCGCTCGCGCAGCACCGAGCGGGTGGCATCGATATAGCGGCCATCGGCGGCGGCTTCCGCCACGCGGTCGTCCTCGACCTGCGCTACGTAGATTGCCGCGTTCCAGGCGGCAAACAGCGTCGAGGTACCGATCGATTCGGATATCTCTGACGGCAGCGTGTGCATCTCGTAGCGGAATAGCGAGCGATTATCGGCATAGGCGTTGAAGTTAAGCTCGCGGCCGGCAGGTCCAAGCTCATGCTTCACCGCTTTGAGGATGTCGTGCCGGTCGTGAATGAACGGGTGATCCTCTGGCCAGACTTTCTGAATCACCTCCATGCCCGGGTCATGACCGTGCGAATGGATGGCGATCAGCCGGCCGCCCGGCCCGAGCGCGCGCGCCAGCGGCGCGATCACGCGCTTGGCCTTGAACTCGAGCGAGGCGCGGGCGCGGTACGGCTGCGAAGCGATGACGAGATCGTAATCAGCGCGGGTGCCCCCGGCGCGCGGGATGATCGGATCGAGCAGGAAACGGTGATCGTCGCGGTAAATTACGAGCACTACGGGCCGTTCGTAGATCGGGTTGCCGGTGCGCGCGGAAACTCCGGCCTTCCAGTTCTGCACCAGGAAAGGCTCAAGCCCAATGATCTGTTGTTCGAAGCGGTGCGCGGAATTACCGAGCAAGGGCAGTTCGTGCCAGACGAGGCTCGACGCGGCATTGAGCGATTTGACGTGCAGCCACGGCGCGTCGGCATAGGCGAGATTGGTCAGGACCAGCACCGACGCCGGATGCTCGAAGAAGCGATCCGACATTTTCTGCAGCGTAAGCCGCACGTCTTCGAGCGAGATTTCCTTGCCGACTGTGTAGAACGGCATATGCGGAAAGCGATCGTGCATCGCCCGCATGACCCGCGTCAGCACCGAGCCGTCACCGACGCCGGCGTCGAAGACCCGGACGGCGGGCGGATGTGGATGGATATGCGCTAATTCCTCGGAGACGCGGCTCGCCACCTCCCACTTCTCGCTGCAAGTGTTGACGAACAGCAGGTATTTTTGCCGGTTGTCGAAAAAACGAAAATTGCGCTGCGGATCGCCGGGTACCGGGGCACCCGTAGGCGCGGGCGCTTGCGGCGGCAGGCGCGGCGGATGCGCCCGTTCGATGATCGCCGGTCGTCCGTTTTGCGCGGGATGCGCCGCCATGAAGCCGTGAATGCGGTCGAGCGTATCGGTGGTGATGCGGCCGCCATTACGCAGGCGGCCGGCGAGCTTGCCGTCGTTGACGGCGCGGCGACCGAAGGTGGATTCGGCAAGTCCTGTTTGCCGGCAATAGTCGGAAATTTCCTGCAACAATTGCTGCGCGTTCATCGTCGGCATTACGCGGCGCCGGTTTGGCCGCTCCTCTCGATTCGTTTCCCCGTGCCGCGCCGTTTGGTCACTGCGCGTTTTCTGCGCGGCTTTAGGCAGAGAACGAACCAAGTCGTTGGGCACAAATCAACCACAATGTGGCCCACTCATATAGTGGGCAGAGTGATGGGATATTGCCCATAGATGGTGGGCGGGGATGCCTATTCAGCGGGGATGCCTATTCATAGGGCTTTGTCTTGGTCTCGCCCGAAGCTCATTGACCGAAGTCACTGGCGCCGAAACCGGCCTCTCCCGCGGCGCACGGAGAGGGAGTACGGTTTGCGCCAAAAGGGTAACGTCAAGGAACCAGATATGCCGCGCTTCGCTGCCAATCTCGGCCATCTATTCACCGAACGTCCGCTGATCGAGCGCTTTGCCGCTGCGGCGGCGGCGGGATTTTCGGCGGTCGAGCTGCAATTTCCTTATGACATCCCGCCGTCAACGGTGAAAGCGGAGCTGGCTAAGCACAAGTTGACGCAGCTTGGCGTCAACACGCCGCAATGCCCGGAATTCGGCCTCGCCGCGCTGCCCGGCCGCGCGCGTGATTTCGCTGCCGCGTTCACGCGGGCGCTCGATTACATCACCGCGGTCGGCGGCACCGCGATCCACTGCATGGCGGGCGTGGTGCCGGTCAACGAACGGCCAGCCGCGGAGAGGGTCTTCATCGCCAACATGGCGCGCGCGGCGGAACAGGCAGCCAACGCCGGCATCACGCTCCTCATCGAGCCGATCAATCCCCGCGACCGGCCGGGCTATTTTCTCAGCCATGTCGAGCACGCCGCCGACCTCGTCGGCAAGATCGCGGCGTCCAATGTGCGCGTGCAGTTTGATTTTTATCATATCCAGATCGTCGGCGGCGATCTGATCCGCCGCTTCGAGAAATTCCTGCCGGTGATCGGACACGTGCAGATCGCAGCGGTGCCGACGCGCGGCGAACCGGGCGACGGTGAGATCAATTATCCGGCCGTCTTTCAGGCGATAGATGAATCCAGTTACACCGGCTGGATCGGCTGCGAATACAAGCCCCGCACCCGCACCGAGGACGGCTTAGGCTGGGCAAAGCCATACGGCGTCGTACCGCAGCGGAGCCTGAGCCATGTCTAGCGGGTCGCGGCTCGACGGCAAGGTCGCACTGGTAACCGGCGCCGGATCGGGCATCGGCAAGGCCATCGCCGAGACATTTGCGCGCGAAGGTGCGCGCGTGGCGTTGGCGGATATCAATTTCGACGCCGCGCAAAGGGCGGCGCGCGCCATCGGCAATAACGCGGTCGCGGTGCGCTGCGACGTCAGCAAGAAAGCCGATATCGCCGCGGCGGTTGCCGAGACGCTGTCGGCCTTCGGCGCGCTCGACATTCTGGTCAACAATGCCGGCGCGACTCACCTCAATAAGCCGATGCTGGAAATCGACGAGGATGAATATGATCGGATTTTCGCAGTCAATGTGAAAGGGCTGTTTCAGTTTTGTCAGGCGGTGGTGCCGCATTTCCGAAAAGCCGGGGGCGGCGCCATCATCAATATCGGCTCGACCGCGGGATTGCGGCCGCGGCCAGGCCTCTCGGCCTATAACGCCACCAAAGGCGCGGTGCATACGCTGACCAAATCGCTCGCCGTGGAGCTCGCGCCCGACCGCATCCGCGTCTGCGCCGTCGCCCCGGTCGCGACCGACACGCCGCTGTTGCCGAGCTTTCTCGGCCCTGCGCCGGGGCAAAGAGAGAAGTTTATTGCCACGGTGCCGCTCGGCCGGCTGGCGCAGCCACATGACATCGCCGATGCGGCGTTGTTTCTCGCCTCCACCGAGGCCGATTTCGTCACCGGCAATATCGTCGAGGTCGATGGCGGACGCTGCGTCTGAGGCACTCCGAGCGCCGTCAGCGCCATAATCTGCCCCGTTGGCCGACTTTTTGCAGGCGCAATTGTTAGTGTACGATTTGACGCGATTCTTAGACCAGAGATTTGGGGACGTAGGGACCATGTGGAGTCGTAAGCGCCAAGCCGAGGCGCCGCCTGCGGTGCGCTCACCGCTGCAGTCGGCGGTGCATCAGGCCCGGGTGGAAGCGGCGGAACGGACCAGCGTCGTCGTCGATTTGCGCGACGCCGAAGTGGCGCGCCTGGAACTCCTTAACGAGGCGCTCGATCCGCTGTTTGCGGAAATCCCGGCAGAAGTCGATCTGTTCGACCGCGGCATCAGTCGTGGCGAGACGCCGCGGTTGTGGATCGACCCCGTGGCCCATGTCGTCATGGGACGGGACAAGCGCGGCTATCGCTTCCTGCACGACAGTCGCATGGGCCGTCACATGCTCGCCGAGTCGCATGAGATTGCCAACATCGTTCCGGCGGTGACGACCTATGTCGCGCGGCGCCTGGTCGAGCGCCAACGGGCGCTTGCCGAGGATCCGGCTTTGTTGGCACGGATTCCGGCCGGAGAAGCCACGCGCTATCGCCGCCGGCGGCGCTGGCGAATTTTCGGTGTGTTGCTGCTCGGCTTTGTTGGCGGCGTGCTGGCGCTGTGCGTCGTCGCCATTCTGCTTGCAACGAGTTCCTAAAAGAGTTCTTGCCGATCGACTTCGCCAATCGTGCCGTCCGCCCTGCGCTGCCGGACAATCATTTCGCAGCGCAATTTCCCCGCTTTCGCCGTGCCGTCGATCGTGAACAGGTGATAGGCGGCAGCGCTTTCCTCGCCGTGGGCGCCTGCGGCGGACGCCGAGGGGACGCCGGCGGCCGGTATTTTTCCACCACCGGGTCCGTCCAGCCAGATGAGGGAGGAGCGATGATCGTGGCCGTGCAGCAACAGCTCCGCGCCTTTTTCGACCAGCACGCGGCACAGCGCCGCCGCATCGGTCAGGCGCCGCAAATAACGCTGCGGCGGACTCCAGGGCGGATGATGGATCAGCACGACGCGAAAGACGTCCTGTGTCTGGTCGAGCGCCTCGGCGAAGCGGGCCAGCTGGCGTGCACCGAGCGTGCCGGTCGCCATGAAGGGGCCGGTCGCTAATGCGCTCGATAGCGCGATCAGCGCCACGTCGCCTCGTCGGCGGACAAACGGAAAACGGTCGAGCCCATCGTCGCCGCGCATATAGTCGGCCCAATATTGCGCCGGCATAGGCTCGGCGCCGCGGACATAGACGTCATGATTGCCGGGCAGTGCGGTGACGTCGCGCGGGTCGCCCAGCGACCTGAGCCAGTCGCCGGCAAGCGCATATTCGGCCGGCAGGGAGAAATTGACGAGATCTCCCGTCACCGCGATGTGCCCGGCATGGTGCGCTTTCAGATCGCGCGTCAGTGCGTCTAGCACGTCGCGGCGGTGAATGGTCTGCCGTTTGCGACGCCAATTGATAAGCCCAAGGCCGCGCTTGCCCAGAAGCTGCGAACCGCGCGGCTCAATCGCCAAGTGCAGATCGGACACATGCGCCAGCGTCAACATCGGCGCTCATCATTGCAGAGCTATCATAACAAATCACGAACTGCCGATCAGAATGCCGACCGCAAAGACCAGCGCCCCGCCGACAATGACTTGAAATGCCGCCTGGAGGAATGGAGTGTCCATGTAATGGGTGCGGACCCACGAAATGACGATCAACTCGACGGCGACCACGGCGAAGGCAAGCGTTGTCGCAACATAGAAGTGCGGAATGAGGTAGGGCAGCGCGTGGCCCAGTCCGCCGAGCGCGGTCATGGCGCCGCAGACCGCGCCGCGCACCACCGGCGCGCCGCGTCCGGTCAGCGAGCCGTCGTCAGACATGGCTTCGGCAAAGGCCATCGAGATGCCGGCGCCGATCGCCGCGGCAAATCCGACCAGAAAAGTCGACCAGGTATTGTGGGTGGCAAAGGCTGCGGCGAACAAGGGTGCCAGTGTCGACACCGAGCCGTCCATCAGCCCGGCAAGTCCGGGCTGTACATATTGCAGCACGAACATGCGCTGTGCCGTCCGGTTTTCCTGGTCACGGGTTTGCGGCGTGATCTTTTCGCCGAGCTCGTGCGCCAGCGCTTCGTGCTTGTCCTCGGCGGCAGCGAGCTTGCGCAGCAGATCGCGCACTGCGTCATCATGCGCGGTTTGTGCGGCCCGCCGGTAGAACCGTGCGGTTTCGTATTCCATCTCCTCGGCGAATTTCCGCGTTGCGTCGATTCCGAGCGTGCGATTCAGCCAGATCGGCCGCCGCGCAACAAAACCTTTGACGTCCTGACGGCGGATCAACGGCAGAAAATCGCCGAATTTTCTGCGATGCAAATCAAGCAGCATATCGCGATGCTCGATCTCCTCCTGCGCCATGCGATCGTACAGCTCTGCGGTCTCCGGGTAGGCCGCGCGTAGCCGGTCCGCGAACGAGCGGTAGATGCGGTTGTCTTCGTCCTCATTGGAGATCGCGAGCGCAAGAATTTCCTGCTCGGTCAGATCGGCGAAACGTTTCACGAATGCCTCTTGGTGGTGCAAGGTCGGCGAGACCGCCCAAAGACCTATCTTAGAACGTTTCTAAGTATTGACGCGAGCAGGGAATGCAAGATGCGATTTGACGTCATCCGTCGTCCGTTCGAACCTGCTATCAGTCTGTTTTTACACGCCTATTGGCGCATATCGCGGGGGCTGACGGTGGGCGCGCGGGCGCTGATTTTCGACGGCGAGGGCCGGGTCTTTTTGGTCAAGCATTCATATGTGGCGGGCTGGCATCTGCCGGGCGGTGGG
>JBAQHW010000293.1:0-11797 GCA_049288525.1 Xanthobacteraceae bacterium
TCGCCGCCGCCCGCGGGCGCGGCGCACCGCTCAATGCCGGCGCCGCGGCGGCGGCCGGTGACGCGCTGTTATTCCTGCACGCCGATACCGCGCTGCCGGACAATGCCGAGCGGCTGATCGCCGCCGCATTGGCAGCCCGCCCGTGGGGCCGGTTCGATCTGTGCATCGCCGGGGCTCATTCTTTTCTAGCCGTGGTGGCGCGCATGATCAATTGGCGCTCGCGGCTGACCGGTATAGCCACCGGCGATCAAGCCATTTTCGTGCGGCGCGACGCGTTCCGCTCTGTCGGCGGCTATCCGGAGCTGCCGCTGATGGAAGACATCGCCATGTCGCAGCGGCTCAAGCGCCTGTGCCGTCCCTATTGCATCGGCACGCCGGTCGTCACCTCCGGCCGCCGCTGGGAGCACCACGGCGTGCTGCGCACGGTCGTCTTGATGTGGCGGCTGCGGCTTGCCTATTACTTCGGCGCCGAGCCCGCGGTTCTGGCGCTGCGCTACCCGGCGGTACCGCCGTCAACCGCGCAAGGCCGTGCCGGGCCATAGCTTCGGGGCGGTGCGCCCATATTGCGGCGGCCGCGCTACCTCCGCACCGAGCTCTTGGGCGGCATGCCAGGCCCAATGCGGATCGTCGAGGAAAGCGCGCGCCATGGCGATCATGTCGGCTTTGCCGCTGGCGACGATCTCCTCGGCCTGCTTAGCGCCCGCGATCATGCCGACGGCGCGCACCGCGATGCCGCATTCGCGGCGCACCCGCTCGGTGATCGGCACATTGAATCCGGGATCGCTCGGCCAGCGGCTATCCGGCGTGATATTGGCCGACGAAACGTCGATATAATCGAGCCCCGCCGCCTTGAGCGCTCTGCCGGTGGCCACCGCATCGTCAGCGGTGAGACCGCCCTCAAGCCAATCGGTCCCGGTAATGCGCGCGCCGAGCGGAATGCCGCGCGGCACCGCCGCGCGCACCGAGCGGACCACTTCGAGCGGAAACTTCATGCGGCCCTCGAACGAGCCGCCGTAAGCGTCATTGCGCTTGTTCGCCAGCGGCGAAACAAAGCTGTGCAGCAGATAGCCGTGGGCAAAATGCAATTCAACGGCGTCAAAGCCGACCCGTAGCGCGCGCTTGGCGGCATCGGTGAAGGACGCGGTGACATGCGCCATGTCGTCTTCGGTCATGGCGCGCGGCGTGTGCCAGCCGGGACCGAACGGGACCGCCGAAGGCCCGATCGTCGGCCAGGCGTCTTCGGCGTCGCTGAGCGCCTTGGCGCCCTCCCACGGCCGTTGCGAGGAAGCCTTACGACCGGCATGGGCAAGCTGAATGGCGAGCTTGGCGTGACCGATATGCTTGCAGTGATAGACGATGCGCTCGAGCGCCGCTTCGCAGGCGTCAGAATAAAGTCCGAGGCAGCCATGAGTGATGCGGCCGCGCCGCTCGACGTGAGTGGCTTCGATCACCAGCATGCCCGCGCCGGAATTGGACAGCATGCCGAGATGGGTCATGTGCCAGTCGTTGCCGACGCCGTCGTCGGCGCTGTATTGGCACATCGGCGACACGACGATGCGGTTCGGCAGGGTCAGATCGGCAAGTTTAATTGTTGAGAACAAAGCGCTCGACATTGATGCTCACAAATCCTGGGGGTTCGGAAGGGATCGCAAGGCGGTGCGCCGCAGCCGGCGTGCCATTGCTACTGCTAGTTTTGCGGTGTGGATAACGTGTCTTGCCGCCGGAATCTAGAGCATGCCCGGCAAAATGCCTGCCCTAGGCCGCCATGCCGGCCCAGGGTGGCCGCGATACCAAGTCACCCTGCGGCACCAGATCAGCACTCGGCATCAAGTCCTCGTCCAGCGTAAGTTCGCCGTCCGCCAGCGACACCCCGGCCAGCGCCGCCCACCGCTCGCGCAGGCGCAGCAATTTCCGCATTTCGTCGAGAAACCCGGCCTCGGTGTAGTAGTGCCGCCAGCGCCCGGTGTCGGAGAGGTCCAGAAAATTTTCCTGCCGGCGCTCGATCAGCGCAAGCCATCGCCGAGCGATGCTGTCGTACCGGCCGTATTGCGGCTCCGACATGAAAAGAGCAACCAGAAGAGCGAGGTAAAAAACGCGTTTGAAATCGGCACTTTCAAATAAACAGCGTGTATTGATTGATTCGGCAACAAAAATGAATGTGGCGGCACGCGGACTTTTTGTTGACTTTCTGCACACAAATAACTGGTAAAAATTGATTCGCTGGCGACCACGCTGAGATTGTGCTCGACCATCAGCACGGTGCGCTTCGCCGGCACCGCCTTGATCAGTGCGCTGATGCGCGCGCCACCTCCGCCGGTTTGAGCGCAGTGATGTCGCAACCGTCAACGCGTAAAGAGGACAACGCAAGAACGATGCGGAAGAATGATTCGCCCATCGGGAGTGGGAGACCCGGACAAGTCCGCGAGGATCGAAAAAAGACGACCCGCCCGGTGGGGACAGGGGCCGGGCGGGTCTTAAAATCGGCGCCTGGGTCGGGGAATGGGGTGCGCCGAGGGGCTTTAGAGAACGCCTCCACATCTTGGTCGCCGCCGAACGCAAATGCGTTCAAAGGGAAATAGCATGCGGCTTACAGCACGATAGCCCGCAGCCCCGGCACCGTTCCGATCACTTATCCGGTTGCGGCGGTGGGGCGGGCTCGGCGACCGGCTCGGCCGACGCCACAACGCGGTCCTGCCGCATCCGGTCGATGATCTTGCCCAACTCCGCCTTGGCGAGCGATGACACCGCGATCCGCACACGATAAAGCCCGCCCGGCGTGGGACCGTCGACCAGCGCCGCCTGATAATTGTGCAGGAAATTCGTGATCTCGCCAGCGCTCGCGGCTTGGGCGAAGCGCACCATCGCAAACGTGCCGTTACGATGCCCGGTTTCCAGCGCCGCCTGCTGCGACGTCTCTTGCGGTTTGGTGAAAAGATCGGCCAGCATAAACGCCTGCAACGCGATGGCCAGAACGGCGAAGGAAGCGGCCACCGCCAGCGTGCGCGGCGGCAAACTGGCGAAAAAGCCGGTCAGCCAGCCGGCGCCGCCGACCGGCGCGCGTTTGCGCGCGGCATTGGTCTCGGCATCGATTGCCGCCATCAGCCGATCGGCGACGTGGGGCGCCGGCGCGCCGAGCGTTTCGTTGAGGTGAATCGTTTCGGCCAGCTCTTCGCGCGCCAGCTCGACCTGGCGCGCAACCTGGCGCGCCAGGTCGCTGTCTTGCCGCAGCGCTTCTTCGACACGCTGCCGATCGCGCCTGCGCAAGGTGCCGGCCACGTACCATGGCAGCAAAGCCTCGATGTCTCCCGGTTCGTTATTGCGTCCCGGATCGCGCGCAGCGTCGCTCAGCGTCATGGCCAACCTCGATCGATTCCCGCCATCCTGCACAACACTCCGAGTCTTTTGCGCGCGTAGAACATTCGCGTCTTCACCGTATTCTCTGGAATGCCGATAATGTGCGCGGCCTCTTCCACCGATTTCTCGTGATAATAAACGAGATCGATAACCTCCCGTTGTTCGCGGGACAGCGCGGCAAGGCATTTGCGCAGCTTCTCGCCCTTATCGACCTTGGCCAAAGCCAGCTCTGGATCATCGGAAGGCTCCTCGATCTGTTCCGCCGTCTCGTCGTCCAGTCCGTCCTCCCGCCGCTTGCGCAGAAGCGACAGCGCCTTGAACCGCGCAATGGCGATAAGCCAGGTTGAAACGGCACTTCTGCCTTCGAAACGGCCGGCCTGCCGCCACACATCCAAAAACACCTCCCCGATGACGTCTTCCGCCGCCATCTCGTCGCGCAACAGACGCAAGACAAAACGATAAACGCGGACATGGTGCCGTGCGAACAGCACCTGCATTGCCAGCCGGTCACCCCGGGCAATTTGGCCGATCAGTGCTTCATCGGCCGGTGCTTGCATGGGCATAAAATCGGCTCATGGATTAAGTCGCCGCCGGCAACCAATCGGTTCAACCGCTTGTGAACATGGGTAATTCTCGATGCTGCGAGTTCCACTGCCTGGAGTGAAATTCCCGCATTTCCTCAGAGTCTTAGCCTCAACCGAGCGCGCCTGGTTTTGTAGGGCCGACTTGAACCTCAAATGCGACAGGACGCAAGCGCTTCGGCCGGGCGGGACGAACGCGCGTGGCGGCAATTGGGACCTACTGCCGGCCGGCCGGCAGCGTGTCGTCGAGCGGCTTCTCTTCCAGCAGGATCACGGCGAGGAACGAAATCGTCAGCGTTGCGGCGATGGCGAAAAACACGGTCTGAAAGGTCGTCACTGACGCGCTGCCAAGGAAGGCGTGGCGGAGCGAGCCCGGCGCCGCGTCCACCGGCGCATGGGCCAGCACGACCGCTCCGAATATCGCGATCAGCATGGTGCCCATCAGGGTACGGGTGAAATTCATGGTGCCGATCGCCGCACCGAGGTCATGAATCGAAACGGTATTCTGCAGCGCCACTTGCGTCAGCGGCGCCGTCGGCCCGAAGCCTACGCCGATCAAAAACAGAATGACCTCAAGCTTGAGCGAGCTCATGCCTGCGGCCGATAGCGCCAGCGCCATGACGGCGCCGAGACCGACCACAAGAAAGCATAGCGGCAG
Organism: Xanthobacteraceae bacterium; assembly: GCA_049288525.1. Classification (GTDB taxonomy): domain Bacteria; phylum Pseudomonadota; class Alphaproteobacteria; order Rhizobiales; family Xanthobacteraceae; genus BOG-931. Next base: position 4,594 of record JBAQHW010000293.1, read on the forward strand.
CAGCTTGTAGCGCCGGACCCGGCCGATCAACTGGCTGGACAGGCCGGCGCTGACGTTAAGCGTGACCATGAGGATGACGAGGCTCAGGCCTGACGAAGTCGCCGACCAGCCGAGCGCGCTTTGCAGATAAATCGGCAGAAAGATATTGAGGCAGATGATCGCCCCCCAGCCGAAGGAATGCGCCACCATCGTCAACCGGGCGGCGGCGTCGGCGAGAATCGCGATCGGGATCAGCGGCTCCACGGCAGTGAGCAGCCGCACCACAAATCCCGCGCCCAAGAAAAGCGCGCAGCCGAGCAGCGACAGCACCGGCGCCGACAGCCACGGGTAGTGCACGCCACCGAGATTAAGCGCCAGCATGAAGCAGGCGCTCGACGCCATGACCAAAAGCGCACCGGCAAAATCGAGACGATGCGGCCGCCCGTAGCGCGGCAACCGCCGCAACATCGTCTGTGCCAGCGCGATGGTGAGAAGACAAAACGGGATTTTCCAGATGAAGATCATCCACCAAACAAGATGATCGCAAATCCAACCGCCGAGTACCGGGCCGCAGCCTCCGGCGGTGGTGAAAGCGATGGAAAAATAGGTGTAATACTTGGCGCGTTCCTTGGGCGGGGCCATATCGCCGAGCACCATCTGCGCGCTCGAAATCATGCCGCCGCCGCCCATGCCCTGCACCACGCGGCCGCAGATCAGCATCAACATGCTTGAGGCAGTGGCCGAAATCAGCGCGCCGGCCATATAGATCGTCAACGCGATCAACAGCGACGCGCGCCGGCCGTGGATGTCGGCGAATTTGCCGTACAGCGGCGTCAGCGCCGTCGCCGCGATCAGGTACGAGGTGATCACCCAGGGCAACTCGGTGACATCACCGAAGACGCGGCCGATGGTCGGGAGCGCGCTGGCGAGAATCGATTGATCAATCGAGCCGAGGAACACCGGCAGCATCATGCTCATGACGATCAGCCGCTTTTCGCCGTGCGTCAGCGGCTTCGGCCCGGCATCCGCGGCGGTTGCGGCAAGCGCGGCTGCGGCATGCGCGATCGGCCCGGACAGATCGGGCGTCGCAACCGCTTCCTCCCGCAAAACCGCGGCGCTTTCGCGCTCTTCATTCATAAAACGAATTTACGCTGCCATACCCAGCGCCCCCGACGGAATCACGACCGAGCAATACCGGCAAAGGCGGCCAGTGTCATATGCGCAATGGGCCGCCAAGGCCCGAAATCGGCGCATGGCAGCTCTTCGGCCGGCTCCAGACAGTAACCCGCCAAGCCGCGTCACAAATTGGTTTTCTCCCCATCACATCTTTACCGAGAACCGCCCAGCGAACCGATCATCGTGTAAAATACGCCGTGCTTATGCTGGGAGTCATCGGCGCGGCCAAATATATCAAGTCTTCATGGACGGCTTAACGAGCTTCCCCCTGCCCCGCTCGGCTTCGATGCGCCACGCGCGATCGGCATCCTTACGCTCGTCCCGCTGGCGGTCGCGGTCGGCGCCTGCTATTTATCTCGGCTCGGCTTGGCGCTGGAATTTATGTCGTCGCCGCCCTGACGACGCTTCTGTACCTGGACGTCATCGTCGGCGTTATTCAATCTTTTATGAAGAAACCTTCACTGCACGTCTGCGCCGACCCGATCCGCTCTGGTGGCACAGACAGTCGTCCTGGCGCTCTTTGCGCGTGCTGGGATTCTTTGCGGTGCGCAAGTTTCATCCAGCCAAGTTTCATCCAGACTTGGCGCCGACAGCTTGAAATTCAGCAGGAGATGACAAATGACCCCGCGCGATCCTAAAGCCTTGCAAACCGGCCCGCTCCAAACGCCGACCGACCTCGGTTCGAACGCCGTGCGCGACCTTGCCGGCGCGCTCAATATTCTGCTGGCCGACATGTTTGCGCTCTATCTAAAGACCAAGAATTACCACTGGCACATGTCCGGCCCGCATTTTCGCGACTATCATCTTCTGCTCGATGAGCACGGCGATCAGATCTTCGCCACGACCGACGACATCGCCGAGCGCGTCCGCAAGATCGGCGGCACGACCATTCGCTCGATCGGCCATATCGGCCGCCTGCAGCGCGTGCTCGACAACGACGCCGAGTTCGTCACGCCGCTCGACATGCTGGCCGAGTTGCGCGACGACAATAAGCAGCTTGTCGCCCACCTGCGGGAGACCCACGATCTGTGCGACGAGCACGGCGACGTCGCCACCGCGAGCCTGATCGAGAATTGGATCGACCAAGCCGAACGGCGGACCTGGTTCCTGTTCGAATCGACCCGCACCACCGGCGAGACGGCGTGAGCGGCGGCTTTAGCCCTACTGCTTGAGCGTATTGGCGACCTTGAAGTTCGCCTCGGTCTTGCCCTTGATCTCGTCGAGCGTCACCTCGGGCGCCAATTCGATCAATGTCAGCCCGCCGCCGTGGCGGTCGAGCGTGAATACGCCGAGATCGGTGATCACCATATCGACCACGCCGGCTCCGGTGAGCGGCAGCGTGCAGCGTTTCTTGAGCTTGGAATCGCCCTTGGCTGCATGCTCCATCACCACGACGACCTTCTTGACGCCGCCGACGAGGTCCATGGCGCCACCCATGCCTTTGACCACCTTGCCCGGGATCATCCAGTTGGCGAGATCGCCGTTTTCTGCGACCTCCATGGCGCCGAGGATAGCAATATTAATGTGGCCGCCGCGGATCATGGCGAAGCTATCCGCCGAATTGAAATAGCTCGTGGTCGGCAGCTCGGTGACGGTCTGCTTGCCGGCATTGATCAGATCGGGATCTTCCTCGCCCTCGAACGGGAATGGGCCCGTGCCGAGCATACCGTTCTCGGATTGCAACTGCACGCTCATGCCGTTCGGGATGTAATTCGACACCAGAGTTGGAATGCCGATGCCGAGATTGACGTAGAATCCGTCTTCCAATTCCTTGGCGGCACGTTCGGCCATCTGATCGCGGGTCCAGGGCATGGTCAGACCTCCTCTCCGGTGCCGGCCGGCGCATCGGCTTTCACGCGCTTGCGCACCGTACGCTGCTCGATGTGCTTGGTCGCGGTCGTCACGTGGATGATCCGCTGCACGTAAATGCCGGGGGTTATGATGTGATCGGGATTGATGTCGCCGGGCTTAACGAGCTGTTCGACCTCGGCCACGGTGACCTTTCCCGCTGTCGCCATCGTCGGGTTAAAGTTGCGCGCGGTCTTGCGGTAAGCGAGATTGCCTTCGCTGTCGCCGCGATAGGCGTGCACGATCGACAGGTCGGCAACCAGCCCGCGCTCCATGACGTATTTTTCGCCCTCGAATTCGCGCGTGTCCTTGCCCTCGGCGATCTTGGTGCCATAGCCGGTCTTGGTGAAAAAGGCTGGGATGCCGGCGCCGCCGGCACGGATGCGCTCCGCCAGCGTGCCTTGCGGGTTGAACTCGATCTCCAGCTCGTTGGCCAGGAACTGGTTCATGAAAGTCTTGTTCTCGCCGACATAGGACGAGATCATCTTCTTGATCTGCCGGGTATCGAGCAGAATGCCCAAGCCCTTGCCGTCGGTGCCGCAATTGTTCGACACAACGGTGAGGTTCTTCACACCTGAATCGCGGATTGCGAGAATGAGAGTTTCCGGAATGCCGCACAGACCGAAGCCGCCGGCCATGATGGTCATGCCATCCTTCAGCAACCCGGCCAGTGCGGAACGCGGGTCCGCATAGACCTTATTCATAACCGCTCCACTTCCCCCAGCCCAATTGAGATACGCATAACCGCGCGGGCGGAAAGGTCAACCGCCCCGATCGTCATCGCCGTCTTTCGTCAGGCCCATGCTGCTTCCGCCATATTTATTTGGCTGGCGGCACATTCGCGGGCGGCGGATTCGTCGTCGTCACCGGATTGGCCGGCGCCTGACTCATGGTGCTCACCGGGTTCGACGGCGCCTGGCTCATCGTACTCACGGGGTTGGCAGGCCGGGCCGCCGCGGCAGCCGGTGCGGGAGCCGAAGCGGCCGCGGTGACATCGCCGACCGTGATTGGTCCGGGAAGATTGGGATGCGGGTAGTAGGTCCAATAGACGAAGACCACGGCGAACAAGATGGCGGCCACGACCGCCCCGCCGAAACGGTTGCGAAACGAAATGAGGCTTCCAAGCAGCGCCGCCGCAAAGGCAAACAGCGACAATATGGCGACATAGGCCCAATTCACCACCGCGAGATCGATAGGCATCGTTAGCTCCTGGTTAGACCGTCCCGGCAAGCTTACCCAATGCAACGATTTTGCGCGACTAGCTCTTGGGCGACCGGCAACTCCAGAATCGAACCACTAGCCGCCGTATCGGCCAAGACGGTATAAGGCGCAACCCGCCGGCGGCATGACGGTTTCATGGCACGGCGCGGCACAGGTACCCGCCGCGATGACCAATCTGCTCATTCTGCTCGGCTTGACTCCGGAAATCCGCACGCAATACCGCGACCGGCTGCAGGCCCGCTTTCCCGACGTGGCGATGACGCTGGTCGACCATCATTCCAAGGTCGGCCCGCACATCGCGGCGGCGGACGCGCTTGTGACATTCACCCCGATGATGACGGCCAAGGTGCTGGAGCAAGCCGGCAACTTGAAATGGATCCAGACGCTCGGCACCGGCGTCGACAACCTCATCGATCAGCCGACGCTGCGCAAGGACGTCATCGTCACCAATGTCCGCGGGATCCATGGACCGCCGGTCTCGGAAGCCGCACTTGCCACCATGCTGGCGCTGGCGCGGAATCTGCCGGGCGCGGTCCGCGGCCAGGATGCCCGCGAATGGCGGCGCTGGCCGGCGCAACTCCTGCACAACAAGACGGTTGGCATTTTCGGCGTCGGACTGATCGCCGAGACGCTGGCGCCGATGTGCAAGGCCTTCGGCATGCGGGTCGTCGGCGTGAGTTCCTCGCCGCGCGCCGTTGCCGGCTTCGACGGTATGCACAGCCGTGACGAGCTTACCGAAGTGGCCGGCGATTTCGATTTCTTTGTGCTGCTGACGCCGCTGACGCCGGCGACCCGCAACAGCATCGATGCCAAGGTGCTTGCGGCGATGAAGCCGTCGAGCTTTCTGATTAATCTTGCCCGCGGCGGCGTGGTGGATGAGCCGGCTTTGGTCGAGGCGTTGCGCAAAAAGCGCATTGCCGGCGCCGCGCTCGATGTGTTCAACCAGGAGCCGCTGCCGGCCGATCATCCGTTCTGGGCGATGGAGAACGTCCTTATCACCACCCATCAGGGCGGCTTCTGCGATGTCTATATGGACTATGCTCTGCCGACCGTCGAAACCAATATGCGCGCCTTTCTCAGCGGTAATGTTGGCGCCATGATCAATGTGGTGGAGCATTAGCATTCCGTCATTCCGGGGCGCCGCCATAAGCGCGTTTACGCGCGTCTTTGACGCGCCATGGCGTCGAGTCCGGAATCCATAATCACAGACCGGGAGTATGGATTCCGAGCTCCTCGCCGTGCTCGGCCCCGGAATGACCAGGAGGAGAACAAATAAAATGGAACAGCTGTCCGAACGCCTACAGACCCCGATCTCGACCGCCGAACTGGAGCGGCGCTGGAAAGCGGTGCGCGCCGCCATGGAACGCGACAAGATCGACGTGCTGCTGATGCAGAACAACAGCGATCAGATGGGCGGTTACGTCAAATATTTCACCGACCTGCCGGCGACCAATGGCTATCCGCTGACGGTCGTGTTTCCGCGCGACGACCTGATGACGCTGGTCAACCAGGGCCCATTCGGCGGCGTCACGGATTTGAACGGTAAAAGCGACGGCATCAGGCGCGGCGTCAAGCAGTGGTTCACGACGCCGAGCTATTCGTCCTGCTATTACACCGCACCCTACGATGCGGAGCTCGCGGCCAAGGCGCTTGAGCCCTATGCCGGCGGCACCATCGGGCTGGTCGGCACCTATCAGATGTCGTTTGCCATGGTCGATTACATGCAGAAGGGGCGTTTCTCGAATACCAAATTCGTCGACGCTTCGGACCTCATCGACCGCATCAAGGTGATCAAGAGCGCCGAAGAGCAGAATCTCGTGCGCCGCGCTGCGGCCATGCAGGATGGCGCGATGCGTGCGGCGTTTGCCGCCGTCGAGCCGGGCATGCGCGACCGCGACGTCGCGGCGATCGCGCAGTGCTACAGCCAGCGCCACGGCAGCGAGCATGGCATTTATCTGTGCGCCTCGATGCCGCCAGGCAAGCCGACGCAGTTCGCCGCTCGCCATTACCAGAACCGCGTCATCCAGGAGGGCGACGCGGTGGCGCTCTTGGTCGAGGATGCCGGCCCGGGCGGCATGTACACCGAGCTCGGCCGTACGGCCGTCGTCGGCAAGGCATCGCAGGAGATGAAAGACGAATACGCCTTCGCGCTCGAAGCGCGCAAATTCAATCTCGGCCTGCTCAAGCCGGGCGCGCCGTGCAAGGACGTGTTCGCGGCCTACAACGACTTCATGCGCAAGAACGGCCGGCCGGAAGAGAAGCGCCTGCACTGCCACGGCCAGGGTTATGATCTGGTAGAAAGGCCCCTCATCCGCAGCGACGAGCCGATGAAAATTGAAAAGGACATGAATATCGTCGTGCATCCGACCTATATGCACGGCGGCATGCTGTCGTGGTTCTGCGACAACTGGCTCATCGGTCCGAACGGACCCGGCGAGCGGCTGCACCGTTTCCCCGAAGAAATTACCGAACTCGGCTGAAAGAGAACGCGCGACGCATCGCTGGAATGCACGAGCCGGCGTTGACCGATCCGCCCCGACGATGCAGTCAAGCGCGATCGCTAGGGAAGAATCGTTCATGAAGATGAAGTTGCTGGCCGCCGTCGCCGCGGCCGTGTTTGTGGCGTCGGGTTTTCCAGCCGTCGCGCAGAATTATCCGAACCGCCCCGTGACCATGGTCATTCCGTTCGCCGCCGGCGGACCGACCGACGTGCTCGGCCGGGTCATTGCCGCGCGCATGAGCGAGGTGTTGGGCCGGCAGGTCGTCGTCGAGAATGTCGGCGGTGCCGGCGGCATGACCGGATCGGAACGCGTCGCGACTGCCACTCCCGACGGCTATCAATTCGTGCTCGGCACCGTAGGCACCCACGCCCAGGGTCAGACGCTCTACAAACATCCGCTGTACAATGCGGTGACCGATTTCACCCCCGTTATCCTGGTCGCCGAAGTTCCGCTGGTGCTGGAAACGCGAAAAGACCTGC
>JBAQHW010000294.1:0-16857 GCA_049288525.1 Xanthobacteraceae bacterium
ATTTGATCCGCCGCGACCTGCCCTATTACGACGCAACGCTGTCGCGCGACTTTATCGCCGGCATGACCGCATTCGCGCGCCGCCAAGGGATACTCGATAGCGAGGTCGCTTACGAACAGGCGGTGGCAGCGCAATTTGCTCCGCTCTGGAAAGACCACTAACGCTACGCAGCGTTTGCGCGGGTGCGGAAAGGGATGTGCCGAAGCGTTGATGAGCAGCGTGTAGCCGTCCGGATCGGACTTCGCCACGACGGCCGATGCTGCCACTCGCCGTCAGCTTGAAAAACCGCTCCGCGGATTGCCCGATGTGCCGACGACTATCGAGCTCGGCTATCCCGACTCCGATTACGTATTCTGGAATGGCATGCTCGTACCGGCGAAGACGCCACCGGCAATCCTCAATCGATTGCACGACGAGGTGCAGAAAGTGCTGGCGCTGCCCGACGTGCAGGCCAAACTGAAGGCGCAAGGCGTCGAACCGATGCCGATGACGCCCCATGAAATCGACGCCATGATTGCCAAGGAAATCGTGCAGAACATCAAGCTCGCCAAGGAGGCTGGCCTGAAGTTCAACTGACGCTTTCCGGCGCGTCGCGCCGGGCGACGTTTCACTTCTTGCCGGTAGCTGCGGCTTTTCATCGAACGGCCGCCTGACCGATGCTCGTCGATTTGGACGAAATCATGCCGCGCGGGTGCCAACGAGCATCATTGCCGCAGGCGGGTCGCGCGCGTGCGATCTGTGCTAAAACTGGATCGACCTTGCGGGGTCAAACAAAGCGCAGCACCACAAAGGCGCATTAAGGGAGGAAAAAAACGATGAGCATCGTTAGGCGCACGTTTCTGAAATCCGCGTTAGCCGCACCGCTGGCTTTGACCTCGGCGATAGAGACGGTGCGCGCCCAGACGGATTATCCGACCAGGCCGATACGGCTCATCGTCGGGTTCGGACCCGGCGGCGGCACCGACATTCTCGCTCGCCTGGTCGGCGCCAAGCTTTCGGAAATTATCGGCCAATCGGTGGTGGTGGAGAACCGGCCGGGAGCCTCCGCGCGGCTGGCAGCGGAATACGTCGCCAATCAGCCGGCCGATGGCTACACGCTCCTGGCCAGCCCGGTCGGACCGATGTCGATGGCGGCCGCCATTTATTCCGATCTTAAATATGACCCGGTCAAATCGTTCGTTCCGCTCGCCATGATTGGGCAATTTCCGGAGATCTTCGTCGTTGCATCGGATACCCCGGTCAACAGCGTCAAGGAACTGGTCCAGTTCGCCAAGCAGCACCCCGATAAAGCCAATTATCCCAGCACTTCGCCGGCCTTCACCATGCCGATGGAAGAGTTGAAGTTGGCGTCCGGCATGCCCGGCGTGATGGTGCCGTACAAGAGCAGCGGGGAAATGGTTCTGAGCGTCATCGAGGGCCAGTCGATGATGGCGACCATCGATCCGCCGCCCACATTGCCGCAGGTGAAGGCCAAAAAGCTTAAAGCGCTGGCAGTGAGCGGTCATCAACGCATGTCGGAACTGCCTGACGTGCCAAGCATGGCGGAGGCCGGTTTCCCGACGGTCGACACGCAGTTGTGGAGCGGCGCCTTCGCGCCCATCGCGACCCCGCCGCCAATCGTGACCAGACTGCAAAAGGCATTTACCAAGGCCATTGGCGACCCTGGAGTCGCGGCGAAGCTCAAAGTCCTGGCGGTCGGTCCGGGAGTGGCGACCCCTGAGGAATTCACGCACCAGATCGAAAGCGAGATCGCCAAGTACAAGGGCGTTATCAAGGCCGCCAATCTGCACTTCACCTGAATGGCGATCTCTGCTCCTCTACCGGGATCAAAAGCCGCCGGCGGTGAATTGCAGCCGCTGAGTCACGTCATAAGGCTGCTTGACGATCGGATAAGCGTAATCGACCCGAAGCGCCCCGAACGGCGAATCCCAGATCAAGCTGGCGCCGACCGACGAGCGCACCGCCCGCGAATTGGCAATCTGTTGCGACGGTGACAATGACGCCAGCTGGGAAACACCGGACGCACTGGTCGCCCACAAGCTGCCGGTATCGGAGAACAGCGCGACCTTGAGCTGCGTATCCGGCGACACGAATGGCACCGGCGATTGCAATTCAGCCGTCGTAGTCCAGTAGGCGTTGCCGCCGATATTATCCATGGTCGTGCCGGGCGTAATGTCGCGCGGGCCGAAGCCGTTCGGGGCGAAGCCACGCACCAACTGCGGCCCGCCGAAAAAACCGTCAAGCAGCGGCAATTGCTGACCGCCCCACGGAGTCACGTAGCCACCCTGCGCACGCAGCATGCCGACGACGTCGCCGGCGATCGGATGGTAGAAACGGACATCTTCGGTGGTCTTGGCGAAATTCGCCGCGCCCCCCAGCCCAGCGAATTCATTGTTGGTCTGGGCGCGGATGCCGGTTGTCGGGTCTTTCGAATTGTCGAGCGTCGAATAGGTCGTGCCGTTGCCGATCGACGACACCCAATAGGATCCCGCCGCCGCCGCTTGCTGGATCGGCAACGACACCGGCCCATAGGCCGAATTGAGCGAGACGCCCTGATTGTAGATCGAGTAATTCCAGCTGGTCGTGAGATTTTCATTCAGCGGCGTGGTTACGGAAAACTTCGCACCGTAAAGACTGGTGTTGAAGGCTTGATTGCTGTTGGCCAAAGTTTCGCGTCCGAACAGATCAGCGCCCACGCCCACCCGCTGCCCCATGAACCACGGGTCGGCAAAAGCGAGGTCGAACCCTTGCGCATATTGCCCATAGGTCACCGAAGCCTTGGCGGTATCGCCCGTGCCGAAGACATTATTATCGCTGATCGAAACCTGCGCCAGCATGCCGTCGGTGGTGGAATAGCCGCCCGAGATGAAGAAGTTGCCGGTCTGCCGTTCCTGAACGGTGACTTCGAGCACGACGCGGTCCGGCGCCGAGCCCGGCGCGGTGGTGATTTTCACCGACTTGAAATAGCCCAGCGCTTTGAGATGACGCTCGCCGCGGTCGACCAGAGCGCGGTTGTAGGCATCGCCCTCGCCGAAGTCGAACTCGCGCCGGATGACATCATCGTGGGTTTTGCTGTTGCCATGAATATCGATGCGCTCGACATAAAGCCGCCGGCCTTGGTCGATGGTGTAGACCAGATCGATCAGACGACCTGGCTGGCGGTCGCTGCCGGTCACGACATCGGCGAACGGTTCGCCTGACTTGGACAGCGCCATGGTCAAATCCTCGACCGTCTTGCTGACGGCGTCGGCGTCATAGACATCGCCGGTCTGCGTGTGCACGGAGCCGCGCAGCGCCGCGGTATCGACGTTGTTCAAGACCGATTGGATGGTCACCTTGCCGAGGCGATATTGCGGACCCTCGTCCACCGTGAAGGTCAGCACGACGCCCTTTTGCGCGGTATCGTAGTGCGCCGTGGACGTTACTTTCACGTCGGCATAACCGTGCGCAAGGTAGAAGTGGCGGACGAGATCGCTGTCGTTGTCGATGCGATCGGCATCGTAGATATCGTTGTCGAGCAGAAAGCTCAGTAAATTCGTCGCGCCGGTCTTGACCACGGCCTTGAGCCTGGTCGTCGAAAATGCGGTATTGCCGGCAAACGCGATATGCCGCACCGCCAGCTTGTCGCCCTCCTTGATCGCGAAAACGAGATTAGTGTGGGCGATGGCGTTCTTGCCAGCCGAGTTGGCGGCGATGGTTTCCGGCACGACACGCGTGTTGTAATAGCCGCGTTGCCGATAAAGCGCGGTGATCTGCACGACGTCGCCTTGCACGAACGCACGAGACAGCGGCCCGTTCTCTTTTGACTGAATGGCCTTCTTCAGATCGGCGTCCTTGATCTTTTTATTGCCCTCGAAACTGATGACACCGATCGTCGGATTTTCGACCACCGTCACCAGGACGCGTCCGCCGGTACGGGAAATCCTCACGTCCTTGAACAGGCCAGTGGTATAGAGGCGCTTGAGCGCGGTATTGAGCGCGTTCGCGTCGAGCTTGCCGCCGGAGCCGGGATGGAAAAACGAGCGGATCATGTCGGCGCCGATATGCCGATTGCCCGTCACGGCGACGGACTGTGTTTCGCTCAGAGAATCGGCGGCGCCGGCCGCTACGGCGTAGCCGCAGACAGCGACGACAAAATAGGCGGCGAGGATGACGGCAATCCCCCGACAACGCATGACGCGTGGCTCCCCTCGACCGATCGGTCGACAAAAATCTCAACAAGCCGCCGCGGCGGGAGCATGACGGATTGTGTCGAAATCTGAGGCTTTTGTTAGAGCAGTCGCCACAAAGGTTGACGGGCGATGTGGGTGCCGCGGCTTAAAAAGCGCCAGCAGGCATTTGGACCGCGGCCTGATTCACCAATTTGCCAATAGCAACAGGTCAGGCCACTTGGACGACGCGCCGGCCGGCACGAACGCCATCCTGCATTCCGCGTCACACTGGCTGAAGGCCCGCGAGCTTGATCACGCTGGCCCATTTCTTGACCTCAGCGGCGATGAACTTTCCGAAATCTCCCGGGGACATCGGCATCGGTTGGGCGCCGAGCCCGGCGAGCTGCGTCTTGAACGCAGGATCGGCAAGCGCCGCACCCACTGCCCGGTTCAGCATGCTGATGATGTCGGGAGCGGTGTCCTTCGGAGCGCCCATGCCGTGCCAGACACTCGCTTCGTAGCCGTTGACGAATTCAGCCACGGTCGGGACATTCGGCAGGATGTCCGAGCGCGTCGCTCCAGTGACGGCGAGCGCGCGCAGCTTACCAGCCTTGACGTCGGCGATCGACGTCGCGATTGGGGCGAACGTGACCTGAACGCGGCCGGCGAGCAGATCAGGCATATAGCTTGAAGTATAGGGAACGTGAACCAAATCCACGCCGGCCATCTGTTTGAACAGTTCGCCGGCGAGGTGCGGCGCAGTGCCCACGCCGCCGGAAGCAAAGTTGATTTTGCCCGGATTGGCTTTTGCGTAAGCGATGAATTCCGGGAGCGTCTGCGCGGGCACCGAAGGGCTGACCACAAGGACGCTGGGTGAGCGCACCGTGCCGGCGATCGGCGCAATATCACGGGTAATATCGAAATCCAGGTGCCGATAAAAAGTCGCGTTGATGGTGTTCCCCAACGTCACATACAACAGCGTATAGCCGTCGGCGGACGAATGAACGACGACATCGGCCGCAATGTTGCTGCCGGCCCCAGGGCGGTCGTCGATAATCACATTTTGGCCCAGTCGTTCGGTCAGCGGCTTCGCCAGCAGACGCGCGACAATGTCCGGGGCAAGGCCTGCAGCGAAGCCGACCGTTAAATGGATCGGACGGCTTGGATAATCGAAAGCCAGCGCATTGGCCGGAAGAAGTGGAGCCCCGAACACTCCAGCCGCCGCTCGCAAGGACTGTCTGCGAGTCACCCGCATAGCCGTCTCCCTTGACCGGTCTCACTATTTACTCGCAAAATACGCGATGTCGGGCACCCCGCGCAACGCGCCGGGAACCGCGATTCGAAACCAGCCGTGGTCGCCGAAACAGCCGACTCATCAGCACTAGTTCGACCGGTTCGGCCCGACCGTTGCCTCGACGTTGCATACGGCGCAAAGGATTTTGCCGCCGTCCCCGGCGCAAAAGCCGTCCGAGACCCGCGTCAAGGTCGTGCCCCAGCCGCCTCGCCGATAAACCGGCTCTTCGTTTTCTTCCCAAACCGCCGCCCCTTTCTGCCCGCACTTCGGACAGACCACATAGGCAATAAATCGCTCTCGCATTGAATCAGCACTCGCTACTCGCCGGCTACAAGTGCGACGATAGGGTCGCGTTTAGTTCTTAAATATGGCCGATACGATCCTCCTCGCGCTTGCCCCCAATTCGCGCGCATTTTTGACGGCATGCCGCCCGCGTTCTGACAGGATGTGACTCTAGCTTTTCGAGCATGAGGGCGATCTCGACGCCCGCGATCGTCACTGTTGCGTAGTCGTTTGGCGTTTGCGTGCTATGATTGTGCCGGCAAGCAGCGAACAATTCTCACTCGCGCTCGTCAACGCGGCTTTGCTGGCGTTGTGGCCCGTGCTTCCAGCTCTCCTGTTGGGCTATGTCCGGCAATCAGTCGCGCCCGCCGCATGCGGCCGGCATTCTCGCTGCGCAAATCCGAGACCCACGAGCTCAACCGGTCAATCCACCTGTACGCGCAGGTATGCGAGCGGCTGACGCTGATCAAACCGGCCGGACCAGCCCCCGGGTTCTGGCGAGGCATTTTGAACGGCCGGAGCCAGATCAGCTCCGACGACATCGAGGCTTTCGATGACTTACAGGCCTATGCGCAGCTGCTGCGGGAAAACATCGCCCGGTTGCAGCGGCGTCCGCAGCAGCGGTTGCGATCGTGGATGCACCTTCTGAGCTCGAAAACTGCGTTGGGCCGCGCTGTGGCGGCCCATGTCGCCGGTTTTGCTTTGCTGCTGATCGTCTTCCATCTTGCCGGTCAATCGGCCTGGGCGGGAGATTTGACGGCAAGCGCACGCCAAAGACTCATCTGGTATCCGGTCGACGAGCGCCTGTTCTTCGCCAATGCCGCCGCCGCGGGCTTTGCAGCCGCAGCGGCGCTGTTGTTCTACGCACTGCAATGGGCCGCGCTGCGCCGGGAATACGCCTGCAAATTCTATGCATTCAGCGAACTGGCTCGCCGCGACCTCGGCCAGTGTGCCGATCAGGCCTATACGGATCAGGCGTATAGGGACGAAGCCGTTGGGGGGGATCGTTCGTCTGCGCCAACCGGGACTTGGACTGAAGCCGGCGACGGCTGGTGCGCTGTGCTCGGCCTGTCGCCGGCATTTCAGAGGCTCGCGGCGGACGAAACGCAGAAACTTAATGCGGCTTTGCGGCAGGCGCTGCTGACCGCGTCGCGGCCGGAACAAGGTGCAAATTCGCGCGATCAGGCCGCCTGACCTTGTGGTGCGTCGGCCTTTGGACGCGCATCGTTGATCGCCACGACGGAACGCTCGACCGCCGACCATAGCCGCGCAATCTCGGCGCCGGCGAGCGATTGAGGCGCCGCCTCGCAAACGCTCGAGCCGGTGGCAAGCGTGAGAACGTAGCCGGTGCGCTGGCTGATCTGGCCCGACCAGACCGGAATGCCGAGTTTGTCGAAATAGGACCGCGATTGGGTCACCGCCGGTGCCTCCTTGTCTTCGCGCTTCACCGGCGCGGCGTTGAGCACCACGGCATAGGGCTTGTTGCGCTCGCGCGCCGTCGCCACCGTCTCGCGCACGGCATTGAGATCGAAAAATCCCGGCCGCGCCGGAATGAGCACGAAGGTCGCGGCCCGAATGGCTTCCAGCGCCACCACCCACATGCTCGCTGCCGTATCGATAAAAGCCCATTCGCAGCCCTCGACCATGGCAGCAGCGAGCGCCCGGTCGACACCGCGAGCCGCGCTACGCAACGGCGGTTTGCCGTCGGCGCACAGCGAGTGCCACAGCGTAAGCGAGCCCTGCGGATCGGCATCGATCAGGACGCAGCGCCGGCCGGCCTGGTGATGGGCAAAGGCAGCAAGCTGCGCGGTCAAGGTGCTCTTGCCCGCCCCACCCTTGCGCGACGCCATCGTGATGATGTTCATGCGTGATCTCCCGATCACTTTCCTCGGCAATGCTGCGGTAGGAATGGTTAACGAATGGTTACCAGGGCGTTGGCGGCACGAGATCCGCACATCGAGCGAGTCTAAGACAAGCCAACGCGCCCGCCGGGCCGGCGGCGCGGCCCGGCGAGAATCAATCCGGCAATCGGCCCCAGACTATGATCCGCTCAATCTGAATCGGACCACGGTCTAAAATATTCGATGGGCATGATCTCTTTTGGAAGACCGATATCCACTTTTCCGGATCATGCTCTAGCTTTGGCGAAACGCGGCGTTTGAGAATAGGCCGTCCCGCCGACGCCAATGCGCTACGCGTTCCTGGCCGGCTCGTCGGGAAGATTCTTCACGCTTTCGGCAACGATCTTCGTCAGCTGCATCACCGACTGGCTGAGCGCAGCATATTCGACAATCTCGCGCTGAACACGGTCGCCATCGGTCTGCAATTTTTCCCGCAAGGTGTGTAGTTCGCCAATGAGATTGTCGATTTGACGGGTCGAGCTTCCGGAAACCCGCCGCAGCAGGCCGCTGAGATTGCTCGCGGTCATCTCGCCATCGCCGCCGTCACTCTGGCGCAGAGCAGAACTCCCGCGGGTGAGCTCGCGGATATTTCCTTCCACTTCGATTTCGGCCGGCTTGTCGATCTCGGCCGATACAAATGGCCTGGCAAAATTCATAACGCACCCCTACTCGTTGTCCGCCCGTTGCGGGCGGCTCCACCACGCCCAATGGCCGCATAAGAATGTGACCGCTTCGCGGCTCACAGCGAGCTACAAATAATCATAGTTCGATCACGGCAGCGCCGGATTCCGCTGATTCCCTGAGCGCCGGCGTTGCCTCACAGCGCACGCGTGGTGTCGTCGAACAATTCCTCGACCGAAAAGCGCCGCGGAGTGATTTTCATTTCCAGCGCATAGCTCGACATCAGTTCGAGCGCCGGCTTGACCGCGGCAAAGCCGAAGGGAATGGTGTCGATCGCGCCGGGTTTGGGCAGGCCGGCGGCCTTTTTGCTTTCGCTCAGCAAACGATAGACTTCGCGCACGGCGCCGGGATCGGATTTAGACAATTCGCTCTTGACCACCACCATATGGTTGATCGGCACGGTGCCGTGCTTTTTGTACCAGTCCTGCCCGGCCGCGTCCGGATTGGGGATAACGCTCTTTAGTCGTGGATCGCTCGGCAAGCTGCCGCCGAAAATGCCGGCATCAAGCTCGCCGTCGAGCACCATTTTGGTGAGGTCCTTGCCCTCGGGCGCGCGCTCGACCCCCAGAGGATCGCGATATTCGGGGACGTGAGCGTCTTCGAACGTCACCCATTTCACCTTGGCCAGATCGAGACCATAGTCTTTCCAGAGGATGCCGCGCACCCACACACCGGTGGTTTGCGAGAACGCCCGCACGCCAATCCGGCGTCCCGCCAGCATGTCCGGCGTCAGTGTGCCGCGCTCCGAATTGTACAAGAGCGCACCTTCCTGAAAGCGGCCGAACATGGTCGCCGGGAGCAGCGTCAGCGGTTTGCCATAGGCCTTGGCCTGCAGATAGGTGGCGATCGCCATCTCGCTGACGTCGAACTTCGCCTGCCGCACCATCATCAAGAACGCCTTGTTGATCGGGTTGACCTCGGCAAAACGGAGCACCACCCGGTCGGATTTGATCTGGCCCTTCTTCAGCGCTTCGGTATGCGGATAGGTGCCGAAACAAGCGTCCAGCGTCTGGACATGCCCGGCGGTCATCGCACTCATTTCGGCATACCTCCCAAATTCACTTGCCAAATTTCACTTGCGAACGCGCTTCATCCTATGATTTGACGCCATCGGTGGCCAGTCCCTGAAAGCCTCACCCCGCATTGCGGAGCATGACTCATATGTCGAACGACAGCACTCGCGTTCCGGCCGACCGGATCGCGGCCTTTATCGCCCGCACATTCATTGCCGCCGGGCTGCCCGATGAGGATGCGCGGACACTCGCCGGCCTCATGGTCGAGGCTGATCTGCGTGGCAGCGACACCCACGGCGTCATTCGGCTGCCGCTTTACATACGCCGCATCCGCGCCGGGGGCATAAACGCGACGCCGAATATCCGTATCGTCAGCGAGCGGGCGTCGACGGCTTTGATCGACGGAGACAATGGCATGGGGCATCTCGTGATGAACCGCGCCGCCAAGCTTGCGATCGACAAGGCCCGATCCAATGGGATCGGCTGGGTCGGCGCGCGCATGAGCAATCACGCCGGCCCGGCCGGCCTTTATGTCACGATGCCGCTCAAGCACGACATGATCGGGCTCTATTTCGCAGTCGGCAGCAGCAACCATTTGCCGCCATGGGGCGGCAGCGAGAGCTTACTCGGCACCAATCCGATGGCGGTCGCAGTCCCGGCGCACGACGAGCCGCCCATCGTGCTCGACATGTCGCCCACAGTTGCCGCGTTCGGCAAAGTGCGGCTAAAGGCGCAGCGCGGCGAACAAATGCCGATTGGCTGGATGATCGATAAGCAAGGCAAGCCGCTCACCGACCCGAAGCGCGCCGACGAAGGCCATCTGCTGCCGATCGGCGACTACAAGGGCGCGGGCTTGAGCCTCATCATCGGGCTTCTTGCCGGCGCGCTCAATCGCGCCGCAGTGGGCCGCGATGTCGTCGACTTCGTCAAGGAGGCCGGTACGCCGACCAATACTGGCCAGGCGATCGCCGCGATCTCGATCGATGCGTTTATGCCGGCTGACGAGTTCAAGCGCTCAGTCGACCGGCTGGTCCGCGACATCCGCGACTCGCCGCGGCTACCCGGCGTCGAGCGCATCTGGCTGCCCGGCGAACAAAGCCATGCCAAGCTTCTGGACCGCCGTACCCACGGCGTGCCGATGCCGAAAGCGTTGCGCGACAGTCTCGACGCGGTGGCGCGCGACCTCAATGTCGAATTATTGGGCTGACGCGCACCATGGCGAGCAATATACCTGTTGGCGTCGTCGGCATCGGTCTGATGGGGGAAGTCTATGTCCGCCGTCTCGTCGCCGCAGGCTTTGACGTTGCCGGCTTCGACGTCGATGCGGCGAAAACCGCGCGTCTTGTTGAGATCGGCGCCCGCGCCCTATCGCTCGCCGAGATCGCGCGCGACTGCGAGCCGATCGTGCTCGCCGTCTTCAACACCGAGCAAGTCGAGGACGTGGTCGAGCATGCGCTTCTACCGGCCGCCGCCGGCAAGATCGTATTGTGCACCTCGACCTGCGACCCGGATCGCATCGCCGCGCTCGGTGCCCGGGTCGCCGGTAGCTTGCGTTTTCTTGAAACCCCGGTATCGGGCACCAGCGAGCAGGTCCGCCAGGGCGACGGCGTCGGCCTGACCGGCGGCGATCCGCAGGTCGCCGCCGCCGCTGCCGGTGTGCTCGATGCGCTGTTTCCCAAGCGCTTCCACATCGGCGCAATTGGCGATGGCGGACGCGCCAAGCTCGCGGTCAATCTGATCCTCGGCCTCAACCGCCTGGCATTGGCTGAAGGCCTGGTGTTCGCCTCGCGCCTTAATCTCGATCCGGCGGCGTTTCTCGATGTCGCACGCGCTTCGGCCGCGGCGTCGCAAGTCATGGGCACCAAGGGACCGAAGATGGTCTCCGGCAATTTCTTCCCGGAAGGTCGGGTGCGCCAAACGTTAAAGGACACGCAACTGATGCTCGATCAGGCGCGCAAGGCCGATCAGCATCTACCGCTACTGTCGGTCCACGCAGAGATCTTGCAAGCCTGCGTGGATTGCGGCGAAAGCGAGCAAGACAACTCGATCGTCATCGAGGAAATCCGCCGTCGCCGGCTATGAAGTTTGCGGCCATGCCCGCGTCCTCCGAGTCTAGTGCGCGCCGACCGTTTCGGACATCCTTGAGTGTTTACAGATGCCGCTATCTGCGCCGGCGCCAACTTTAATGCACGGTGAGCCGGGTAGACCCCGCCTGCGACCGCGAATCGGTCTCGGACGAAATCAACGGCCGCATTCGCGCTTTTTGACCAAAAATCTGAACGCAATTCGGATCAAAATTGTCCTTTTGAACACATGATTTCGAAGGATCAGTGCTTTTACCTATAGGCCGAGGTTGGCAGGGCAACGATCGTGTTTTTCAGCTGCGGAATCCGGTCATGACTTTCACCATGCGGCGTGAAAGTCGAAAAGAAGTCGGCCGCAAGGCTTGGCTGGATATTGGCGGCGGCAGGCCGCTTTTGGTCTGTACATTGGTCGATATCTCGCCGAGCGGCGCCAAACTCGCGCTCGACGATGCCGCACAAGTCCCGCCAATATTTGATCTTCGGTTGACGCGCGACGGGAAGTCGAACTTCTCGTGTCGGATCGTATGGCGCAACATCGATGCGCTCGGCATCACCTTTGCGAAGGCCGGCGATGGAATGAACGGAGACTGATGGCTGCAGCGGAGCGACCGGTATCGGGAGGACTTGAAATGGCGAACTTCATCCTATTGTCACGGTCGTTCTCGCGGGCACGCGCTTCGTGTCATACACCGCCCACGGCATCGCCACGGCCGGCTACGGAGAGAACTGTGCGAGCAACGCCTGCTCGCTCGCCCCGTTCGCCTGTCAGAGTCCGCAGGTTAAAGCTTATATTTCTGCAGGACTGGCGGGTTTGTGGATCCTACTGAAATTCGCTGCGGCGCTGCGCAATTAGCGGCGCCTATTTGATCGCTGGGGCCAGTTTACCGCGTCTTCTCGAGGTTCGGTTCGGCGTGCATCCGAATAACCGCATTCTCCGGCACCGCAGTGGCGATGCCCAAGGCCATAGCCAAAAAACCGATCAATTCAATCGCAGAAAGACCCACAATCCAATTCGGTAACATGGCAATGCTCTGCTCCCGCCTATGTCGCTTTGGCGAGGCCGAGCATCGGCCGTTTGTGGTTCTCCAGCGCTTAATTCGGCACGGCAAATATCGGATATGGGTTGAGACCTGACCAACCGAACCGATAAAGTTTTAAATTCCCTGGTAACAGGGAAATAAACAGGGATTTGATCGAAATTTCACCCAAAAATTCGCATTCGCCGTGCAGAATAGTTCGATACATCAGGCCTTTGCATGGGAATTTCCCTTGCATTTGGAACAGGGAACTAATGTTCGCCGAACAGGGATCGGGTGTCGAAGCAGCGGAAATTAATCGGTCGATGATCAAGGGAAGAAGCCGAGAGCTCATTTGCCATCAGAGACGATTTAGCGTCGCCGGCGCGACCATTTGGAAAGCGCGGTCAGTCGTCCGCCCCTGCTAGCCAAAAAGGACATGACCGACCGATCGACGGACCGCCCCCTCAAGCAACCAACAAACGCCGCTCGTCGCCCTCGATCATCAAGTCGGTTAGGGCCCAGACCAGGGCATCGACGCGGTCCGGTGAATAGCCCATTTCTTTGCGATTAAAATCAACCGTAAAGGCGCACATTTGGTCCTCCAGTCGGGCCAGCGAGTTGACGTGGTGGACCCGGCCTTGCTCATACAGCGCGCTGATCGGTTCGGCGCGGGCTATCTTGCCGCGCGATGCCCAGACCGAACGGAAGGAAACCATTGGATCGATCGTGCGCAGTGTGTGTTCGACCATTTCTCCGCCATTGTTTATTTCGGCTACGATGCGGTCGCCTCTTCGCGCAGCCAGCAGCGCGATCGCTCGATTGGCCCATTCGTGCGGCGCCATGACGCCCGAGATGTCGTCGAGCACGTAGCCGTGATTATTGGTCCCTAAGCCTGCGCAGACGATACCGCACTCATTGGAGTCCTCGTCGCTCGATGCATTTGGGTCGATAGCAACGACGATGCGTTGCAATGGCGGAAGCTCACGCACCTCGACTCGGAGCGCGTCGATGATCGATCGTTTCCAAAGGGCGCCCTCTAAATCTTCGAGCAGTTCCGCATAGAGCTCCTGACGGCCAAGTCTGGAGCCTTTGTATTTTCGTTTAACGGTTGCCAGGAACTTCGGCGAGAGGTTGGTGCTGTTATCAAAGGTCGAGCCGCGCGTCACGACAGTCCCCGGGTCGGCGATGATTTGCTTGAGTAAGCCGATGGGCCGGGGCGTGGTCGTGATGCAAACCTGCGGATTCTGGCCAGTGCGCAAGCCGAGCTGTAGCTGATCCCAGGCTTCTTGCGCGTATTGCCATTTCGCCAACTCATCGCACCAAGCCGCGTCGTGCTGGGGTCCGCGGAGCTGATCGGGTTCCGTGCCGTTATAGATCGTGGCGACCGCGCCGTTGGGCCATGTCAGACGACGTTTTGAGGGCTCGTAGACCGGTCGGAAGCCCTTCGGATGGATTTGCAGGAGTCCGGAGCCCGCTCTCGTATCCGACGCCGCCTTGCCGTCGCCCACCATGACGTCGCGAGCGTCGGCCGCAGTCTCTGCCACAAGCGCGATGTGCCTCCAACGTCCACGCGTGAGTGGCGTCGAGCCGCACATGTTGTCCCGAACCCACTCGGCGCCGGTGCGGGTCTTGCCGAACCCGCGGCCGGCGAGGATCAGCCAATTCGACCAATCGCCGACGGGCTGAAGCTGGCTTGGCCGAGCCCAGAGCTTCCATAAGAAACGGAACTGATTTCGGCCTTCCGGCGTGTTGAGCCAAGCGATAACTTGGGCGCGGTACTCTTCTGGAAGGAGCGCGATCTGCTCCACAAATGATAGTTCTCGCACTGATGATCTGCTCCGCGCCGCCGCCGGCGGCGCATTTTTTGGGTTTGCTTTCGTGTTTGAGAATCAGTCTACCTCTAGTGTTCCGTAGGCTTCTTTGGCGTTTCGTCCGGTGGTTTCCGCGGATCGTCGGGCTGGTCTGGACTATTGCCGTCGTCCGAGATTTTCATAACGCCGCTGCCGTTCAGATTGTTGGCAATGTTTTCGAGAAGCGCTTTTAACGCCTTCTCGAAGTCGTCGGCGCTCTCGTTGGTCTCATTGGCTTCAGCGCCGATCGCCCCCGGCCGTCGTGCAAGGTGGCTTACGATCATGTTTGAGGACCCATGGTGCCCTTTGAGGCCTTTGTTGACGCTCTGCGTGATTAAGGCCTGAAGCTTACTGATCTTACGGCGCTTGCCGTTTTCATTGACCGGAATGCGATCGCTTAGAATCTTATCAAGAACCGAATCAAGATCGGCAACCCTGACCTTGACCTTCCCCTTCGGTCGGCCCGAGGGATTGCCGGATTTGCCTGCCTTGAAGCGCGAGTGGATCGGTGGCTTTTTATAGCCGACCTTCTTGTCATCGGAATCGTCGGAGTTGTTAGACATCGGAAGTCATCCCATTGATTTCTGAGAAAGTGCGTTGTGTTGCTACGTGGACCGCCTGCGCCCCGGTGAACTTCTGCCACCGCCGAATGACCGTATCGATGTACAGCGGATCGATCTCGATCCCGTAGCAGCGGCGCCCGGTGCGCTCGGCGGCGATCACGGTCGTGCCGCTGCCGAGAAAGGCGTCCAGCACGATGTCGCCTCTGTTGGAGCAATCGAGGATGGCATCGGCAACCAAGCCCACCGGTTTCACCGTCGGATGCATGGCCAGCAGATTTCCTTCCTCCGTTTCCCGCGAGAAATCGTTGGCGCCGCGATAGTTCCAGACATTCGTGCGGTTGCGGCCGAATTTCCCGAGCTGGACGTTGTTGCAGTGAGGACCTTCACCGTTCCGGAAGACCAAGACGAGTTCGTGTTGGCTGCGGTAAAGCGATCCCATGCCGCCATTGGATTTGACCCAGACGCAAAGATTGATGAGCTCGGAATAGCTCGCCTCCCCTGCGCTCAAGAGCTCGCCGAGGTGACGCCAGTCCATGCACAAATAATGCAGTGCTCCGGGCGTGCTGTGAGCGGCCAGTAGGGAGCAGACCTGCCGGAGGAATTCAGTGAATTCCACTTTGCTCATTTCACCCACCCCCATGGCGAATTCACGGTGCCGGATGGCGCCCTTGCCTGAGGCATGACCTTGAATTGGGACGTTGTAGGGCGGGTCGGTGAAGACGACGGCCGCCTTGTTGTCCTGCAGCAGGGCGCTGTAGGTCGCCGCCTCGATCGCGCTGCCGCAGATGATGCGGTGCCCGCCCATCTCCCATATGTCGCCCGGCTTGCTCACCGCCGGCCCGGTCACCATTTGGACTTCGTCGGCTGGGTCGGGTTCGGCGTCGTTTTCGCTAAGTGACTCGATGCGGAGATCGATCTCCGCCATATCGAACCCGGTCACATCGAGGTCGAAGGTCAAATCGAGAAGCGAAAGCTCCTTGAACTGCTCGGCCAATAGCTTGTCGTCCCACGTCGAAATCTCGGTCAGCCGGTTGTCGGCAATAAGAAACGCCTTGGCTTGCGCCGGGGTAAGGTGCGCCAGCGAAATGGTCGGCACCGCCTCCCAGCCAAGTTGCTGACACGCCAGAACTCGGCCGTGTCCGGCTACTATACTATCGTCAGCGTCGAGCAAAACCGGCACGTTGAAGCCGAACGATGTGATGCTTTTGGCAATCTGCCGAATTTGGCGTGGGCTATGTTTGCGCGGATTTCTCGGATCCGGCTTTAGGTCACTCGGCCGGCGGTAAACGACCGCCAGCCCTTTATTGAAAGGCGGGCACTCCTTCTTGGCAATGTTGGTAACTTGCGCAGGGTACATGCAGAACTAACCTCCGTTTTCGGGAGGAATCTGCTGCTCCGCTCACACGCGATACCTCCAGCACGTGGAGAAGTCGTACCGAGCGATTCGCGATTTCGCTACAAAGAAGCAGCGAGGTCCGCGGGATTCTGGTTGGAAGCCCTTTCGATCGGAATTGGCTTGCGGGCAATCGCCCCGAAACTCTCAACAACAAACCGGATGGTTTCTTCTCGATCATTCGTAAAAATCGAGTTCGAGAATTCAAGGATTTTCCTGAAGCGTCTTGCCCCCAGGCTATCGCCTCCTTCATTCACTTTGTCG
Organism: Xanthobacteraceae bacterium; assembly: GCA_049288525.1. Classification (GTDB taxonomy): domain Bacteria; phylum Pseudomonadota; class Alphaproteobacteria; order Rhizobiales; family Xanthobacteraceae; genus BOG-931. Next base: position 16,496 of record JBAQHW010000294.1, read on the forward strand.
CGCCAATCCTCAACTTGGCTGCCGGAAATCAGTTCTAGCTGGTCATCACGATAGCCCAGTTTATTTAACTCTTGAGCGGTTTGTTCGGCTGCATCCTGCCGGCTCATGCCGGACCGTCGATGTAACTCCATCAATGCCGCCGCCGTAGCTCTAAAGGCTTCGGTCGATCTCGACATCCTCTGACCGCCCCTTCCCCTTTTTGACGGTCTGAGAAATGGCGCGGCCGGACCGTCATCCAAGTCATGAAGCGCGTATAGAAGCTCCCTCAGCGGCAACACGAGATTAATGCCATCGGGAACTGCTTTGACTATAAAATTGACGCACCCAGCGAGGGCTGTTCGAATGCCGATGCGATCGAGTTG
>JBAQHW010000295.1:0-5426 GCA_049288525.1 Xanthobacteraceae bacterium
ACGCCGAGCGTTCCGCCGCGGGTGGATTATGCGCTCACCGCACTCGGCCGCGACCTCTTGCAGCCGGTCTCGGCGCTCGGCGACTGGGCCATGCGCCATCAGGCCAAGATCGCGCGGGCCCGGGAGGTATTCGACGGCAATTGCGCGGAGCACGGCAAGCCGCCGTTGCGCCGCCAGGCGCCGCGGTCCGGGCTTGTCCAATCCGCCCGCACCACATAGAAGCTCCAGCGGAAACGATCCACCAAAGCGCCTGACTAGGGGTGAGAAACCATGCGTGTTTATTACGATCGCGATGCCGACCTGAACCTGATCAAGGGCAAGAAGGTCGCCATTATCGGCTACGGCAGCCAGGGCCATGCCCATGCGCTCAATCTGCGCGATTCCGGCGTCAAGGACGTCGCCGTGGCGCTGCGCAAGAATTCGCAAGGCGTCAAGAAGGCGCAAGGCGCCAATCTCAAGGTGATGGAAGTCGCCGAGGCCGCCAAATGGGCCGACGTGATGATGATGCTGACCCCCGACGAATTGCAGGCCGACATCTATAACGGCCAGCTCCATGGCAATATGAAAGAAGGCGCGGCGCTGATGTTCGCGCATGGGCTCAACATCCACTTCAATCTGATCGAGCCGCGTGCCGATCTCGACGTGATGATGATCGCGCCGAAAGGACCCGGCCATACCGTGCGCTCGGAATATCAGCGCGGCGCCGGCGTGCCGTGCCTCCTCGCCATTCATAAGGACGCGTCCGGCAACGCCCACGATCTCGGCCTGTCCTACGGCGCCGCGATCGGCGGCGGCCGCGCCGGCATCATCGAGACCTCGTTCCGCGAGGAATGCGAAACCGACCTGTTCGGCGAGCAGGCCGTGCTGTGCGGCGGCGTGGTCGAATTGATGAAGGCCGGATACGACACGCTGGTCGACGCCGGCTATGCGCCGGAAATGGCCTATTTCGAGTGCATCCACGAAATGAAGCTGATCGTCGACCTCATCTATGAGGGCGGCATCGCCAACATGAACTATTCGGTGTCCAATACCGCCGAATACGGCGAATATGTCTCCGGTCCGCGCGTCGTCACCGCGGCGACCCGCGCCGAACTGAAGAAGATTCTCGACGACATCCAGTCCGGCAAGTTCGTCAAGGATTGGATGCTGGAAAACAAGGTCAACCAGACCTCGTTCAAGGCGATGCGCGCCAAGCTCGCCGCGCATCAGGCGGAGACGGTCGGCGCCAAGCTGCGCGACATGATGCCGTGGATCAAGGAGCGCGCGCTGGTCGACAGGAGCAAGAACTGATCCAGGGTGGAACTGACGCTTCTGGATAAAAGGGCTCGCTCATGCGGGCCCTTTTCGCGTTGGGGGCGGCCTCTGCCCGTCTTAGCAAAAAACCTGTGGTGGAATTTAGCTTTCGATGCGGGGTTGCCTCGAATGTCGCGGCGGTTAGAGCTGTTTGTTTCAGCATGTCCTTTTCGCAAAACCGGTTTCCACTTTTGCGGGACATGCTCTAGACTGAGGCCGGCGCGAGAAAACAAACTCCTGGGAGGACACCTATGTTTGCAAAACGATCCTATTTCGTGACCGCCGCCGCCGCGGCGGCGCTGGCTTTCGGTTTCACTTCGGCCGATGCCGCCGGGCTGTTCACGCTGCAATCGAAGACCTTCGCCGACGGCCACATGATGCCGAAGAAGGTTTCCAATAAGAATCCCGGCAATAATCCGAATTGCGTCGGCGACAACGTCTCGCCGGAACTGCATTGGAGCAATGTGCCGGCTGGCACCAAGAGCCTTGTATTGCTGATGTCCGACCCGGAAGGCCGTGCGCCCGGCGGCGTCAGCCACTGGGTTGCCTATGGCATCGATCCCGGCAAGGTCACCGGCTTCGCCGAAGGCGCAACCAGCAAGGATTCGGACCAATATGTCGGCGGCAAGAGCACGATGGGCGTCGGACACTATTCAGGACCGTGTACCCCGCCGAACCAGACGGCGCACCATTACACATTCATACTGATTGCCAGCGACTTCGCGCCGACCGATCTGCCACCCGGCTTGACCCGTGACCAGGTGATTGAAAAATTCGGGCCACCGCCGGCGCATGTGAAAGGCGTCACCGGCATGATCGGCTTGTTTGTCAATCCGTGGCACAAGTGAGCATGGCGTAATTGAGCATGGCACAAGTGAGCAACCGGCGGCGATGAAGATCGCCGAAATCAAAAAGCTCGCACGCGACATCGTGAAGAAGTGCCGGGTCGATCATCCCCGGCACTTCAAGCTCGCCGACTGCGATCCCGCCGAGACTTTCGGCCTGTCCACCGACATCGAGGACGTCAAGCCAATCCTTGCCGGAGGCGTGGCCAAGCTTGAGGACATGCAGCAGCGTCTTTACGCCGACGGCCAGTGGGGCGTGCTGATCGTGCTGCAGGGCATGGACGCCGCCGGCAAGGACGGCATCGTCAAGCACGTGATGTCGGGCATCAATCCGCAAGGCTGCGAGGTGCATTCGTTCAAGGCGCCGAGCCTGGAGGAGCTTACGCACGACTTTCTTTGGCGTACCGGCAAGGAGGTGCCGGCGCGCGGCCGGATCGGCATTTTCAACCGCTCGCATTACGAGGAAGTCCTTGTGGTGCGCGTGCATCCCGATCTGCTGGATAAGCAGAACCTGCCGCCGAGCGCGACAGGCAAGACCATCTGGAAGCATCGCTTCAAGGAAATCCGCGCCTTCGAGCAGCACCTGACGCGCAACGGCACGCTGGTGCTGAAATTCCACCTGCGCATCTCGAAAGAAGAGCAGCGCCAGCGCTTCCTGGCCCGCCTCGACGAGCCGTTCAAACGCTGGAAATTCTCGCCCAGCGACGCTGCCGAGCGGGCGCATTGGGACGCCTATATGGCCGCCTACCAGGACATGATCCGCGAAACCTCGACCGATTATGCGCCGTGGTATGTTGTGCCTGCCGACCACAAGCACGTCGCCTGGGTGGTGGTGTCGGCCGCGATCATCGAGGCCATAGAAAAGCTCAAGCTCGAATATCCCACGGTCACCGGAAAGGCGCTTAGCGCCCTGAAAGAGGCCGAGCGGACGCTCAAAGCGGAGGGCAAGCACTGAGCCGGCAATCGCTTGCGGCGTTGCCGCGCCTGCTCATGCTTGCCTCTTGGTCGCCTCTTCGGATAGAAAGAGCTTAAGCTCACAGGACCTTAACGCGGAATTCACCTTAATCCGCGAGGCTTAGGGCCGAACGAAGCCGCTAGGCGGACGATAGGCAATGTCGAAGCGCTGCGAATTTTGCGCGATGACCCGGACGGCCCCCGCGGCCCGCTCCGGCGCCGCCCTCATTCTCGGCATGCTTCCTTCGAACGGGCTCCTGCTCCTTACCGCCCCCTGAGGGCCGGCTGGGCCGTTTGCGCCTGGGCACTCAGGGGTCGATCGCAAGGCAGAGAACCCGATGAGCGCCCCGACCCCAGATGCCAGTCATCGGGCGGGCGCAGACGAGAAGGACCTTCATCATGACTTCGTCTGACAACACCACGTCCGGCAACCCAAAACCGCAGTCGGCCCAACCCCGGTCCGCGAAGGATCGTGTCGTCATTTTCGACACCACTTTGCGCGACGGCGAGCAATGCCCCGGCGCGACCATGACGCACGAGGAAAAGCTCGAAGTCGCGGAATTGCTCGACGAGATGGGCGTCGACATCATCGAAGCCGGATTTCCGATCGCCTCGGACGGCGACTTCGCCGCCGTGCACGAGATCGCCAAGCGCACCAAGAACGCGGTGGTCTGCGGGCTGGCCCGCGCCAGCGTCAAGGACATCGATCGCTGCGCCGAAGCGATCAAGCCGGCCAAGCGGCAGCGCATCCACACCTTCCTGTCCACCTCGCCGGTGCACATGAAGTACAAGCTGCAGAAGGAGCCGCACGAGGTCTACGAAATGGTGATCGCGCAAGTCACGCGCGCGCGCAATCATACCGACGACGTCGAATGGTCGGCCGAGGACGGCACCCGCACCGAGTTCGATTTTTTGTGCCGCTGCGTCGAGGCCGCGATCAAGGCCGGCGCCACCACCATCAATATTCCCGACACCGTCGGCTACACGGTGCCGGAGGAATATTTCCGCATGTTCCAGACATTGCGCGATCGGGTGCCGAATTCCGACCTGGCGCGCTTCTCGGTGCATTGCCATAACGATCTCGGCATGGCGGTGGCGAATTCGCTCGCCGGCATCAAAGCCGGCGCCCGGCAGATCGAATGCACCGTCAACGGCATCGGCGAGCGCGCCGGCAATGCGTCGCTCGAAGAGGTCGTGATGGCGATGCGAGTGCGCAACGACGTGCTGCCGTACTGGACCGGCGTCAACGCCACCATGCTGACGCGGTCGTCGAAGCTGGTCGCCGCCGTGACCTCGTTCCCGGTGCAATACAACAAGGCCATCGTCGGCCGGAATGCCTTTGCCCACGAGAGCGGCATCCACCAGGACGGCATGCTCAAGCACACGCAGACCTACGAGATCATGGTGCCGGAGGACGTCGGCGTGAAGCAGACCTCGCTGGTCATGGGCAAGCATTCCGGACGGCACGCTTTCGTGCACAAGCTCGAGGAGCTCGGCTACCACCTCGGCGATAACCAGCTCGAAGAGGCCTTCGTCCGCTTCAAGACGCTGGCCGACCGCAAGAAGCACGTCTACGACGAAGATATCGAGGCGCTGGTCGACGAGGAGATCGCGACCGCGCAGGACCACATCAAGCTTTTGTCGCTGTCGGTCATCGCCGGCACCCGCGGCCCGCAGCGCGCGACTATGAAGCTCGACGTCGACGGCAAGGCGATGATCGAGGAGTGCGAGGGCAATGGCCCGGTCGACGCCGTGTTCAACTGCGTCAAGGCCATGGTCCCGCACGAGGCGGTGCTCGAGCTCTATCAGGTGCACGCGGTGACCGAAGGCACCGATGCGCAGGCCGAAGTCTCGGTGCGCTTGTCGGAAAACGGCCGCGCGGTGACCGCCAAGGGCGCCGATCCCGATACGCTGGTCGCTTCGGCCAAGGCTTACCTGGCCGGGTTGAACAAGCTCGTCGCCCGCCGGGCGCGCAGCGGCAAGCTGGGGCCGCTTGCCGTCGGCGAGCGCCGCATCCACTCGACGGATGTGGGGTGATCGGGCGAGCCTTGCCCACGGCCTGCAGGGCCGCTATATCGGAGCCGAGATTGCCGCCGTAAGGCGGCTTTCTTTTCCGATCGGCGCCGCAAGCGCGCCGCGGCAAGTTGGTGGAAGTTCCTAACCTTTCGTCCATCGTCGGTTAGGGCGCATAGCTCAGTTGGTAGAGCAGCTGACTCTTAATCAGCGGGTCCAAGGTTCGAGTCCTTGTGCGCCCACCATCACTTCAAATAATTAGCCGGGCTGATAGTTTCCATTTCGCTGTGGCGGTCACCACGAGCCGCGATGCTCGGGCAC
>JBAQHW010000296.1:0-1603 GCA_049288525.1 Xanthobacteraceae bacterium
GCACCCGTTCGGAATGCTTATGATCTCTTATTGCTTTTTATCGTTAATCGTCGCCTGATCCAGGATCCTTGAAGATCAGGCCGCATACCTCGATGTAGAGCTGTTCCGGATAAGGCAGATGATTGACCGTATGGAGCGCCTGGTCCTGGCCGGCGGACTCCACGATGAACGTGCCGTATCCAAGCACCCGACCGATTGGCGACCGCTCGAAGCGCATATCAGTCACCTTGGTCAGTGGCATCATGTTCACGGTCTTTCTGAACACGCCAGTGGCGAGCAGAAGCCGTGCCGAAGTTACTACGAAGTATTCTTCGAGCCACGCGTAGATGTGGAAAAGCAGCCTGATGACCAAGATCAGCCAGGCTAGCCAGACGACGAGCAGGACCGTGCTGTCGAGGCGAACAAGAGTGGAGAGCAGGCCGGCGATCGCGAGACCGCCGAGGGTCCAGGCCACCGGACCGATCAGGATCGCGGGGTGGAACCGAACGGTGATCACCCGTCGCTCGTGCGGCAGGAGGACCCGGTAAACGGCAGCCGGGACGGTCTCGTTCGGGACGACCCTAATACCCATTGCTAACCTCAGATGTTTGCCACGAAGCTCGATACGCCGTGGGCGGCCTGGCTGAGCAGCGAACCGATATTGTGCACCAGGTGCGCAGCGTCCGTCGGCTCCTGGATGACCCACCAGAGCACGAACGCGATCGCCGCCCATTTCAGGATAGTGCCGAGTTTCACTGCCGCCTCCCTGGAAGCGCAGACTGCTCCATCGTGCCAATTCCCTATCGTAGTCCGAAACGCAGCCTGGATGGGGGGTCACCCAGGCAGGTACGGCGCTGGCATGCCCGTCCGGCAGCAAGTATGCCCGCTTCGGGCGGGCACTACGCATGAGCCTGAGTGAGAATGTACCGACCCGCGTCGCAGTATGCCGTCACACTGTGCACGAGAGAAGCAGCCACGCCGGCGTCCCCGGCAGCGGTATCTTCGTAGCGTGGCGATGCCTGAGGTGAGCGAGACAGACTTTGCGATCGTCGTCTTCCGCGAGGACGACGGGTGGGACGCTGACGTACTGCCGGTGGCCGTGACCGATGACCTGAAAGGGTTCATCCGGGTGCTGCGGCAGCAGCCCAGCCTCGCTGGCACGATAGGCCTCGCCGGGATCGACGACTACTTCTTCGTAGCGATCCGGGTGGTTGGCAACCAGGTTTCTGTGCTTTTGTCCGATATCGGCGCGGCACTCGACTATCCCCTGGCGGAGCAGGTGCTCGACTACCTCGAGCTCCCTGTGCCGGACGAGGAGGACCTGGACCAGGTACTCCCGGTGGGAGACCTGTCGATCTTCGCCGACCTGGGACTCGATGAGATGGACCTCGCGGCTATCTGCAGTCGCCTGGACTTCGACTCGGACGACGACCCCTGGGATCATGTAGAAGACGCGGTGGAGTCCATCGCGGTCCGACTCGGGTTCGGGCCCGCCATGGAGCGCGCGCTCGACACCGCGCTCGGCGCCTGACGGGGCTTTTGCCGCAGTGGCGGGCGGACCGGTCACCGGCTACGAGGCGTCGTTCGAGCCCGCGATGCGCGCAGCGCTCGCCGAGGCTGAGGC
>JBAQHW010000297.1:0-2441 GCA_049288525.1 Xanthobacteraceae bacterium
GCCCTCGTGGTGGTCACGCAGCAGCCGGTTGATGAAGTCGGTCACCGCTTTGAGCGTCAGCTCCGGCGCTTCGCGCTGCGGCACATGGCGGATGCCCGGCAGCACCACGGTCTCGACCGGGCAATAGCATTCGTTGTTCGCCGCTTCGAGCTGGCGCAGCGTGCCGTATTGGTCCTCCGCGCCTTGCACGATCAGGATCGGCACGCGGATATAACCCAGCGCCTCGGTGATATCCCACTTGCGGAATTGCGGATCGAGCCATGGCTCGCTCCACGAGCGGAAGGCGCAATCGACGTCGGCGTGCCAGCGCTTGAGCTTGTCGCGGAAGCTGCCTTCAACAAAGGCATCGCGGGCGCGGCGGATTTCGGCGATGCCCATATCCTCGGTGAAAAAATGTGGCGCCAGCAGCACGAGCCCGCGCACGCGATGATCCTGCACGCTGCCGGCATAGATGGTGGCGATCGAACCGCCGTCGCTGTGGCCGAGCAAAATACCGCGCTGGAAGCCGCTTGCCTCGAGCACCCGCGGCAGCACCTCGCAGGCTTCCTCGTGCATGAAGCGGATCGAGCGCGGCAGTTTGCCGGGTGCCGATTGGCCGTAACCGGCGCGCGAATAGACGAATACGCCGGCGCCAGTGGCGGCGGCAATCTGATCGGGAAACGACCCCCACAGTCCGACGCTGCCGAGGCCTTCGTGCAGCATCACGATGGTCGGCGCCGCGTCGGGGCGCGGCCCGATCATGCGGTATTCGAGCCGCAGCGGCGGCAGATCGAGAAAGCCTTGGTCGGGGAGCATCATGACTGTGCTGCCGCGCGCAGACCGAGCAGCTCCGTAACCGTGCGCAAAAGCTTGGCGAAGCTTTGCTCCACCGTATCGGCCGAGGTGTCCAGCTCGGCTTCGGCGCGGGCATAGTCGGCGCGACGCGCCTCGAGGATGGCGACGAGATCGGCCATTGCCGTGTCAGAGATGGCGTCTTTAGAACCGGCTTGCCGGCTCCGCGCCATCGGCCGAAAATCGCCTTGCGCCATGACCCGGCTCATATGGTCTTCCGGCCGCGCCTTGATCCAGACGGTGTGGGCGCGGCGCAACAACAGCGCATGGCTGTCCTGGTTGGCAACGATGCCGCCGGCGGTGGTGATCACCGCTGCTTCGTGCGCGGCGATGACACGGTCGAGCGCGCTGCGTTCATGGCGGCGGAAGGTCGCCGTGCCGGCCATCTCGATCAGGTCGGGAATGCTGGCGCCGTAATCCTCCTCGACCACGCGGTCGAGCTCGATGAACGGCCAGCCGAGGTGCGCAGCGAGCATGCGCCCGAGCGTCGATTTGCCGGCGCCGCGCAGACCGACCAGCGCGATGCGCCGCGCCCGGTCGGCGTGGCTCGCGCGCGTGACGCGGCTCTCGATCAGTTTTTTCAGATCGGCAAGCTCGCTCGCGGGGACTTGCGCCAGCAGATCGAGCATGGCGCCGAAGGTTTCGCTCTGCGCCGGTGTGCCCGGAAGCAAAGCGGCGGCGGGCAGATCGAACGCTTGCGCGATGGCGCGGATGACACTCGCCGACGGATTGCCGGCGCCGCTTTCGATCTGCGCCAGATAGCGCTCCGAAGTCTCAGAGGCTTGCGCCAATTGCCGCCGCGTCATGCCACGCTTGGCGCGCTGCCGCCGGACCTCCTGGCCGATGGCGGCGAGGAAGGCGGCGATGTCCGCCGTTGGAGCGAGTGCAGCGGCGGCGCGTTTCGAAGCGGCTTTGGGCACGGTTGGAATTCTCTTTTGCCAACTTGTGTTACCAAGCCGCCCGCGGCCTGCATTATAGGTTATGCACTATAATGGCGATATTATACCTCGCAAACCCGCCACAACAGTTAGATAAAATGCACTATAGTGCATTTTATTCGATCAATCGACGTCGCGTAATTGTGCTTCGAGAAGTTCTGCTAAATACGTTTCAAGGACCGAAAAATCTAGGTTGCCCTCATGCCAAGCGCGATCCGCCGCTTGCAGTCCGGCGACATACCCGTTGCGATTATCCCTTATACGTTCTGGTACTATTCGTTTTCCGCGCAATAAAACTTCCGACTTGGCGCACAGCAAATAATAGCAGGTAGCCCTCGCAGTTCTGCCGTTTCCCTCGATGAAGGGATGAATCCAATTGAGGCGCCAGAGGCCGTAGGCGGCCAGTTCGGTTGCCGTCCAAGTGAACCAGTTTTCATGGATCGTCGAAATGAGGCGATCCATGAGTTCTGGAACTTCCCGAAAGTGGGGAGGTAAATGGTTTCCAACGTAGATTGGCTCTTCGCGAAATCGGCCGCCGAATTGGGAAATGTTGGCAACCGCAATGTGGTTTAAAGCCCAGAGGGTATACTTATCAAAAGCTGCGAACCCTTGCTTCAGGCCAATCTCAATGCAGTTTGCGAGAAAATCGTATTGCCGAACCAGGTTCTGCTC
>JBAQHW010000298.1:0-6800 GCA_049288525.1 Xanthobacteraceae bacterium
TTAATATCGCGGCCTGTTCGCTCGGCGGCGCGCAATCGGCACTGGAGAAAGCACTCGCCTACATGAAGGAGCGCAAAGCATTCGGCCAACGGCTCGATGAATTCCAGGCGCTGCAATTCCGTCTCGCCGACATGGCGACCGGGCTTGAGGCATCGCGCGCGCTGCTCTGGCGCGCCGCCGCGGCGCTCGATCGCCAGGAGCCGGAAGCGACGCAGCTTTCGGCCATGGCCAAACGCTTCGTCACTGATACATGCTTCGACGTCGCCAATGCCGCGCTGCAATTGCACGGCGGCTACGGCTACCTCTGCGAATACGGCGTCGAAAAGATCGTGCGCGATCTGCGCGTGCATCAGATTCTCGAAGGAACCAATGAGATCATGCGCCTTATCGTGGCGAGACACCTTGTCGGGCGATGAGCGAAAGACTGGTTCGTGACGGCGATGTTGTGATCCACGAGCTTGGCGCGCTGCGACGCATCACCTTGAACCGCCCGCAAGCGCTCAACGCGATCACGCTCGGCATGGCCGAAACCATGACGTCATTCATGCGGCAATGGGCCGGCGATCCGGCGGCCGGCGTGGTGATGATCGACGGCGCCGGGGACCGCGCTTTCGCCGCCGGCGGCGACATTCGCGCGCTCTACGACGCGGCGAAGTCCGGCGGCGATCTTCCGGAGAGATTCTGGGCCACCGAATACCGGCTCAACATACTGATCGCGCGCTACCCGAAGCCAGTGATCGCGGTGATGGACGGATTGGCGATGGGCGGTGGCGTGGGCTTGTCAGCCCATGCCGCCCATTGTGTCTCTACCGATCGCTCTGTGATAGCGATGCCGGAAGTAGGCATAGGCTTCTTCCCCGACGTTGGCGTGTCGTTCTTGCTGACACGCGCGCATTGGGAACTGGGCACCTACGTAGCACTGACCGGGGAGCGTCTCAACGCACAAGGTGCGCTGATGTGCGGATTGGCAAATAGTCATATTCCGTCATCCCGTCTTGGCGAGCTTTCCGCGGCGCTTGCCAATTGTCGTAGCGGCCCGGAGATTCGCCCCGCACTCCGAAAGTTTGAAACGTCCCCGACGCCAGGCAAAATTCCGAAAGCGTTGCACTGGATCATGCCATGTTTCAGCGGCGACACGATCGAAGAGATTCTTGAAGCGCTGTCGATGTGCGATAATGAAGATGCGCGCGCGGCACTCGAAACGATGCGCAAAGCGTCACCGACTTCGCTGAAGGTTACGCTGCGCAACCTACGCGACGCCGCGAAATTCAAACGCGTTGAGGAATGCTTCCAGCAGGACTACCGTATCGCGCTGGCCTGCATTGCCGGGCATGATTTCATGGAAGGCATCCGCGCAGCGATTGTCGACAAGGACCGCAAGCCGGCCTGGCGGCCGGACCGGCTTGGAGACGTTACGCCGGAGATCGTCGCCCGCCACTTCCAATCCGTCGGCGATCTGGAACTGAAATTCGACAATTACAGTTAGGGAGGATACGCACATGCCGGCAATCGGTTTCATCGGTCTCGGCAACATGGGCGCGCCGATGGCCGCCAATCTGGTCAAAGCGGGCGAGCACGTTCTCGGCTTCGACCTGTTACCGGCACTGCGCGAGGCCTCGGCCCGGGACGGTATCCAGATCGTCGCCAACGCCGCCAGCACCGTCGAGGACGCCGACGTGGTCATCACCATGCTGCCGGCGGGCGAACACGTGCTGTCGGTTTGGAACGATATCGTGCCGCATGCCCGCCAAGGCACGCTATTCATCGATTGCTCGACCATCGACGTGACGAGCGCGCGCAAGGCGCATGCGCTTGCCGCCGCGCGCGGCCTCGCCACGCTCGATGCTCCGGTCTCCGGTGGCGTCGGCGGCGCCAAGGCGGCGACGCTGACTTTCATGGTCGGCGGCACCGAACACGCCTTCGCGCGCGGCAAGCCGATCCTCGAGCGTATGGGCAAGCGCATCGTCCACTGCGGCGAGCCCGGCAACGGCCAGGTGGCAAAAATTTGCAACAACATGATCCTCGCCGCTTCGATGATCGCCCTCGGCGAAGCCTTCGTCATGGGCGAAAAGCTCGGTCTGTCGCATCAGGCGCTGTTCGATGTCGCCTCGGCGTCGTCCGGCCAATGCTGGGCGCTGACAAGCTACTGCCCGGTGCCCGGGCCGGTGCCGACAAGCCCGGCGAACAACAGTTACAAGCCGGGCTTTGCCGTCGCCTTGATGCTCAAAGATCTCAAGCTCGCGCGCGCAGCCGCGAAATCGGTAAATGTGAAGAACGCCATCGGCGCGCACGCCGCCGAAATCTACGACGAATTCGCCCGCGCCGGGCACAGCGCCATGGATTTCTCCGGCATCATCAATCTCGTACGCGAGCAGTCCAAGGCCGGCTGACAATAACCGTCGCAATACGCCCTGGCTGCCGACCGATACCGGCTTCAACGACGCCGGACAGGTGATAACGCAGGGTACGCAGTTCGGGACCGGCACGACTCGGCCCCAGCAACTTCCGCCTCCTCCCCCGCCTCGCATCATCCGCACTCGCTGAGACGATCGCCGCAGAGCCGGCGCAATCACCGGCTGGTAAAAATCAGCACGAGGCCGGCAATCAACAATAACATCATGATCGCGCGCGAATAGCTGCGGTCGGCGATGCGGCGGTAGATGAAACCGCCGAGCCACGCGCCGCCGATCGTGCCGGGCAAGGCGACAATTGCGGCCAGCGCCACTTGGCGTGTGAACAGGCCAGAGATCGCATGCGACACCAAAGCGAGCATCAGGATCGCGATGTTAAAAATCTGGATCACGCCGCGGCGATGCTCCTTGTTCCAGCCGCGGACATCGGTCCACACCACCAGCAGCACGCCGGACAGGCCGGCCAAGCCACCCAGAACGCCGCCGGCAAAACCAACGATGCAATCGGCGGCAATTCCGCCCCAGCGGCTTTTGAATTCGACCCGCCGCGTCAGCACATAACCCGTATAGGCGACCAGAAAAACGCCGATGCCGATCTTGAACAGGCGCGGGTCGATATGCGGCAACAGCAGCGTGCCGAGCGGAACGCCAAGCACGCCAGGCACGACGAATGCCAGCACATATTCCCAGCGGATGCTGCGCCAGATCATCGGCAGTGTCTGCGTCTGGGAAACGCAGGAGCAGAAAATCACCAGCGTCGCCGCCACGGTCGGAGAGATTGCATACAGCCAGATGCCGAGAACGGTCAGCCCCGTACCGAATCCAGTCAGCCCATTGACGAGACCGCCGGCGACCGCGCCGACGAACACGAGAGCAATCTGTTGAGCGTCCATTCTAGTGGTCCGATTCTAACATTCGCATCCCGGTTCGGCAGGCTTTCATGCGAATGTTAGAATCAAAGGACCACTAGCAAATGTTAGTGCTAGTGGAGCTTTGGATTCGACATTCGCTTCACGAGTTCGCGGCTGGGTGGGTAGCGAATGTCAAATCCGCTCCACTAGCCGCGTAACGCCACCATCTGGCCGCCGTCGGCGACGATGGTAGCGCCGGTGATGAATCGGCCGGCGTCCGAGACGAGCAGCAGCAGCGGGCCGTCGAGGTCGCGCTCCTCGCCGAACCGGCCGATTGGAATTTCGCGCTTGAGCACGGCGCCGCGCTCGCTTTTCAGATAATCGCGATTGAGCTCGGTAACGATCCAGCCTGGCGCGATGGCGTTGACGCGGATGCCCTTGAACGCGAGCTCAAGCGCCAGCGCCTTGGTGAGCTGAACCACGCCGGCCTTGGCGGTCGCATAGGCGATGACGCCCTTGTCGACGCCGAAGCCGAGCACGGAAGCGATGTTGACGATGGCGCCCGCCTTGCCGGCCGCAAGCATGCGGCGCGCCGCCTCCTGCGCACAAAAGAATACCGCGTCGAGATTGGTCGAGAGGATGCGCCGCCATTCCTCTTCCGCCAGATCGATGGCCCGCCCGGCGCTGACGACACCGGCATTGTTGACCAGGATGGTCACCGTTCCGAAGGCCTTCTCCGCGGCGTCAAACGCCGCCGCCATCACGGTACGGTCGCGCACGTCGGCCTCGGCCGCCACCGCCTTGCCGCCGGACCGTTCGATGCGGGCGACGACGCTGTCGAGCCGATCGGCACGCCGCGCCAGAAGGACGACGGCGGCGCCATTTTCGGCGAGGCATTCGGCGAAACGCGCCCCCAGTCCACTCGATGCCCCAGTCACCAGTGCGACTTGGCCGTGAAGATCGAATATGTCGGCTGCCGCCATGGGCCTCCCCCCGCCTCTTGCAATTGCAGTCCCGGCGCGGGTTTCCCGGCGCGGCGGCCGTACTATAATGTGCCTTTGACGCCGCTGCGAAGCGGCCTCTGCTCCCGGAACCACAATGCCGCAAAGCCGCGAACACGACGACCATCATGCGCACGCGTCGGAGCTCTCCGAGATGCAGTTGCGGGTGCGCGCTCTGGAGACCGTGCTGGCGGAAAAAGGCTATATCGATCCGGCCGCGATCGATGTCATCATCGAGGCCTACGAGACCAAGGTCGGTCCCCATAACGGCGCGCGCGTCGTCGCCAAAGCGTGGAGCGACCCGGCGTTCAAAACGGCGTTGCTTGCCAATGCCAGCAAGGCCGTGGTCGAACTCGGGCTGATGAACCGGGTCGGCGACCACCTGATAGCCGTCGAGAATACGCCGAAGCTGCATAATATGATCGTTTGCACGCTGTGCTCCTGCTATCCGTGGGAGGTGCTTGGCCTACCGCCGGTCTGGTACAAGTCGGCGCCCTATCGCTCGCGCGCGGTCAACGACCCGCGCGGCGTGCTCGGCGATTTCGGCGTCACGTTGCCGCCCGATATCGATATCCGGGTTTGGGACTCCACCGCAGAGACGCGTTTCATGGTCCTGCCGATGCGCCCGCCCGGCACCGACGGCTGGAACGAGGAGCAACTCGCCGTGCTTGTCACCCGCGACAGCATGATCGGCACCGGGCTCGCCAAAAATCCGAAGGCCGCCTGATGGACGGCATCCACGATATGGGCGGTATGCACGGTTTCGGCAAAGTCGAGCCGGAGCCGAACGAGCCGGTTTTTCATGCCGAATGGGAGGGGCATTGCCTCGCCATCAACCGCGCCATGAGCTACGCGGGTGCATTCAATATCGACCAGTCGCGCGCGGCCATCGAAGAGCTGCCGCCGGACGTCTATCTGTCGAGCTCCTATTACAAGAAATGGGCGCTGCGGCTGGAAAATCTCTTGGTCAAGCTCGGCCTTGCCCGCGCCGACGAGATCAAGGCCGGCCATGCACTGCACCCAGGCAAAACGCTCAGACGCAGACTCGATGCCGCAGACGTGTCAAATTCGCTGACCCGCGGTTCTTTCGCCCGGCCGGCTCAGACACCGGCGCGATTTGCGCCCGGAGATCGCGTGCGCACGAGGAACATTCATCCGCAAACACATACGCGGCTGCCGCGCTACGCGCGCGGCAAGGTCGGCACCGTCGAAGCGCTGCGCGGCTGCCATGTGTTTCCCGACGCCGCCGCGCTCGGCCAAGGCGAGGAGCCGCAGTGGCTCTATACGGTCGTGTTCGCGGGCCGCGACTTGTGGGGCGACACCGCCGAACCGTCGCTCAAGGTTTCGATTGAAGCTTTTGAGCCCTATCTGGAGCCGGCATGAACGGCGACGCCGCTACGCTACGCGCCACTGACGCCGTCGCCAGCATTCCGCGCAATGCCGAGGGGCCGGTGTTCGGCGCGCCGTGGCAAGCCGAAGCGTTCGCGCTGGCGCTGGCGCTGAACGAGCGTGGCCTGTTTACTTGGACGGAATGGGCATCGGCGCTCGGCGACGAGATCAAGAAGGCGCAGGCCTCCGGCGATCCCGACTCCGGGGAGACCTATTACCATCACTGGCTCGCGACGCTGGAGCGCATCGTCACCGCCAAAGGCCTCGCCGATGCTGCCGTGCTGGCGCAAACCCGCGTTGCCTGGGAGCGCGCCTGCGCGCGGACCCCGCACGGCACGCCGATCGAGCTCGTCCCAGACGATTTCAAAAACTGAACGCTTCACCATTGGAGGAATGCATGTCAGGCCAGAACGTCAAGATTCGCTCGAGCGACGGCGGCGAATTCGATTGCTATCTCGCTGTTCCGAAGACCGACGCCGCGGTACCGGCGATGGTGCTGGCGTCTGCGATCCACGGCGTCGATGCCGATATTCGCGCCATCGCCGATGAATTTGCCGCGGCTGGTTACGTCGTCGCAGCGCCCGATCTGTTCTGGCGCACGGTGCCGGGACCGCTGCCGCGCAGCGACGAGCGCTCCAAGACCCGCGCGCAACCGCGCCTGGAACGCATCAAGACCGGCGAACGCGATCTCGCCGACACGCTGGCTCACCTGCGCGGCTTGCCGCAATTCAACGGCAACGCTGCGGTGATGGGTTTCTGCTACGGTGGGCCCTATGCGATCATCGCCCCCAAGCGGCTCGGCTATGCCGCAGGCGTTTCCTGCCACGGCACCAACCTTCTCGATTACATCGGCGAGCTCGACGGCGTTAAGGCACCCGTCTGCATCATCTGGGGCGACAAGGATCACGCGGCTCCAGCGCCGGTGCTCGACGCCTATCGTGCCGCAGCGCCGCACTTTCCGAATCTCGATTTGCACATCTTCCCGGGCGTCGATCACGGCTACATGATGCCCGCGGCGGGGAAAGCCTTCGACCAGAAGACACGGGATTTCTCCATGGCCCGCGCCAAGGCGATCCTGCAGGGCTTACGCGACGGCAGCGCGCTGCGGCAGGCGTCCTAACGCTCAATGCATCGCTGCGGCGCTGCGC